>NZ_AP014509.1:1200000-1500000 GCF_000828655.1 Thermotoga caldifontis AZM44c09
GCTCTAGGATGTCCTCTTCTACACCGAGTTGAGCACTGTGGAACACTTCGATTTTAACATCCCCGTTCGTTCTCTCCTCGACCGCTTTCGCCCACTTCAAGAACGCTTGGTGGTACGGTTCTGTGGCTGCGAGAACGTGGTTGAATCTGAGCACATACTTCGGCGCGGCGAACAACGTTGCAAGGGCAACGGCAACAAACGCAAGCACGAGGAACTTCCTCACGGTTACTCCCTCCCTTTTGGAAAAATATTTTCACACATCTCACACGTTCGTGTGGGTTGTCAAAAAAATTATATACGATGGATTCGTCAAAGTGTCAACGAGAAAATGACGGCCCATTCAAAAAGCTGGAACGTTGATTTCCACGCGTCAGGTGTGAGTTTCAAGCCTGGCCTTGACATCGCATGAGCCGCTGTCAAGGTATGTTAACATTGCAGGATTGTTTCTGACGTCGTAGTGAAAGCGATGTGAAACGCGGCGCAAATTAGCATTCCAGAAACTTGTTCCTGGTAAGATCGTGATGCGAGTCGTGAAGAGGATGACCTATGGTTGATCTCGTAATCACTCTGAACATCTTTTTCGCCACGGTGTATGCAACGATAAAGGAGCCGAAGATAAAGATAAAGAACGCAGTCATTTCGCTCGATCAAGCGAAATCTTCGTTGCTTGCCCTCATTCTCCTGATCGCCACAGGTGTGGTTCCACTCACCTTGATCAGAACCTCCCTCATGAAGCAGCTGAACATCGTGCCGTGGCAGATACTCGTGATCTTCTTTGGTTCAGCGTACATCTGTACCAGCCTGGACGCGTCTGGCCTGCTGAAAGTGATCGCTTACAAGTTTTTGTCGCTCAGCAAAGGTGATGGCAAGAAACTCTTCTTCAACACGATTCTGCTCGCAGGGATCATGACGATGTTCACATCCAACGACATAGTGACGTTGACGCTCACACCCATCATCGTCTACATGTCGCAGTATTCTGGTATGGACCCAATACCGTTGCTGATCAGTGTTTTCTTCACCTCGAACACGTGGAGCATGTTCTTCTACATAGGAAATCCAACGAACGTGATCGTTGCTCAGGCTTATTCGTTCAGCTTTTTTGAGTACGCCAGACTCATGTTCATCCCCACCATCGCGGCCATAGCAGCTTCACTGGTAGGCTTCTATGTTCAGTACAGAAAGAAGATCCCACAGCGTGTGGAAGCCAGACTCGAGCTCGATATAGACGAGGCTCTGAAAAGCAAGCTGTACGCCTGGCTTTCTGGTTTGACCTTCTGTGCTTTCTTCGTGACCGTGTCCATAGGAGATTTCATAGGTTTACCTCTGTGGAAGGCTGTCGTTCTGTACTGCGCGATCTACGCGCTGTTGAACCTCGCTTTTTCGGGCAAGATGTCGAAGGCGAATTTCGAAGACAGTCACAGCCTTTCTTTCTTCATCGATGTTTTCAAGAGAGTTCCTTGGAAGATTCTCCCCATGATCATAACTTTCTTCGTCTTCGTGCAGACCTTCTCCATGTACGGTCTCACAGATCTTGTTGGTAAGCTGTTCAATTTCAGGAACGACCTTCTCGTTTCTTTCTTCACCACGTACGTTACGGCTTTCGCCGCGAACATCATGATAAACCAGCCCATGACGATCTTCTTCGCTCACGCGCTCTGGCAGAAACCGATCAGCTACGCGTTGAGTTTGGTGGTCGGTTCGAACATCGGTGGGAACATAACTCTCATCGGAGCACTCGCCGGCATGATGTGGTCACGCATTCTCAAAAACTATGGTATAGAGATGAACAACGTCAGGTTTATCAAGAACACCTTCTTCGTCGCGATGCTGACGCTGATTGCGTCCAGCTTCGGAATCTGGATCTCCGTGAGGTTCCTTCACTGAGTCGCTGGTATCTCGTCTCAGTTGATGTAACATAAACCTGTGGAGGTGTCGCGAGTGGGACTGCACGTGGGAGTGGATATAGGCACGACGGCTGTGAAGGTCATCGTTTACGATTCTGACGCGTTGAGAGTTCTGCTCGATGTGAGCGAATCTTACGATGTCTTCTCCGTTGGGCCTTCAATGTTCGAACAGGATCCTGTACAGATCGAAAATGCGGTGTTCGAAGCGTTGAAAAAGGTTGGGGAGAAGTTCCCCCGCGTGGACAGCATCGTGCTCGACAGCATGTTGCATTCTCTTCTATTCCTCGATGAGGATTATCGGCCCGCCAGCAACGTCGTTCCCTGGGTGGACGAAAGATCGATACCTCAGGTTCTTCAAGTGAAGAAGGACAGACAGCTCGTGAGGACCCTGCAGAACAGGGCGGGTTGTGCCGCCAACTTTGCCTATCCCATTTTCAAACTCATGTGGTTCGCACAGAATGAGCCTGAGAGGCTCAAAAAGGCTCACAAGATCGTCTCGATAAAAGACTACATGTTCTACAGATTGACCGGCACGCTGGCCAGCGACATCTCGGTGGCCTCCGGCACAGGGTTCATGGACATACGCACCAAGACGTGGATGGCGGACTTGCTGAAAGAGCTGACAGGCGTGGGCGAAGACAAGTTAGTTGAACTCGTCCCGCCAACGTTCGCGAAGAAATTGACGAAAGAAGCAGGCGAAAGAACTAACCTTGCCAGTGGGACCGATGTGTTCATAGGCATCTCGGATGCAGCGGCCTCGAGCATAGGTTCAGGCGCGGGTATCGACGATTCGATAACGATCTCCTCGAGCAGCAGCGCGGCGATCAGATCGATCGTGAGTGAGCCGCCAGAGCAGTACCCTTCACCCGGTGTGTGGTGCTACGTTGTGGACGAGAATTACTACATCGCCGGAGTTGCAACGAGTAACGGTGGTATCGTGTTCGACTGGTACGTGAAGCTCTTCTCAAAGTACGATCACGCCCAGATCATAAAATTGATCGAAGAGAATTTCTACAACGTGGACGCTTCGCGAGCCGTGCTCTTTTATCCTTTCGTTTTCAGTGAGAGATTCCCTGAGCTGGATCCAAGCCTGAGCGCGAGGTTTCTGAACCTCCGCGGCGATACCACCGACTGGATGGTGGCACGAAGCGTTTTGGAGGGCATCATCTTCAACTTGAAGAGGATCTTCGATGTGGTGAAAGTTGTACCCAGAAAACTCGAAAACGTCTATTCGACGGGTGGACTGACGAGGGCGGACGTGTGGACGAAGATGCTTTCCAGCGTTATCAACGAAAAGATCATCGTACAGAGTAAGAGACAAGGTACAGCTCTGGGAACGGTATGGCACCATCTTGGAGAAGATCACAGAAAGAGAGCCATGGAAGCTTTGAAAAACGAACTTGAAGTTTACGAACCCGATCAGAGGTTGGTACCCTATTATCAGAAACTGTACGAAGCCTGGCTGGAGAAGCTCTGAAGAATCATGAAGCGAACTGAATCTGATACAGCTGGTAGTACACTCCCTGTTTCGCCAAAAGCTGGGCGTGTTTTCCCTCTTCGACTATCCTGCCGTTGTGCACTACCAGTATTCTGTCGGCGTTCTTCACGGTCGAGAGCCTGTGGGCGATCATGATCATCGTCTTTTCCTTCGCGAGTTCTCTTATGGCTGTCTCGATCCGCGTTTCCGTTTCGACATCTATGTTGCTGGTAGCCTCGTCGAGGATCAGTATCTTCGCATCGAACAGCACCGCACGAGCAAGGGCTATGAGCTGTCTCTCGCCGGCAGAGAGCGTGTAACCTCGCTCCACGATCTTGGTGTAGATTCCATCACTCAGGCGGGACACTATGTCGTACGCGTGGACTTTCTTCAGCGCTTCGATCACCTGCTCCTCGGTGTAGGTTTCGTCGAACAGTCTCACGTTGTCGAGGATTGTTCCTGTGAAGAGTATCACGTCCTGTGGGACTGCAGCTATCTGTTTTCTGATCTTCATCAGATCGTATTCGAACATGTCCTTACCGTCTATGAGGATCCGACCCTTCTGGGGTACGTACAGACCGTTGATGAGGTTCATCAGAGACGTTTTTCCTGCCCCGGTCTCGCCCACGATGGCGGTCAGCTCTCCAGGTCTGAAAACGACGTTGATGCCTTTCAGCACCCACCTGTCGGAATCGTAGCTGAACCACACGTCTTCGAACCTCAGTTCGCCTTTCTCGATCTTGAGCTGGCTGTTCGTTTTTCCAGCCGGTTCGGGCTTTTCATCCATGAGCGAGAAGATCTTCTCGCACGAAGCAACCGTGTTCTGTACGATGTCGTACTTCTCTGAGATGTCTTCCAGAGGCCTCATGAACGTGTCTATGTAAGCTATGAATGCGTACAGCTCTCCAAACTTTATGGTCTCCTGCAGTATCATTCTGGCGCCGAAGTAGATGATCACGCTCGTGGCCAGGTGCCTTACGAAGCTTATGAACGGTCTGAAGATTCCGAACACGTACATCTGTTTGATCTGCGATCTGTATAGCTCTGAACTCACCGAGTCGAACTCTTTTCTCTTGTAGTCTTCGGCGAGGAAGAGTTTTATCACACCCATTCCACTGATGTGTTCCGCAAGGTAGGCGTTCACTTTGGCCAGGTTGGTACGAACCTCTCTGTAGACCTTCAGATCGAAGTATCTGAACAGGACCATCGCGGCCGCTATGATGGGAAAAACGAAGCTGGTCGTGGCGAAAAGTTTCGGGCTCAGTCGAATCAAGAAATATATCGTACCAGCCAGGAGGAACACGTCCTTCACCATCGCCGTTATGACGCTGGTGAAGAACTCCTGGATGTTCTGCGTGTCGTTCACGATCCTCGTCGTGATCCTTCCTGAGGGATTTCTGTCGAAGAACGACATGGGAAGACTTAAAACTTTTCTGAAGAGCTCCGTGCGCACATCGTGGACGATCCTGTTGCCCAGATACGACGTGATGAAAGTGCTGAGATAACCGAAGAGGAACTGCGCTGCGAAGACGGCAAGCACTACCAGACTGAATCTGTAGATTCCGTTCAACCGTTCAGCAACTGGTAAGGTTTCGTTGTTCAAATAACTGTCTATGATCGTTCTGATCAGCTGTGGTGGCAAAAGGTCCACTATGGCCGAAGCCAGGACGATCAGTATCGCCAGGACGAAGAACAGGGTATACGGTTTGGCGTATTTGAGCAATCTGTTCAAGGTGACCACCCCAAAAGTTAGTTCCACGAATTATTTTATCACTCCATCTCGAGTTTGAAAAACCTGGTTCTGTTGAACTGATCTTTAAAAAAGCTGAGCTTTCCAAGGTTCTGAAGCAATTCTCTCAGACCACTTTCCTGTTCCGGTGACATCTCCATGATTATGGTCTTTCCTCTGAGCAGAGAAGGAACGGAGAAAAAGTTTCTGTAGAAATCGAGACCGTCCTCGCCCGCGAAGAGTGCCTCCGAGGGTTCTTTCTGAACATCGGCGGGAAGTTGCGCGAGGGAGGAAACGTACGGTGGGTTGGAGACGATCAACTGCACACGGTCCAGAAAATGTAAGAGTGGCTCGAGGTACGGACCTTTCAGAAGCCCTATCTGAACTTGGTACTTCTCGGCGTTCTTTTTTGCAACCTGGAGAGCTTTTTCACTGATGTCGGTTGCGAAGACCTCACACTGCGAATTCAGAGCGATTGCTATAGCGATGCAGCCGGTTCCGGTGCCGACGTCTGCAACCAGCTCGATATTCTTTTCCTCGATCACTTGCAAAGATAAGTCCACCAGAACCTCTGTCTCCATTCTCGGAATGAATACTCCTTCACACACGTACAGTTCCAGACCGTAGAAATAGCATTTTTCCGTGATGTACTGAAGAGGATAGCCACTCGCACGTTTTCGCGCCAGCGAAACGGCGAGCTGACACTGCGCTTCGGAAACTTCTTCTTCGAAATCCATCAACAGGCCTTCACGACTTCTGCCTGTAACTTTGCTCAATATAGAAAGAGCCTCCGAACCGCTCGATTCGGAGGCTTCCTTGAGAATATCTTTGATCTTTGTGTAGAGATCTCTGAGCTTCATATGCCGAACTTTTTCCTTACTTCCTCACTCATCCTGTCTGGCGTCCAGGGTGGATCGAAGGTGAGGTTGATCTTCACGTCCTTGACGCCTTCGATCTGTCTGACCTTGTCCTCCGCGTCCTGAAGTATGAGTCCCGCGAGCGGGCACGCCGGGGTAGTCATCGTCATCGTTATTGTGACGTTGTTCTCCTCGTCGACAACCACATCGTACACGAGCCCCAGGCTGACCACGTCCAGACCTATTTCGAAGTCTATGACTTCCTTCAGGGCTTCAAGAACCTTTTCCTTGGTGATCATTCAAAACACTTCCTTTCACGAGAGCTTTTCGAGCATGTCGCTGAGCAACGCAACGTGAGACATCTCTTCGCGAACTATGAGGTCGATCTTGTCTTTGCCGAGTCCCTGTGGGATCATCTCTTTGAGACCGAGGTAGAAAATTATCGAATCCTTTTCCACGTCTATCGCTATTCTTATAACTTCTGAAACGGACCTCACCTGTTTGAACCTCGTCGTGGGATCGAGTTTCGGATCGAACACCTTGCCACTCACCATCGCCCTCAGGTACGCTGCGGCTTCACCTTGAGGGTCGAGGAACTGCGAGATCTCGCGTTCTTTTCCGGCAAGTTCAAGCCTCATTTGGTGGAATCTCTTTTCATGTTCTTTTTCCATTTCTGCAAGCTTCAGAAAGACCGATTTCTTCGTGTACTCCGGGAACATTTCCGCCGCTCTGTTGTAGAAAGCGACTCCGTTTCTTTCGATCTGCTCTGCCATTTCAAAAACCTCATCGATGTTGAACATAACGCTCACTCCCTCTTCCCAAGTTCCGAATCAAGCATGATTATACCAGCGAAGTTGTCCCCGATGCGTTCCAGTAACGACATTATTTTCTGCGCGTTGGCTTCTTCTTCGATCTGTTCGTTCACGAACCAGTTCAGAAAGACGAGTGCCGCGTTATCGTTCAACTTTCGTGCCAGCTCGACCAGCGCGTTTATGCTCGCCGTGACCTTCTGCTCGTGCTCGTACGTGTGTTTGAACACCTCGAATGGGGAAGACCAATCCTTCCTCGGTTCGGCAAGGGCGAAGAGTTCCACCCTCCCTCCACGTTCGTTGATGTGCTCGAAGAACTTCATCGCATGATTCACTTCTTCCTGTGCTTGTTTCTTCATCCAGTGCGCCATTCCTGCAAGATTCTCGTGTTCAAAGTAAGCGGCCATGGAAAGATACAGGTAAGCCGATTCGAGTTCCTTTTTGATCTGCTCGTTGAACGCCCTCTCGAGCTCCTTTGGTATCATCGTGTAACACCTCCTGAATCGAATTATACGAAAAACGCCCCCAGCGGGGGCGTCGGTTTCAGACCTTCTTGTGGCAGAACCACCAGTCGTAACACTTGTACTGCTCTTTTCTCTTCTTCGCTTCCTCTATGCTCGTCGCGGGTGGAACGATGACTTCGTCGCCTATCAGTTCGTTGTTGGGCCAGTTTGCGGGTATCGCAACTTTGTGTTCGTCGGCCACTTTGAAGGCTTTCGCCATTCGCAGTATCTCGTCCAGGTTCCTTCCAACTTCCTGCGGATAGTACAGTATCGCGCGTATGATACCGTTCGGATCGACGAAGAACACCGCCCTGACCGTGTTGCTACCCTTCGCAGGATGGATCATTCCGAGCATCTCAGCGACTTTGCCCGTGTCGGCGATGATGGGAAATTCGATCTGTACACCCGTGTTTTCCTTGATCCACTCAACCCATTTGATGTGCGAGAAAACCTGATCCACGCTGAGACCGATCAGCTCAAATCCGAGTTCCCGGAACTGGTCGTATCTCTTCTGGAACGCGACGAACTCGGTCGTACACACAGGTGTGAAATCGGCCGGATGGCTGAACAGAACGAACCACTTACCCTTGAAAGCCTCTGGCAGCTTCATCTTACCGTGAGTCGTCATCACCTCGACCTCTGGAAACCTTTCACCTATCAGTGGAATACCCATAAGAACACCTCCCTCAGGTTCACTTTCAGGTTCACTTTTGCGTTCCAATTATAGTTTATCATATGCTATGGAGTGGTTTCATATTGTAACATCAACATTCTCATACTTTTTCATACTGTGCTTGGACCGTCACCAACGATCCCTGCCGAGAAAGCCTACCCTGAGACAAGACAACGCAGAGAAACCCGAAGACCTGTTGTGTAAAGGTTGAAGTTCCGGAACCTTTCCAAAAGGAAATCCGAGTTGCTCGAGAAAGCATTTCTGGAAGCGAAGTGACTGTACAACTGGCTGGTATCGGATACGGAACGGCTGGCTATACTGCTAACAAGTTAAGCGTGGTAAGTCGATGTGAGGGACGCTTATGAGAAAAGGGAACTGACCGTCCAAACTGAAAGAAAACGCTACAAAGTTTTTGGATTGAAGCACGAAAGGCTCGGCCACACGATACCGCTCCAGCAGTACGGCGTGATGTACAGCTTAGACTTTGCCCGGAACAGAGTGACGATACAGAAACTTGGAAAGTTCCGTGCTGGGCCTGCAACAGATACCTGCCGAGGCAGAGACAGCGAACGCCGTGCTTGTACGTAAGTCAAAAGGATCGGTTACTTCATAATAGCGTTTCTGAAGATGCACCGGAAGGCGGTATTTCAGAACGACTGCGTTAAGGAATGATCGACGCTTTTTCGGCAGACAAGTTTACTCTGTAAGTTTCCCCGGTGAAAGAAAAAGCCCACCCCTTTAGTGGAGGAAGTCACGGACGAACCTTTCCCACGCGGTCTTTGCGCCGAAGGCGTTACAACAGCGAACCTTTTCGTTCGAAGAAGAAGGGAATGAAACCGTGCAACGATGCAGGGTGGTGGGTTGATCTGCTTCACTGTTTCAGTTCGTTCAAGTATTTCTCTTCAGGGTTAACGACAGCGCCCGAACCAAATATGGCGGACACGAACGCGTTGGAAGCCAGCATTCGCTGGTGTTCTTGCATCGATAGTCCCCTGACACCCGCGTACGGTTTTGTCCTCCTGGCGAGAAGGTTGGCATCCTTCAAATAATGCACGAACAGGCCCAGCCACATGCCTGCTATGGCTGCGTCGTGATGTTTTTTGGCAAAGTCCAGCACGGCTCTCAGAAATTCGGATCTCGGTGTGTATCCACGCTTTTCGGATTCTGTTACGAGTGCTACGAGGAACCTCACGATGAACTCGAGAGTCAGACCGAGAAGCACAGTGTGGGTGAAGATGTTTCTGTGCTTTCCCACTCCAAAGGTGAGATCCGTATCGGGTAGGCCACCTTCGAAATCGAGACCTCCGCCGACCAGGAAAAGGGTGAGAACGATTATCACGAAATCGATCAGCGTGTCCACCCTCTGCTCCGGGCTCATCTGTTCCCAAACGGTTTCGATCTGCTCGAGCTTTTTCTTAAAACTCTCCTTCGTATCCTTCCACCATGTACGCGGTGCATTCCATCCTTCCTGCTTTATGGTTCTGTACAGATAGCTTACGAGCCTGGAGGAGCCTACGACCACGAACTTCACAAAGTTAAAGATGTCCCTGATTTTCATCTGGAACGTTATTCTTGCCGCTTCCTTAAGGGCGCTCAGTGCGATGTCACTTATTTCTCTGTCGGAGATGGTCTTGCGCAGCCCTGTCAGATCTTGTTTCAATTCTTCCAGCACTTTCTCTATCTCCCCACCACTTTCAATTTATCATACAGCGTGTCGAAAATCTTCACCGTGGGGATGAAAGCAAAAGCTTTGGAAGAAACTTGCGTACCGCGGCGAGCGCCACGCCTTCTTCCCATTCCGCGACCGCTCTCTGGAAGGTGGTATCACCGATGAATTCCGAATTGAACCTTTCTTTCACAAGTGTCTGAAGCATTTGCACCATATCGTCGTTCACAATACCCTCGCCGAGGAAGAACACGTTGCGTGGTTTGAGCACCATGATCAGGTTACCGAGAACGAGTGAGAATCTTCTGAACGGTTCAAAATAATACGTCTTCACCGAGTCAAAGTTCGATCGAGCACAGCTTCTGATCTCTTCCACGACTGGCCTGTACTTTTCTTCTTCGTTCATCACGAAATCTTCAAAGTCCACGTCTTTTTGAAGATACCGTTTGAGCACGGCGTACTCCGACGAATGGTACTCAAGACACCCAGTCTGTCCACAGTAACATCTTCCCTCGCCCGCAACGATCGAATGGCCTATTTCGAAATGCCTGGCATGTCCCCCGCTCCAGAAGCTGGCCCCGATACCAGTTCCGTAGCTGATCACCAGGAACTCTTCTCTTCGACGGTTCGAAAGAGAGTATGCGAGTGCATCGACGTCGTTCATGAGCAGAACGCGGTTGATTCCAAGATTCTGCCCCAAAATTTTCTGAATGTCGAGCTGTCGAACGTTCATGAGGTGCGATACTACGACCTTTTCCTCGGACACTATTCCGGAAGAGCACACGCCGATGCCGAGCAACTTCTCAGTTTTCAACGTTTCAACGACGTTCAGCAACGCGAACGTGTAACCTTCGTTGCTACGCATGTGCGAGAGGATTCGAACAGACCGTTTCTTCACCGGGCGCATCTTTGCGTCGAACAGAACCCCGCGAACTTCTTCACGACCCATCTTCACTCCGATGACGTACCAGGCGTTTGGATCGATGCTCAACAGCTGTGAGGGTCTACCTCTGCCTGGCTCGGTTTCGGTCACGTCGATGAGCCCTTCTGTTGAGAGTTCCCGCACGATGTAACTCAGAGTGCTCAGCGAAAGCTCTGTCAGGTTTGAAAGCTGTACTCTGGACATGGGACCGTGTTCGAACAGGCATTTCAAGACGCGTAGTTTGTTTTCTCTCCTCAACGCTGGTGCCGGCAATTTCTCACCCCAGAACCTGGAGGAAAGTTCTGAGATAGTTCATCAAATTCACAGTGGAAATGAACTTCTCCAGAACGGTTTTTCTTCCAAGCTCTCCCATCCGTTTTCTCAAGCTTTCGTTCCTCACCAGTTCGAGTATATACTCCGCGAGCGCTTCTTTCTCCCACGCCAGATAACCATTCTCGCCGTGCTGAATCTGGATCTTGACGCCACCAACGGGCCTGGCCACGACGGGCACTCTTTTGTACAGAGCTTCGCTGATCACCAGTCCGAAACCTTCCCTCGTGGCGGTGTGAAGGGCCACCGTGCTGGCGCGCTGTATCACGTTCACTTCCTTGCTTCCAACACCTCTCAGGTTGGTGCAGAACTTTATATCCTCGTCCATCCCCGCGTACCGCAAGACCTTTTCGAAAAATATCCAGCCCTCCGGATCGTCCAGCGCCATGGCGGAGACGATCGCGAGCTGGATCGATCCAAGCTCCCGCTTGATGATCCTGTAGACGTCGATTGCGGAGAAGAGGTCTTTCCAAGGATCGAACCTGGCGACTACAGTTACCAAAGGTTTCTCCATATCGATACCGAGTTTCTTTAAAGTCTCCGCGATGAAGCTCGGTTCCAGTTCGACGTTCTTCTCGCTCAACGGATCGATGCTGGGTGGGAACGCCGTACATTTCCCTCTCAAGCCTTTGTCCTTCGGAAAGTATTCTTCCAGATGGAAGATCATCCTGTCGTAGTTCGAAACGTACTGAGAAAATCTGCTCCAAACGTTTTCGTTCGGTGTCGACAGGTCTACGTGGCACCTCCAGATCCATTTCGTGTCGCTCCTGGCTCTGGCAAAGTTGCGTATCGCGGCTGGCTGTGGATCGTGTATCACAACGATGTCTTCGTCTCCTTCGATGAGTTCGGCATTCTTTTTGCAGATTTCCTCGTAGAACTTCCACTCTTCTTCCGTTATCTCAATGCCTGCCCCCTGCAGGGTGTTGTGAAACTTCTTCGTGATGTTGAAAAACTCCACAGGTGCTTCTATCACACGCCATTCAGCATCTAAACCGATCGATCTCATCAACGGAACGAGCGTCTGCAGTATCTCAGCCACACCACCACCGTAAGGAGTCGCGTTGATGTGAACCACCTTCAACCCCTGCAAAGGCTTCGCGAGTTCCTTGATCTGTTCAACCTGTTCGCCGACCAGGTTCCTGTACTCTTCGACGGACTTCTCTTGAAGTTTCACCCTCATAGGTTTCCTCCTTTCACTTGAGCGACCAGCCGATCATGCCTTTGATGTAGTAGCGTTGCAGCAGCAGATAGACTGAAATCGGAACCACCATCACCATGATCGCCGCCGATGAGAGCAGACCCCAATCGACGTGATAAACACCTCTCATGAGCGGTATACGCTGAGTCGCGAGCAGTTTGTTGGGTGAATACACCAATATCAATGCCAGGAAGAAATCGCTCCAAACCCAGGTGAACTGCAGCGCGAAAGCCGAACCCACTGCCGGCATGGCGAGTGGAAACGCTACCTTGAAGAATATCGTTATATCGCTGGCACCATCTATCCTCGCAGCTTCTTCCATCGATTTCGGAATCGTCGTGAAGAAGTTCCTCATGAAGAACGTGATCCACGGTATACCCCACGCGGTGTGAACGATGATCAGTCCGAGGTACGTGTCCACGAGGTTCAACGCGTTCATCATCTGAAAGATCGGAACGGCGATCGTCTGCTGAGGTAGTGCGAGTGCCACGACTATCAGTGCGAGTAGAGGCGTTCTCAGTTTGAATCGGTACCTCGAAAGGCCGTAACCTGCCATCGTGGCAAGAAAAAGGGGGAGAAACGTTGCGGGAACTGCGACCATGAGAGAATTCAGCATGCCTTTTGAAAGCGACGCCGTTGGATGGTTCCATGCACCCACGAAGTTGTTCAGGGTCGGCCGAAACGTCGAAAAGTTCCACCATCCTTTCAGCAGTTCATCGAGTGGTCTTATTGCCGTCATGAAAACGCCCACGAACGGTAGGATCCAGATCAGTGCCAGAAGCCAGCCAACGAGAGAGACCAAGAGCGTTTTCGTTTTCATGTCTGGTCCTCCTTCAGGGTTCTGAGCAGCGGAAGGCTCACCAGCAAAGTTGAAACCGTCATCAGAACGGCGACAACAGCCGACCTGTTGAAGTCCATGGCCCGGAACGCGTACAGGTACATCTGCAACGCCAGCACGTTCGACGCGCCACCTGGTCCACCCATCGTCGCCACATACACGATGTCGAAAACTTTCAGTTCCCAGAGCAACGTCATGGTGATGACGACGATCGTGATGGGTCTAAGCATGGGAACGGTTATCTTCGTGAAAATTTTGAACGGTGACGCCCCATCGAGTTGTGCTGCCTCATAGAGATCCTTCGGAATGGTCTCGAGACCGGCCGAGTAAAGGACAGTGGAAAAACCTGTCCAGAGCCACACAGAACCGGAGATCAAAGAAAGCAGGGCCGTGTCGGGATGGGCAGTCCACGTTTTAGGTTGTACACCAAACAGCTTGATGAACGCGTTGAAGATGCCGAGATTCCGATCGAAGATGAAGTTGATCATGACGCCACCAACGATCATCGGCATGACCATTCCAAGAAAGATGATCGATTTGATTATGGAACCTCCACGTACGTTTTTCAGAAGAACGGCCAGCAGAAGCCCCAGTGAAAGCGTCACAGGAAGGTGGATCGCGATCCACAAGAGGTTATGAACGAGGGCTCCGAGGGGAAAGCCCCTCCGGAAGCCCTCAACGTTGATGATTTCCCTGCTCGACAGTACCCTGACATAGTTGGCAAAGCCGACGAATTTGCCGCTTTCGTTGAAGAAGCTCAGCGTGACGGTCCTTGCGACCGGATAAACGACGAACACAGCTATCAGCGTGAAAGCCGGTAGCAGAAAGAACGCAACGTACTTTGTCCTGGCTTTCATCCGATCACTTCTTTGGTGCCTTCTCCTGCAACGCTTTGATAACTTCACTCAACCTGTCCGGAGCTACCCAGAGCAATTTGAGCTGATCCCAGAACGCAGGCTGGAACTCTCCACCGATCGAATCGTCCAGATCTGGCAGCACGGTCACACCCTGCACGATCTTCGCAACCTCTCTGTCGACCGGTGGATACACCGACAGATCGATGCCGACGGCAGTGGCGATGTGCCCACCTTGTTTCACCTGCATTGCCTGTCCTTCCGGACCGCAGAGCCAGGCGATCAGCTTCTTCGCTTCCTCAGGATACTGCGTGTACTTCGGAACGAACGCGTAATCCGCTCCAAACACCACGCCGGCCGCTCCCGGTAGGGCGAACACACCGAGGTCGTTCGGATCGTCGACCATACCCGTGATCCAGCTTCCCATGAAGTAAAGTGCGTAATCACCGTTCCACCACTGTTTCAATACGAGTGTCCATTCTGTAGGCTCACCGAAGTATTTGTTCTTGAGGAGCGTGACAAGCCTGCTCATACCCTTCATGACCAGGTTGCTGTCCCAGCGCACTTTACCCTCGATGAGATCGAGCTGCAGTTCGGGACCACCGAACGTGATCAAGAAATGTTCCGTGACGTCCGACAGAGGCCAGCCAACACCGTCACCACTCGCAATGGGTGCTTTGATGTTCGGAATCCTCTTGATCTTTTCGAGCAGCTCCACAAACTCATCCCACGTTCTCGGTGGTGTCAGGTTGTACTTTTCGAAGAAGGATTTTCTGTACCAAAAACCTGGCTTGACCTTTCCAGTGTACGCAGCTCCGTAGAGCTGGTTGCCAACCTTCACCGCATCCAGTGCACCGGGCAGATACTTGGATTCATCGATGACACCGTTGAGCGGGAGGATGTGACCTCTCTGACCATATTCCCTTATGAAGCTGGCCCACATGAATATGACATCTCCTGGCGCTTTCTTCGCGGCGAATTGAGCTGGTAACAGATTCGCCAGATCTTCCGCCCTGTAGATCTTGTACTCGATCTTTATACCCGTTTGTTTCTCGAACTCCTGAAGCACGGGCATGAACTTTTCCATTTCTGGACCGGCCCATGGACCTATGACGGTGAGTGTTTTGGCACTCAGGATAACGGCGAAGAGTAGGATTGATACGATCAACAGCCTTTTCATACCAGCACCCCCTCCAGTTTGGGTATTTTCTTCGTAACATGAATTAAGTCTACAGAAATAATACCACCTTACCTGTAACATGTCAAGCCAGTGGGTACTCACACGAATCTGACCATGGCTTTTCTCGTGCATCAATCCAAATCTTTGCTGAACGAAGATGAAAATTGTCTTCGATTCTGGAATCTTCACAGCCATCGTTTTCTACTTAGGAAACTGGATTCCGCAAGGGAACAAAAGTCACCTTAGCTTGAGGAGATGTAAAATACTATGGAATCGCCTGGGGGATGAAAGTATGAACCGAAGGGGATGGCTCATCAATCTTTTTCTCATAGCGGGAATACTGGTGGTGTTCATCGCGTCTGGTTCGCTTCGAGAGCGTGAAGATGAAATTGTCTGGTCACGTTTCGTTGGGACGATGAACAGGGATATAGCCTATGATCTCGCCCTGCTGGACGACGGCATCGTGATGGTCGGTTGGACATCCACGAGGGACACGAGCGATCAAAATATCATGATCGTGAAGTTCTCGAAAGATGGAAAACTTTCCTGGAACAGAGTGGTAGGTTCAACGGGCACCGAAGGTGGTAACTGTGTTGAGAAGACCAGCGATGGTGGATTCATCGTGGGTGCGATCAGTAACTCTCACGATGGTGAAACCCCCGCGCAATTTGGCGCTCAGGATGTATGGCTCATGAAGTACGATTCACAGGGAAATTTGCTGTGGAAACGTTGTTACGGAACGCAGGCTTACGAATCGGTCTTCGATGTGCTGGAAGATGATGGTTACGTTTTCGTTGGATACACCACCTCTGCAGGCGATGAAGATGTCTGGGTGGTGAGAGTGAGCAGAGATGGAGAATTTCTGTGGCAGAGAACTTTTGACGGCGGCGGCTGGGACTGCGCATTCGCCATCGATAAGGCGCAAGATGCTTACTACGTTGCTGGCCTCACGAAATCGAGCGAAACCAGCGTTGACACTGCCAGTACCTCCGCCGACATGTGGATCCTGAAGCTGTCAAAAGACGGTGAATTGCTCTGGCAGAGAAAGCTTGGTGGTACAGATTGGGATCAGGCAAGCGATCTTCTGGTCACTGAAGATGGCAAAGTTGTGGTGCTCGGAATGAGCTGGTCGAAAGAAATCGCACAGCATGGTCGAGCAGATTTCGTGATCTTCGTGCTCGATCCTGACGGTGAGGTGATATTGCAAAAGAGCTACGGTGGCAGCCAGGATGATATAGCACAAAAGATCGCCAGGCTCGATGACGGATATCTTCTGGTTGGAACGACGTGGTCCGATGACGTGTACGGTGCGAAAAGGAACGGCGGAAGTGATTATTTGGTGATGAAAATAGACAAAAGCGGCGAACTCATCTGGTCGAAATGCTTTGGATCGACCATGGACGAAATCGGTTACGCCGTCGCTGTTGACAAGACAAACTACTACGTTGCCGGCGTTTCTTATTCGTACTTTTTTGGATTGCGGTTGCGCTCACACGGTGGTGGAGATGCGCTGCTTTTGAAGCTCAGATTGAAGTGAAAAAGGGCCCGCAGATCTGGGCCCTTCTTTCAAGCTCTGGTAACGTTGAATTTTACAGGCGTTGGATTCGCTATGTTGTCTGAAACTGGACATCTGCTCTCAACGATCTGCAACCACTTCTTGAGAACATCCTCCGAAGCGTTCGTTTTTGCTTTGATCGTGACGTTTATCTCTTTGTAGCCAGCTCTTTCTGCGTTCGGCTTCCCCTGAAACTTTGCGGGATTGAGAACGCCTTCGATCTCTATCGCGAGGCCATCCAATTTCATGTTGAGCTCTTTGGCCACCATGTGCCCTACAACGTTCAAACAACCCGCAAGCGCCGCAAGCAAGTATTCAACGGGGTTGGCTCCCTTGTCTTCTCCTCCAAGCTGTGGTGGCTCGTCGACGTACATCGTGAAATTCCTTGTTTTCACCTGTACCCTGGTGGGAGTTTCAGAAACCGCACTCACGGAAAACTTGAGATCCATAGGTTCACCTCCAATTTTCATGGTACCATGTAAATATTCCGATTAATTGACTCAAGTATTGCATCTTGTGTTTTTCTCCCACTCGATACCTTGTGACGGCAGATGGGTAGAGAAAGACTTCGTGTTGGAAAGTAGAGGCAAACACGACAAAACTAGGGGTCTATTACCGGAGTGATTGGCCCCGGAAGAGGTTCTGGCGAGTGAGTTCAAATCTTGAGATCCAGTTGGTGAACGGTTCCGATGCGCCCGTCCTCTGTTAAATAGATACCAGTAGAGTTGATTTTTCCGACAATTTCAGCGCCATCGTAAAAGCTGAATGGAGTTCTCACAAAGCCGAGGAATATGGCTCCAACGTTCGCTTCCAAAAGAGGTACGAGCCTCACGTTGCTGGCATCAGCTATCAACAGTTTCAACTTGGCGAAAACAACGTCGTTTTCATCGATCCAATTGTTTCTGTCTGCATCGTATCCGGCGAGCTCCAAAAATCCTTGCCCAGTCGACGGTCCGAACAACTCGTGGGCATCGTCCAGCTTACCATTTTCATTCAGATCGAGCACCAACAGTGCGGCATTCCTCGGGAGCCTTATCTCGTCCACAGCACCGTCGAAATTGATATCCAGCGTCAGTTTCCTGTTAAAGAGTTCCAGCGGTGCATCGTCTAACTTCAGCACTAAAGGATCCTGTAGATTCCCGACCACGAGCCGCACGAACTCGCTTCGTTCGAAGCTTCTGCTCAGATGGAAATTGATTTCGAACTCTATTCTTCTTCCGTCTTTTGTTTCAACATAACCGTGTGTGGAGAAGCTGGCAGTCTCAGACTCTCTTTCGTAATCGCTCCGCTCGTACACCACTCCAACCTGAACGCTACCGCTGTCTGTTCGCTCAACACTTTCGTGTGATTCGCTGATCTCGAGCAGCAGCAACTTCACTTTGCGTCCCGTGAGCTTTTCGAGGATCGCCTTGATCAGCTTCAACTTGGCTTTGTCTTTTTCACTCATTTTGATCTCGAATTTCGCTTGCTGTACTCTCACCGGTTCGAAGACCGGCGTCCGAGTAATCTGGATCCGTTCCTGCGTTCGTTTCACGTGTTCTCTGCTGTAACTTGACACCATCGCCACGTGATAGTTCTCTATCTTCACCGTATCAACTCCGAATCTCTTATCGGCAAAGAGGCAAAAAAATTTGGCGGCAGCGCCGCCAGGCTATAGAACCGTCTCAGAATCAGCTTTTCTTGACCAACCGAGTTCTTGCAAACTGCAGCAGGAAAGCGATCGCGATCAGGCCAAAGCCGATCAAGTCCGTAACACCTCTTGGCTCGATGAGCAGGATTCCACCGAGCCCGTACAAAAATCTTTCCCACAGGGAAAGGTTGCCCATGAGGTAACCTGCAAGCCCTCCAGAGAGCACGAACAATCCTGCAACGCACGTGAACAGCGGCCAGAGGACCTGCAAAGGATTGGTCACATTGACCAGGAGCAACTGTGGCGAAAGCACGAACGCGTACGGAACGAGGAACGCGGCAATCGCGAGTCTCGACGCGGTCAGACCCGTTCTCATCGGGTTTGCCCTCGCTATTCCGGCACCGGCCATGGCCGCAAGGGCGACCGGGGGTGTGACGTCCGCGATGATGCCGAAGTAGAATGCGAACATGTGCGCAGCCAAAACTGGTACACCCAGCCTGAGCAAGGCCGGGGCTGCGATCGTCGAGGTGATCACGTAGTTGGCGGTCGTCGGCACTCCCATGCCGAGCACCAGAGAAGTGAGCATGGTGAAGAAGAGAGTGATCAAAAGATTCCCGCGCGCCAGATCGACTAAAGCTGTGCCGAGCTTCAACCCTATGCCTGTCAACGTCACCACACCGATGATGATTCCAGCACACGCCGTAGCAGCGACAACGCTCAGAGCGCCTCGCGCTCCCGCTTCGAGTGCTGCCGGAATGTCAGAAAGCTTTATCCTTGTGCTCTTCCTTATGAGAGACGAAGCCACAGAAAAGACAATCGCGTACAGTGCAGCTTTCATGGGTGTGAAACCTGTGACGAGCAGGTATATGATGGCAACCAGAGGAAACAGAAGATGACCGCGCTCCAGAAGGATCTTCTTCATCTTCGGAAGCTCTTCTTTCGAAAGGCCCCTGAGTCCGAGTTTCTTCGCCTCCCAGTGCACGCCCATCCAGACGCCAAAATAATACAGTGCAGCAGGTATGGCGGCGGAGATTATTATCTTCGAATATGCGATTCCGGTGAACTCGGCCATCAGAAAAGCTGCGGCACCCATTATAGGTGGCATCAGTTGCCCACCTGTGGATGCCGTGGCCTCTACCGCACCTGCGAACTCCGGTTTGTAACCGAGCTTCTTCATCATGGGTATCGTGAACGTCCCGGTACCAACAACGTTGGCGACGCTGCTACCACTTATCATGCCCATCAAGCCACTTGAAAACACCGCGACTTTCGCTGGCCCACCGGTGGCCCACCCGGCGAGGGCGTTGGCGATGTCGATGAACAGCTGTCCGAGTCCCGTTCTCTCAAGAAAGGCGCCGAGGAGTATGAACAGGAAAACGAACGTAGAAGAAACACCGAGAGGAATACCGAAAATGCCTTCGGTCGTGTAGAAAAGATGCCCAACGAGTCTTCGCAACGAAACTCCTCGATGGGCCATTATGCCCGGAATGTACCTTCCATAGAGTGCGTACAGGATGAAACATATCGCCACGATGGTGATGGGTAAACCGACGATCCTGCGCGCCGCCTCCAGGACCAAGACGATGCCCAGAATTCCAACGATGAGATCCATCCTCGTGACGGTACCCGCGCGCAGGACCAATTCTTTGTAGTTCGCAACGATGTAAATGGTGGTGAACGGTGCCAGAATGGCGAGCAGAAGGTCAAACCAGTGAATTCTGTCTCTTGGCCATCTTTTACTGGCCGGATAGAGTAGGAAGATCAAACAAGAACCGAACGCCAGGTGGACAGAACGCTGTATCATCGCGTCCAGCACGCCGAAAGCGGCCGTGTAAAGCTGAAAAACCGAAAACGTTATCGCTATTGCGGTAACGATCCTGGCAAAAAATCCCTTGAAAGTTCTGTAGCGTGCCTCCCTGTCGTACTTTTCAAGAACCTCCTGAGCCTGACTGGCAACGTTCCTGTCGCTGCTCACGGTGATTCCTCCTCGAAAGATTTTTCTTCGAAAGAACGTTGTCTTTTCACATAGATCGTCAATGGGTCGTTGACGTTCGCTATGTCCTTGAACCAGATCGTCCCATCACTGAACACGATGCCGTGTCCATCGATATGAGAAACGCGGAGGGTGATCCGCTCGAACTTTCTTTCAAGTTTCAGTACGAATCTTCCATTTTCGAGAGCGAATCCTCCCTCCGCGTCCGAAGGCAACCCTGCCCCGTAAGAGCTGTACCGTGTTTCGTACAGAACCATGGAACCGTCTGGCTCGACTCTGAAACACTCTTCAACGAGCGTTTTTTCCACCGAATGAACGAACACAATTCTGAACTTGTCGTCCTGCAAGACTTTTTTGAAGATCACCTGGCCTTGCTTTTCAACGACGATTACGTAACGGAACACCAACGGGTTCAGCAAGAAGCATAGCAAAAGTAATTTCACAGTTCAGAGTCCCATCTCCTTGAAGAATTTTTCCGCACCAGGATGCAGCGGTATGGACATACCTTCTTTACCTGTCTCTGGGATGATGAGCTCACCTTTTGCGTGAGCTTCGATCAACCTCTTCTGGTTCGCGTACATGGTCTTGAGCAGTTGATAGGCCAGATCTTCTGGCATTTCTTCTCTGACCGCAAGCATCGCTTTCACAGCCACGGTGACAACGTCCGTGTCAACACCCTTGTAGGTCCCGGCCGGAACGACGATCTTAACGTAGAACGGATAGTCTTTCTGCAGAGCCTTGATGATCTCTTCTGCAATCGGAACAAGAACGATCTTTCTCACAGCCGCGAGATCAACGATGGCCGCCGTGGGGTGACCTGCCGTGACGAACGCAGCGTCGATGTTTCCGTCCTTCAAATTGTTCGCAGCCTCTGCGAAGCTCAGGTACTGCACCGTGATGTCCTTGTACGTGATGCCAGCAGCTGCCAGGATCTGTCTCGCGTTGACCTCGGTTCCACTTCCCGCAGCACCGACCGCGACCCTCTTGCCTTTCAGATCGTACACACTGTTGATACCTCTGTCTGCGAGTGCGACGATCTGTACCGTCTCAGGATACAGCGTTGCGAGACCTCTGAGCTGCAGGAAGGGTTCTTTGAAGAGTTCTACTCCGTTGTAAGCGTAGTAAGCTACGTCGTTCTGAACAAATATGACGTCCACTTCCTTGCTCTTCAACAGGTTGATGTTCGCGACGGATGCACCCGTTGACTGAACCATGGCGTTCATACCCTTGATGTTCTTGTTCCAGATATCGGCCATAGCGGCACCCAGTGGGTAGTACGTTCCAGCAGTGCCTCCTGTGCCGATGGTTAAGAACGTCGCAGCCTGCATTGTCACGAACAAAGTCATGAGTGCGACAACCAGCAACCTTTTCATGCACACACCCCCTCTCGAGATGGTAACGCTAAATCTATTCTAACATGATCGTCAAAAATATTCACACTCACTTCACCCCCGAGATTCGCGATACCACGATGGATCGCGTGAAAAATAGACCAACCCCCAAAGCTGAAACACATCGTGGCTGGAGGATCGTTTCATTTCAAACTGCTTCGAGAACACGCTGCAATGAACTGGCTGTAAACGAAACTTGCGCAACGAGCAAACAACACACAACTTTCCCTGTGTGGATTAGGGACAAAATAGGCCGGGAAAAGTGACGATCGGAACTGTTCAACTCATTCTTTGTCGAACGAAAGCTCCATGTAGTTCGCTTTCACACCTGGAAGTTTGTTGAGCTTGTCGCACAGCTCTTTGTGCTGTTCGGGACTTCCCACAAGTTCGAGCACTATCAAACCAACGTCGGAACAATTGTTGAGAACACCGTCATGAAGTCCGAGTCTCGTCTTGATCAGACATCCCCAGGCTGTGAGGATTTTCTGAACCTTCTCTGCCGTTTCTTTTCTGTTTTCCACAAGGATAGCCATGATGGTCTTCACAGGAATTTTTTCGGCCACAAAATCACCCCCGCTTTTCAGCCGATCTTTGAATTCCTTCAAAAGCCTTCACCTACAAGGACTCCGATCACTTCTGGGCCCGTGTGCGCGAGGATCGTTGCACCCACCCTTGCGAGACCGTCACACTTTGGAAAATTCGAAAGTACCTGTTCGAGCGTCCCTTTCACACGAACTGAGCCGTAACCGCCGTACAGCAGATAGTTAGAAAATTTCTCTGCGGAAGACTTAACCAGAGCGATCAACTTAGCAATGGCATCGTGCTGGTTCATTCCAACGGCTGCTTTTGCAACTTCACCTTCTCTATTTATCTTCAGCACTGGTCTGACATGCAAAAGCTTTCCCAGCAAAAGCGATAACTTTCCGATCCTTCCACCTTTCTTCAAATAATCCAGAGAACCCAGCAGGAAAAACATCTCACAGTGTTTCCCATACTCGGCCACACTCTGCTGGGAAATTCTCCTCCCTTCCATTGCATCTTTCATCAGTCTTGAGAGAATGTAGAAGATCTTGCCGCTGACAGCCTTAGAATCGAGCAGGAGGAAGTTCTTTAAACCCAAGTTTTCAATGACCATCCTCACCGCGTTGAAGGTTCCGCTCAACTTTTGCGATACTGTGAGCACGAAGATCTGTTCGTATTTGTCCTTGATTTCTTTGAACAACCTGATTATGTCCTCCATGCTCGGTAGAGACGTCGAAACGCTGTGACCCTGGCTCATGAGTTCACACAATCTGTCTGAATCTATGTCTATTCCGTCACGGTACTCTTTACCGTTGACGATCAACCGCAGCGGCAGTTTGTAGAGATCGAGCGGGGGTTTCCAGCCTATAGGAAAGTCCGCTGTGGAATCCACGATGAAAGCCACCGAGTCCACGAGTTGAATTCCCTCCCAGAATTCGCTTTCTAAACTGATTCTATCATGTTCCGTTCACTCAAAAAGGATACTCGTACCGCGAAAGTGAGTTCAAAACTTCGAAAGTACGAGTTCAAAGGAGCAAACAGGCAAGACAGTGAGTTACAGGGAGTTAGAGTTCGAAAAAATGAAAACAGGATCTCAAAACTGCCAAAATCCAGCGTTTGGAGTTGGCATTCAGTTTCCAGACAACTTGCAAGTGTATGTCGATTAGTTTTAAAATAATTCCTGGAAATATCTTCGAAAGAAAGATCAGCTTTTACTGACCTCACTCCAAGTTTGCGAGGCGTTCCTCATGAAGACTGTAAAGAAGGTTGATCCAAAGCTCATGAAGAAAATGAACAAGCAACTGATCCTTCGCTATCTGATCGAGCATGGCCCAACCAGCAGAACAGAGTTGGTGTCAAAAACCGGTCTTGCCAGCAGCGCTGTCTGGCGTATGGTAGATGAGCTTGTGGAAGAGGGATTCGTAGAACAGAAGGAGTATTTCGCGAGAACCAACACCAAGAAAGCTGCTGTTTATGGCATTGCGAGGAACTTCGTAACGTCACTGCTGATGGATGTTCAGGTACTCCAAACTACAGTGGCTCTGGGTTTTCTCGACGGTAGTTGCAAAATCCTGGAAACTTTTCCAACAGGAAGTTTCGACGATTTTTCGAAGAGAATAAGGAGCTTTTTGAGCGAGAAGACCCTGAACGAATTGTTTGGCAAAGGGGAAAACATAAGGGTAATTTTCTCTCTTCCAGGCATTGTAGACACAATTAAACGTGTGCTGCTGTACGCGCCGAATTTGAATTGGCACGATATAGATTTCAAAGAGGCGTTCGCCAGAAAAAGTAACGTTGAAGTAATAGTCGAGAACGATTCGAACCTTTCCTTGCTTGCAGAGTCATTCTATGCGAGAGATATTAAGAATTCTTCGAATGCCTTTTTCCTCTACCTTGGAGAAGGTGTGGGTGGGGCGATCTTCATAAACGGCAGGATAGTCATAGGTTCGAGTTTCGCGGCTGGCGAGATCGGTCACACACTAATTCAGTTGAACGGAACACTGACCGAGGTGGAAAAATTGTTGTCCATATCGAAATTGGTTGATGAGTTCGAGAGCAGGAAGAATCTGGAAAGGGTCGGTACTTTGAGAGAAAGGTTCGTCCGGTTGCAGAGGGCGTGGCTTTCGTCCGACGAGGTTGCAAAAGAACTCATACAGGAATTCATCAAGAATCTTGCGATCGTTATCAGGAATGTAGGTTACACACTCAATCCGGAGATAATCGTTTTCGGTGGTTCTGTGAGCAATCTGTGGGAAACTTTTGGTGCTTCGTTGCAGAGGGAGATAATCAGACTCGATGAGTACGGTTTTCTCAAAAATACACTTTTCAGAGACACACTGTTCAAAGAAACTTCGGCTTCCTTGCTCGGTTGCAATGTACTGGCAATAAACAAGTTTCTGGAAGATATGATGTGTTGAAAACCTTCTATTCTGAGGGGGAGGTGTGATTATGTGGCGCAAGCTTGCTCTGATCATCGCTGTGGTTTCAGCCGTGGTAGCCTTCGCGTCAAAGATCGAGATATTCAGCTGGTGGACAGCCGGTGGTGAGGCTGAAGGGCTCCAGGAACTCTTCAACATCTACAGCAAACTCTATCCAGGTGTCGAGATCATCAACGCAACCGTTGCTGGCGGTGCTGGTGCGCAGGCCAAGGCTGTGCTCAAAACCAGAATGCTTGGAGGAGATCCACCCGACACGTTCCAGGTGCACGCCGGTCACGAACTCATCGACACGTGGGTCAAGACAGGCTTCATGGAACCGATCACGTTCCTGTACAAAGAAGAGGGCTGGGACAAGGTGATGCCAAAAGGAATTCTTGACATCGTTTCTTACAACGGAGAGTACTGGTCTGTGCCAGTCAACATCCACAGGGCGAACGTGCTTTGGTACAACAAAAAGATTTTCGAAAAATACGGTTTGAAGCCACCCAAGACGTTTGAGGAATTCTTCCAGGTTGCCGAGATTCTGAAATCCCACGGAATCATCCCGCTCGCCCTCGGAACCAAGGATGGTTGGGAAGCGGCCCATGCCTTTGAGACCGTGCTCATCGGGAAACTCGGTGCGGAGGGTTACAAGGGTCTGTGGAACGGTAAGACGAAGTGGTCAGATCCGAGAGTCACCGACGCTCTCGAAACATTTGCGAAGATGCTACAGTACGTGAACTCTGACCATGCAGCGCGAACCTGGGACGAGGCGTGCGCGCTGATCGTTGAAGGTAAGGCTGCGATGAACATCATGGGCGACTGGGCCGTTGGTTACTTCTACGCTAAGAACTTCTACGATTTCGGCTGGGTCCTGGCGCCGGGCAACGAAGGAATATTCGACGCCCTGTCTGACAGCTTCGGTTTGCCGAAAGGTGCGAAGAACAGAGAGAACGTCATCAACTTCCTGAGAGTGCTCGGTTCGAAAGAAGGACAGCTCGCGTTCAACATCAAGAAAGGCTCCATACCGGCCAGGACGGACATCGACAGAAACCTGTTCCCCGAATACCAGAGGTCTGCCATGGAAGACTGGCTCAGGCACGAGATCGTTCCGAGCGTCATGCACGGAGCGGCTGCATCTGAAAGCTGGGTGACCGAGTTCAAAGACGTCATTTCACTGTTCGTTGCCCGTCCTGACGTCAAGACAACGCAGAGGGCCCTCGTGAATATAGCCATAGCGCAGGGCGTTCCACAGCAGTGATGTTGAGGGGTGGGGTGTTCCCCCACCCCTCGTTCCCTGGAGGGTTGATGAACTGTGAAAACAGACAGGATCTTGTCGATCCTTTTTATTCTTCCATCGTTGATCCTTGTGGGCATTTTCATCTACGGATTCATCGGCTGGACCGGCTGGGTTTCGATGGTGAACTGGCGCGACGTGTTTCCCGATTTCACCTTCGTCGGTCTGCGGAACTATGCCAGGCTCTTTCAGCATTTCAGGTTCGTTATATCCATGAAGAACACGCTGGTCTTTACGGTGCTTTTCCTTCTCTTCAGCATAAGCATAGGTTTGTTGCTCGCGATCCTGCTCGACAGAAAGGTTCGATTTGAGGGTTTCTTCAGAACCGTTTATCTTTTCCCCATGGCGGTGTCGTTCGTGGTCACTGGTGTTGCCTGGCGTTGGATTCTGAACCCCGGAACCGGTGGGGAGAGTGTGGGATTGAACTGGTTGCTGGAAAGAATGGGACTGGGTTTTTTGAAGAGCGGCTGGTACACCGATCCCAACATCGGTATCAAAGCGGTCGTGATCGCAGCCGTATGGCAGATGTCCGGTTACGTGATGGCGCTCTACCTTGCTGGGATAAGGTCCATTCCCAACGAGCTGTACGAAGCCGCTCAACTTGATGGTGCAAACGTTTTTCAACTGTACAGGCACATCGTGCTTCCTCTCCTCAGGCCCGTCACTCTGAGCGCGGTCATCATACTGGGACACATTTCCCTGAAGATATTCGATCTGGTCTTCGCCATGACCGGCAGTGGGATCGGTTTTTCGTGTGACGTACCCGCACTCTTCATGTACGATACGACCTTCAGGGGTAACTACTTTTCTCAGGGTGCGGCGATAGCGATGATACTGCTCATGTGCGTGGCCGCGTTGATAGTCCCGTATCTGACGTACAGCATAAGAACGGAGGTTAGAAGATGAGGCTGGGCAGATTTTTCCTGTACCTGGTGCTCATTATCTTCGTACTCTTTTACCTCATGCCGGTTTATGTCCTCGTTGTGACCAGCCTGAAGAGCTTTAAGGAAATCAGTTTGAGGACGATGTGGATCCCGCCGAAGGAGATCGGTTTTTCCAGTTTTGTAAGAGCCTGGTATGGTGATAAGTCCAGAGGTTTGAGGGGACTCTCAGGGAACTTCATGAACAGCGTTTATCTGACTGTCCCCGCCACTCTGATCTCCTCAGTGCTCGGCTCGATGAACGGTTATGTTCTCACGAAGTGGAAGTTCAAGAGGGCAAACCTCGTTTTCGCCTTGCTCCTTTTTGGCATGTTCATTCCTTACCAGAGCATCTTGATACCCCTCGTGCAGGTTCTGCAAAAGACGAAGCTTTACGGAAGCATACCGGGCCTGATACTGGTTCACTGCGTCTATGGGATTCCCATCACGACCCTGATTTTCAGAAACTACTACTCGACCATTCCTTCAGACATCGTCGAGGCTGCGAAGATAGACGGCGCTGGATTTGTGAAAATATTCGCCAAGGTGATACTGCCCCTCTCAGGCCCGGCGTTCGCCGTCACTGCAATCTGGCAGTTCACTTCCATCTGGAACGACTTCCTCTTCGGCCTCGTCGTTACGCCCAATCCATCGGTACAGCCAATAACCGTGGCGCTCAACAACCTGGCAGGAAGTTACTTCGTCGAGTGGAACGTGCAGATGGCCGGAGCCTTGATAACGGCGCTTCCAACGCTCATCGTTTATATCTTCCTCGGAAAGTTATTCATGAGAGGCCTGCTCTCGGGAAGCCTGTCTGGAATGTGATTCAATCTGCGAGCTTAAATGGGAAAATAGTCGTGAACTTCGAGGGGCGTTCGGAAAGCCCATTCCATACTTTTATTGCATCTCACGGCAGATTGTACAATAACATTGGAAAACCAACGGAGCCTTCTCCACAAAAGTTCGTGAATTTTTCTACGCAACAGGGAGGTGAACCCATGGATCTGAAACTGTCTGACAAGAGAGTGCTCGTTTGTGGTGGTACGCGCGGCATCGGTCGGGCGATCGCAGAAGAGTTCGCGAAGGAAGGTGCCACAGTTTTCATAGTCGCGAGGCACCAGTCCAAGGAGATCGCCAAACAGATAGCTGCCCAGTATTCTGGAAAGGTTTTCGGATTCGATGCGGACCTGTCGAAGGCTGAAGACGTAGACCAGATCAAAAAAGCGGTGGGACAGGTGGACGTGCTGATCATCAACTCGGGTGGGCCGAAGACCGGCGACTTTCTTGAACTGAGAGACGAAGATTGGTATCTGTCCTTCGATTTGCTCGTGATGAGCACGGTGAGGTTGATCAGACATTTCCTGCCCGAAATGATCGAAAGGAAATGGGGAAGGGTGATCGCTGTAACCTCGACTTCAGTGTACGAGCCTTTACCGAGGCTTTTGCTCTCCAATTCGCTCAGAATGAGTGTCGTTGGACTCATGAGATCGCTCTCGAAAGAATACGCGAGGTACAACATCACCTTCAACTGTGTTGCACCGGGTCACACCATGACCGAACGTCTGGAGCAGTTGATCCGTGAAGCATCAACGAGAATGCAGAAAAGCCAGGAAGAGGTCATGAGACAGATGGCTGAAGAAAACGACATGAAGCGTTTCGCGAAACCCGAAGAGATCGCGGCCGCAGTTGTGTTCCTTGCCAGCGAGCGGGCTTCGTACATAACCGGTGTGACGCTGAGGGTGGATGGAGGTTTCGTGCGCTCATCACTTTGAAAGAAGCTCAGCGATCGTTTCTGCTATGGTGAGATCGAATTCTGTGGTCACCTTGACGTTCGTGGGATCACCTTCGACGATCGCCACCGGTTGACCGTTCAGGATGAAAACTCCTGTTGCATCCGTCAAGCTCGCTCTCTGATCTTCCGCCAGCCGTTCGTAGAGTTCCAGAAATGCCTTTATTTTGAAAGTTTGCGGGGTTTGAACTATGAAAGTACGGCTTCGATCGGTCAAACTGACCAGTTTCTCGCCGTCCGAAACACCAACGGTGTCGGTTGCGGGCAGTGCGAGTGTTGCAGCCCACGATTTTTCACACAGCTCAATGCTGCGTACGATGTGGTCCTTTCTGACGAATGGGCGAGCCGCATCGTGCGTGACAGCCATGTCCTCGTCTTTCAAACCGTAACTTTCCTGCACGAAGTGTAGCGCTCTCAGCAGAGATTCTGTCCTCGTGGCACCACCACTGACGAACTGCAGCTTATCGGTTCTAACGTTCGACAGCACCAGGTGTTTTCCGAATTCGAACCATTCTTCTGGAAGCACGATCACGATCTTCGCGATTTCAGCGACTTCCAGGAAGGTCGAGACGCTCCAGAGAAGAAGGGCCTTCTTCCCAACCTGCACGAACTGCTTTGGAAGAGTTTTTCCAAATCTCTTCGATGTTCCACCAGCTAAGATGACGGCGTAGATCAAGCGTGACCCCCTCCTGAGACATTATAGAACCGTCCACGTGTTGCTGAGAAGAACCTTTTCGTGTAAAATCTTCTCACCAGGCACACCGGGAGTGTCGGTACATGTGGTGGTACGTTTTGCCGTCCTTGTTCCTGGGCTGGTCACTGGGTGCAAACGATGCGGCGAACGTTTTTGGCCCGACTGTGGCTTCCGGTTTGATCCCACACAGAAGAGCCATGATCGTGGGTTCTTTGTTCGTCATGATCGGCGCTCTGGTGGGAGGTTCACACGGCCTTCTGAACGTTTCCACCATCACCACCGGTATCGCTCTCGACAGCGCCATCGCGGTCCTATCGGCGGCCGTAACGGTGACCGTGATGACGTTTTTCAAATTTCCTGTGTCGACGTCCCAGGCCGTCTTTGGAGGCATCCTCGGTACGAACGTGTTCAGGTTCGGCTTCGAGAACATCAACTGGTCCCCGATGGCGAAGTTCGTCATCGTTTGGTTGCTGACGCCCACTGGTGCGGCGCTGATAGGTTTTCTATTGTACAAAGTTTTAGCCGTGTTTTTCAGACGAATTCGATCCGTCCAGTATCAGGACAGATTCATAAAGATCGGTTCTTGGCTGGTTGGTTTGTACGGTTGTTACGCACTCGGTGCGAACAACGTTGCGAACGTGACGGGTGCTCTGGTTGGAAACCTTATGAGCGTCGAAGAAGCCGCGTTGCTTGGAAGTCTGAGCATCGCACTTGGAATGGTTAGTTTCAGCAAAGGCGTGATAATGACGGTGGGAAAAGGCATAGTAGCACTGGATCACTTCTCCGGCATGATCGCGGTGCTGGCACATTCGATCACGCTGTGGATCTACAGTCTCGTTGGAATACCGGTATCTTCTTCGCAGGCGATCGTTGGTTCGGTCATTGGGCTGGGATACGCCAGAGGTGCGAAACTTGCCAATACGAGACTCGTTATGAATATCGTACTTGTCTGGATCATGACGCCCTTCACGGCAGCGGTGGTTTCTTACCTTCTCACAGCGATGGTGAAGTTCTTTTTCAGTTCATGAATCGGAGAGATCGCGTTCATTGGTTCGGCTCGAACGAGATTCGGTGCGTCTTTTCTTAGCGATCTCAACGATGAGTTTGATTTCCTCTTGGGTCAAGTTTCTGTACTGGCCAGGTGAGAGGTTTTCGATTGTGATGTTTTCGAACCTGGTTCGCACGATCTTCTTGTAATTCAAGCCTATCGCCCTCAGTATCTTCTTGATCTCGTGGTACTTTCCTTCCGTCAGGACGATCCTCACAAGTCCATCGGCCACCTCTTCGATCTTCGCGGGTGCAAACTTTTCCTCACCCAGTTTTATCCCGGCCGCCACGAGGTGTTTCATCTCATCCGTGAGCTTCCCATCCGTGTAGATCAGATACTCTCTTTCCAGACGCGATTTCGGATCTATCAACAGGTGTGTGAACCAGCCATCACTCGTGAGTATGACCACACCTTCGACATCTCTATCCAACCGACCGGCCACGTGGAGCCTGTGCACCCACGGTTCGTTCAGCAGGTCAAAAACGTTCGCGTCATCGACCCTGTCGCATACGTACCCGGCGGGTTTGTGCACAACGACGTACACGTGTCTGAACGGTTCGACCCGCTGGCCTGAGCATTCAACCACATCGTTCTCTGAAACGTTGAACGCCGGATCCTTCACGACCTGGTGGTTCACTCTCACCTGGCCGTCCCTTATAAGCCTTCTAACTTCCGTTCTGGTTCCGACACCGGAATTTGAGAGGTACCTATCGAGTCTCAACTCTCTCAGTCACCCTACCTCTGAGACTTTCGAGGAAATGCCTCGAAACCTCGATCTGCTTCATCGCACGTTTGTAGCCGTCCAGAAATTCGTAATAAGGCAAGGATTCTTTCGTGTTCGCATCAAAACCTGTACTGTTCGCGATCCTTCCATCTTCCGAGACCGTGAAAAATCTCGAACCATCCAAGAAAGAACCGTCCGGGAGGTGGTACCTGAACGCGACAAAATCATCGCCGTTGCAGAGATCTTTCCCGACACAGACTTTGAGATCGCATTTCAAGCCCAGGACGTTGAGCAACGTGGGTGTGAAGTCCACCTGTCCTCCCACGGTTGTGATCTCGTAACTTTTGCCGAGACCAGGTACGTGGATTATGAGCGGTACGTTGAGGGCCGTGAGATAGCTGTACTCCTCCTTCAGCCATTCGCTCATCAATTGTTTGCTTTCTTTGTTGAACGGATAGAGCCCGGCATGGTCGCCGTACACAACCACGATGGAATTCTCGTAAAGTCCTGCGGCTTTCAGAAGTTGGAGAAAGTAACCGAAAGCGCGATCGGCATAATTGATGGCTTGAAGATAGTTTCCAAACAATGTGTTTTCATGCCTGGCATCCAGTTGCAGTGTTTTCAGATTTTCCGGCAGGATGAAAGGTGTGTGACTCGACAGCGTAACCACGAAGGCGAAGAAGGGACGAGGCAACTTCTTCAGGATTTCCACAGCCTGTCTGTAAAGGGAAAAGTCGCTCAGTCCCATGCCAACGATGTCGTCAGGATTGAGATCTTCCAGACCGAAGAATTCGTCGAAACCCAGAGAAACGTAGGCCCTATCTCTGTTCCAGAAACTCTTCGTGTTGCCGTGGATCGCGACAGTGTGGTACCGTGCTCTTTTGAGCGCTCGAACCAGCCCATCCAGTTCGATGTCTCCATAAATTTCGTAGGCAGGGCGATCGCCTGGGGCGTGCAAGGAGGTCAAACTCACGAATTCAGCGTCCGCGGTGTTCCCTGCTCCTGTTTGTTGAAAATAGTTGCTGAAGTAGATCGAATTTTTCTCGAGCAGAGCGTTCAGGTTCGGTGTGACTGGCTGGCCGTTGTAAGTTCTGCGCAGAAGTACGTTCTGCAAGGCTTCGAACTGAACAACGATCACGTTTCTGTTCTGGGCGATTCCGAAGAATTTTTTCCCAGTTTCGCGCTGAGTTTGAACAACGGGAGGATTCGGAGCAGTGGCAGTGTGCTTTTCGAATGATAGAAGGTATACGGGATCGTAAATGTGGTATGCAACCAGTCCGTACTTGTTGAAGAACTGCATTGGTTTCAAGCCTTCTGTGAAGGCTGGGAAAAACGCGAAACCTGCGCAGAGGACCATGAGAAGCGGCGGAAATTTTTCTGCTCGCTTTTCTCGCTGCGACAGTCCCTTGAGGAATCTTCTATCGAAGAAGACCACCAGCGGTATGTCCGCGACGAACGACAGCGACACGGGATTGAGGAAGTACTTTATGCTCGAACCAACCTTCGGCAGTTGCGGTAAGAGGAGCAGATGTTTGATCGATGGTAAAGACCCGAAGTTCTGAAAGTAGAGATAGTCCACGATGAACATGCCAGACAGGACGCAGTAAAGCAGAAATTGCTGTTTTTCGAGAAACGTTGCGAACAAAACAACGAGAAGCGAGCACCAGAGAAAACTGCTGAGCATGCTCTGAATCTTGATGATGCCCACCGTGAAGAGATAGAACAAAAAGAGCTTCACACAGATGAGGACATAGAGCAAGAGGGTGTACCTTTTCTTCTTCAACTCGTTCACCCAACCTATTATAGTGGGTTCAAATCGCAGGAATTTGTTTCAGTTTTCGAATCACGCTTTTACCCCAGCCGAACGCGACCACCGCGTTGGTCAGATTGCCGATCACGATGCCCAACCAGACACCCTGAAGCCCGATCCTCGCGACGCTCACGAAGAGCCAGCAGAAGAAGACCTGAAGCAGAAGAGTCCTGAAGATTGTGACGATCAAGCTCTTCATACCATGGCCTATACCCTGGAACATGGCGGAGGTGAACATGCCGAAGGGAGTACCCGGCAGGAAGAGACTGAGCACTCTCAAGGCGTTCACTATGTCGTCGAATATGACGCTGCCCTGCTCGGAGTAAGAGAAGAGAAAAGCTATCTGCTTTGAAAGTATCTGCACAAACAACATCACAGCGATGCCTATTAGTAATCCCAATCTGACGGCGTAGAGATAGGCGTTCTCGAGTTTTTCAATGTCTTTCGCACCGTAAGTTGCTCCCACAACGGTTGTCACTGCCGCTGCGATACCCAGCATGGGAATGGTACCGAAGTTGATGATCCTCCAGGCGCTCGTGAAGACCGCTATGCCGTTCGCACCCGCAGCGATCGATGCGAACCTGTTCAGAATGAAGATCGCTACGGACATGGAAAGCTGCGCCAGAGATGCAGGAATTCCTATAGAAAGTATCCTCCACAGATGAGAGAAGTCGAGCCGATTTTTCCTGAAGCTGAGGTCTAAGTATGAGACTTTTCGTATGAAGAACCAGTAGGCGCTCAAAAGTAAACCGACTGTCGCAGAAATCACAGTCGCGTAAGCCGCCCCGGCGACGTTCAGCCTGAACCAGTAGATGAAGATGGGATCCAGCGCTATGTTCAGAACCGATCCGGTTGTTATCACGATCATCGCGCGTCTGGCATCGCCTTCAGCACGGAAGATCGCGTTCGCAACGTTGGTGAGCATGAAGACGATCGTGAACGGGAGAACGATGTAGGAATATTGCAAACAGAGTTCGAGCGCTTCGCCGGACTGACCCATAAGGACCAGGGCAGGTTTGATCAGTACCAGTGAAACGATGGTTATCGCAATGGCCATGATCGTCACGAGTAGCAGGGCCACTTTCGCCGCATTCTCAGCTCCACTTTTGTCTCTTGCACCTATTCGCTGTGAGACCACCGCGTTCGTGCCTATGCCGAGTCCCGTCGCGAGCGAAAGGATGATCATGAAGATCGGGAAGAATCCACCCACTGCAGCGAGTGCGCCGGGTCCGAGTCCCGCGACCCATATCGCGTCGACCAGATTGTAAAGCGTTTGAACGAGCATGGCGAGCATCATTGGACCAGAGAGTTTTCTTATGGCTTTTTTCGGATCTCCCAGTAACGTGGACACACTTCTGTGAGTCATTTCCAGACCAAACACCTCCAATCGCTGCAGTACGTTCGCTAACAGAACCATTCTATCACGACCACCACGGTGAAACTCATCTTGTATCACTTACAAGTTTTCAAGACTAAAAAGATTGTGCTATTATTTGATCAGGAGGTGAAGGCGTGAGAAAAGTATTCATCGCTGTGATCGTTGTGGTCGCGGTTGCACTTTTCGCACTCGATTTGAGACAGTTCAGCATCAAAGATTTCAAGGGTGAATATCCTCTGGTCAGTTTGAAAAGGTTTCTCGAAACGGAAGAGTTCGTATCCGTCGAAGGTGTTGTCTACAACGTGAAGGCAGACAAGAAATTTCTCACTGTGGAAGAAGCGAGCACGCTCAATTTGAGCGAAGACAGACTCGTGGGAATACTCGCGATCGATATCGATGAACTTTCCGGCTTCGATGGGAAGAACAAACCTGCTCTGGTGGCGGTGAACGGCATCATCTACGATGTTTCGAACTCTAACCTCTGGCGCGGTGGCGTGCACCGTGGACGACACAGCGCCGGCGAAGAGTTGACCTACGATATCGTGAAAGATTCTCCTCACGGGATTCGAAAGCTTCAGGGTTTCAGAACTTACGGTGTACTCGTTTTCACACTCGAACAGCTCTCGAAGTTCGCCCAGGACACGAAAGCGAAACCTTACGTGGCGTTCTCAGGGGTCGTGTACGATGTGAAGGATAGCCCTGCGTACAACGGCAGGAACAGAACGTTCCATTCTTTTCCGGTGGGTCAGGAGTTGACCTACGAGCTGAGCAGAGTCGAAAACGTTCAGGCCAGTCTGTCTAAGAGTTTTCCCGTTGGTCTTCTGATTTTCGATGCGCAGACGCTTTCCAGGTTCGACGGCACACAAGTGAGAGTGTTCAATGAAGAAACGTACAAATCTTTCATCATGGTCGCGGGGATCGTTTACGATGTGACCAATGTCCCAGATTGGCGTGCGGAGCTGAAGTTGGAAGACGATGCCCAGGCGGGAAAAGACTACACGGGTCAGTTCGAGTGTGAACTTGAAGGATCCTGCGAGCACGAACATGCAGATCCAATGGTCTTGAGAGAGTTTCTCCGCGTGGGATTTGGTACGCTGTGAGCTACAAGATCTTTGCCTGGATCAGCGTAGCGTTGCTGTTCTACAATTTTTCTCTCTTCCCGCTGAGGAGAATACTCAAGAGGTTCGAACGCGCCCGCTCTTTCTTGAAGATCGGATCCAGAATTCACAGATTCAGCGGTTTCGCGTTGCTCGTCACCGGTGCGATACATGGCTATCTGGCGCTTGGACGGATCCAGCTTCACACCGGAACACTTCTGTGGCTCGGCGTGGTCCTGCTCTTCATCTACTATTTGCTGAGAAGGCCTTTGAAAAAGCGCTGGCTGGTTCTTCACAGATTCACGGATTTCATCGTGATCGCCTGGTTTTTCGTTCACTTCTTCTTTCCGTGGTTGATATAGGAGGTGAAGGTATGCTGTCGATCGGATCTGTGGCACCCGATTTCAGTTTGAAAGATCAACACGGAAACACGGTACAACTTTCGAATTTGAAGGGCAAAAAGGTGCTTCTGTCTTTTCACCCACTCGCGTGGACGAGTGTGTGCTCGGAGCAGATGAAATCGCTCGAAGCGGCATACGATCAGTTCGAAGCTCTGAACGTTCTGCCGTTGGGTGTGAGCGTCGATCCCGTTCCCAGCAAGAAGGCCTGGGCCGAGGCGCTGGGACTGAAGAAGTTGCTCATACTCTCAGACTTCTGGCCCCACGGGGAAGTAGCCAAAGCCTTCGGTATATTCAGAGAACGGGACGGTTTTTCCGAGAGGGCGAACGTACTCATCGACGAACAGGGTAAGGTTGTCTGGGTCAAGGTGTATCCAATCAAGCAGTTACCCGATACCCACGAGATCTTGGATTTTCTGAAAGCCTGATCGCAATTGTCAGTAGTTGATCACTGGTGGTTATGGTCTTGATCGTGCGGTCCAGGGTCATTTTCTGGACCGCATGATTTTTTTCAACTGCTCTCCGGTCTGCATGAAGTAAAGCTTTTCGCAGATGTTCGTCAGATGGTCCGCGATCCTCTCGAGGTGTCTTATCAGGAAAGCTTCTTCGAGGTAGATCCTCATCATCCTCGGGTTCGTTTCACGACACGCCAATTCGATGAGATTCTCGTGGCCTTCGTTGTGCAGTCTGTCGACATCGTCATCTTTCTGCCAGGCCTTGATCGCGAGTTCGAGATCTCTATTCTTCACGGCTTCAACCGTCTGCTGCAACATCGTGTTTATGATCCTGACCATGTCGTTGAGAGTTTCCCAACTTGTGAAACTTTCCAGGCTCCTTTGGACGTGTCTGCTGAGCTGGGCAATGTTGACACACTCGTCCGCGATCCTTTCCAGATCTATCGAAAGACCTATCATCGCGACGACAAACCTGAGGTCTTCTGCCAGTGGCTGGTATTTTGCGATCACGTCGAACGCGGTGGACTGGATGGTCAGATCGAGTTCGTCGAAGTAATCGTCCATCTCCTCTATTTCTCTTATGGTCTTCTCGTCGCTGGACTGAACCGCGTACAGAGTTTTCTCGAAAAGTTCCTCCACTCCGTTCACGAATTCCATCAACTTCGCGTTCAGGAAGTTCATCTCTCTTTCGTAGTGCAGGGTTCTTTCCGTCATGACACTTCCTCCTCAACCTATTTTACCTGTCAGGAACTGTCTGGTCACCTCGTGTTTCGGTGTTTTGGCGATGACGGATGTGTCGCCATATTCTATCAGCTTTCCTTCGTAGAGGAACACGACTTCGTCGCTGATCCTCAAAGCCTGTCCCATACTGTGCGTGACTATGACCACAGTGTACTGTTCGGCGAGCTCTTCAAGCAGTCTTTCGATCTTCGTAGTGGCGATCGGATCGAGTGCGCTCGTGGGCTCGTCAAGGAGCAACACTTCAGGTTCAACCGCCAGAGCCCTCGCGATGCACAGTCTTTGCTGCTGGCCTCCGGAAAGTTGTACCGCAGGCTTTTTGAGCTTGTCCTTCACTTCGTCCCACAGCGCGGCCTTTCTCAGCGCTTCTTCAACCTTCTCTCTCAGCACACTCTTCTTCGTGATTCCGTGTATTCTGAGCCCGTACGCGACGTTGTCGAAGATGGACATCGGGAAAGGGTTGGGTTTTTGAAAGACCATGGTCACCCTTCTTCTGTATTCTGTCAGATCGGAGATGCGGTATATGTCCTGTCCCCGAAACAGGATCTGTCCCTTCAGGGAGAAATCGGGAATCAGATCGTTGAGTCTGTTCAGGCATCTGAGCAGTGTGCTTTTACCACAGCCGGACGGTCCCATGATCGCGGTTATTCGTTTAGATCTTATCTTCAGGTTTATGTCGTTCAAAACGCAATGATCTCCGTAGTAAGCGTAAAGGTTCTTGATCTCAAAAACGACGTCACTCACGTTGATTCCTCCTCATCAGCTGAACGAGGAAATACACACCGATCGTGATCAGCACCATCAAACTCGCCATACCTTTCGCCATCCACTGAGACTCCTCTCCAAGGTTCATGACGATCGCGTAGATGCTTGTGGGAAGCGTCATGACCGGATCTGTTAATCTAACAGGAAGCTTCGTCGTGTAGAAGACAGCCCCGGTGACCAAGATGGGTGCAGTCTCACTGAAGGCTCTACCGAGTGTGAGGATCAAACTCGTCAGCACACCGTTTCTGCTCGCCCGGAGAACCATCAGGGTGGCTTGGAGTTTACTTGCACCGAGCGCTATCACGCCTTCTCTCAGTTCCTTCGGTACTGCCCTGAGAAATTCCACCGCGCTGTTCATGAAGAAAGGTATCGACATGGTTGAAAGTGTCAGCGATGCGGAGATCAGAGAAGTACCCATCGAGAGTCTCACGCAGAAGAAAGAAAGCCCAAAGACACCGTAGACGATCGAGGGAACGCTGTTCATCGTGGCCGCAAGGGATTGAAGAACCATGGACAGCTTCCTGGGTGCTATCTCGCTCAAGAATATGGTTCCAATCAATCCGACGGGGATCGAAACCGCGAACACAAGCGCCATGAGCATGAGCGAACCGATCAACATCGGAAAGATTCCGCCTTCGCTCATCGCGCGTCTGGGCCACTCTGTGAAGAAACCGGGTCTGAAAAAGTGCGGAAGACCCGACACAACTATGATCGCGAGTGTGAGTACCATGATCGCGAAAACGGCGTAGGTGATGATCCTGAGAGTCCATCGCAAGGCTATCACCCCTTGACCCATCGTTCGAGCCTTCTACAGATCACGTTGGTGAGAATGTTGAGAATTAGACAACCCGAGAGCACCAACAGTGCGATGAAGAACAGAGCGCTGTAGTGAAGACTTCCCACGGCAACTTCGCCGATCTCGCTACCCAAGGTCGCGGTGAGCGGTCTTATTGGATCGAAAAACGATCTCACCAACACGTTGGCGCCGCCTGCAACCATGAGCACTATCATCGTCTCACCGAAAATTCTGTTGAAAACACTCAGCATCGCGTTCACTATGCCTGGTGCGGCGTATTTGAGTTCGACCAGCAGTACGTGGATATCTTTCGCACCGAGTGCCACCGCTCCATCCACGATGTGGCTCGGAACCTTCTCGATCGATTGGAACGTCAGGCTCGTCATGAAGGGTAACGTCAGAATTGACAGTACGATCGAAGCGTTCAAAAAATTCTGCGCGGTCCATGCCCCAGCCCTTAAGAAGAGATCGCCCAGAATCAGAACACCGAAGAGTCCGAACACTACGGACGGAACGCCACTCACATATTCCAAGATTCTGAGTACGACCTGTTTCTCTCTGTCGCGCGCGTATTTGTGCAGATAAAGTGCCACAGCCAAACCAACGATCCATACCCAGACGCTCGTCCAGACAGTCAAGATCAGCGAGTTCAGCAACATCGTCCTGACACCAAACTCCGGTTCAAGTTCCCAGACCGGATACCAGTTGGGCGAAAACAGCCCCCACCCAACCTCTCTGATGGCCCTGAGCGATTCTGAGAATATGAAGAATACTATCGCAAAAAGAGCCGCCGCTACGAGAACGGCAGCCACACTGGTGAAAAGAACGAACATGAACGATGCGACTCTTTTCATCATTCACCCGTTCCGTACGCCGGAACGAACCCAGCCTGTCTGACTATGCTCTGACCTTTCGGTGAGACGATGAACCTTAAGTAATCGCTCACGATGCCTTCCATCGGCCAGCTGTTGTTGAATCGGCTCAGATCGATGAACACGAACAGAGGCCTGCTGATCGGATAGGTCCCTTTGATGACGTTCTGAATGCTCGGTTCGACACCGTTCACTTTGAGTGCTTTCACTTTGTCCGTCACGTAACCCATACCTGTGTAAGCTATGGCGTACGGATTCTTTGCGACGCTCTCGATTTCCGCCTGGCTCGATTCGAGCATCTGCACCCTTGGACTGAGCTTGGCACCGTGGAGAACCTTTTCTACCCAGGTTTCGAAGGTTCCACTCGCGGTGTTTCTCGAATAGACGACGATCGTTCTTTTGGGAAGTTTTGGATCGACCTGGTTCCATTCCGTGATCTCGCCGGTGTAGATCTTCTTCAGCGTTTCGATGGATATGTCGTCGATCGGCAGACTTGGATGCACGATCACGGACAGCGCGTCGTAGGCAACGAGTATGGGAACGAAGTATCTACCGGCTTTGTGCATTTCCTCGATCTCGGACGGTTTGAGGAACCTGCTGGAGTTCGCGATGTCTGTCGTTTCGTTGAAGAGCGCCTTGATACCCGTGGTGGAACCGGCACCCTCGAGCGTGACGGTCAGATTGGGATACATCTTCTGAAACTCCTCGACCCAAAGCTGTGCGATGGGATAAACCGTGTTCGAACCCTTGATCACGAGGGTTTGTCCGTACACCACCAGTGCGGTGAAGACCAACACAAGCAAGAAGACTTTCTTCACACTGCCACCTCCTCGAACGGTTTTTCGATCTTATCTGACAGGAAAAACTTTTAGAGAGTGTGTGACAGCATAAAGGTTTTTTAAAACAACCGTGGCATTATCTGAACAGGAGGGATCAACCGCGTGGCGCGCGTGCTGGTTGTGGAAGATGAGGAAGACATACTGGACGTGGTGAGTAAGTATCTGATGATGGATTCGCACGAAGTTCGAACGGCGAAAACTCTTCAGGAGATGTACGAAGAAATAGAAAAAGGTTGCTTCGATGTGATCGTGCTCGATCTACTTTTACCGGACGGAGACGCGATGGACGAAATCCCCTCGATCAAGTTGGTCTGCCCGGAAACGTTCATAATCGTGCTGACGGCGCTACGCGAAGACAGAAACAAGATACTCGGCCTGGAGCTGGGTGCAGATGATTACATGACGAAGCCGTTCAACCCGAGAGAACTCGTGGCCAGAGTCAGGGCGGTTCTGCGGCGTCGCGGCAGCTACGAGAAAGTACTCGCTCACAAGGACATGAAGCTGATCTTGCATGAAAGGACTCTGTTGGTGAACGATGAGGTCGTAGAGCTTTCTGGCAAAGAATTCGATATAATGCTCCTTTTCTTTGAAAATCCGAAGAAGGTGTTCACAAGGTCGGAGATACTGGACAGAGTCTGGCGCGGTTCTGAACGGAACGAACGCATAGTCGATGTTTACATCAGTACACTCAGAAAGAAGATCGGGAAAGAAAGGCTGGTGACCGTAAGGGGTGTCGGTTACAAACTGGGATGAACTGGTTCAGAGATACAGGCCCGTTCTCCTCATCACACCCAGAAGTTTGATCTTCTACCCTTCCTCAGGCGATCCCTCCAGTGAAAAGCAGGTGCTCTCAGATTCAAAGGTATTCTTCGTGAACGCGGTTGCCCACGAGCTGTTTTCACCGCTCAGCGCAGCTATAGGGCTTTTGGAGCTCGCCAAAGAGGGGGAAATGGTGCAGGAGCATTTGCTCAAAATAGAAAAACATTTGCTGAGAATGCACCGCATCCTCGAGCAGCTCATATTGCTCTCGAAGATCGAGCAAGACAATTACGAGCCATTCTTGAGAAAGATCGATCTGGAAGGAATTTTGAGGGAGATAGTCCACGAGTACGAACAGAGAGCGGCACAGAAAAGAGTCGCCATTTCGATGGAAGGAACGAACGTGAGGGTTGAAGCCGATGAGGAAGCGTTGAAAATAGTGTTGAGGAACCTGGTTTCCAACGCGGTGAAGTATTCAAAAGAGGGAGGTATCGTTAAGATCACGAGATCGAACCGATTGCTCGTGATTCAGGATGAGGGACTCGGCATACCCGAACAGGAATTGAAGAACGTCACGGCTCGTTTCTACAGGGCAAAGAACGTCAGGGGAGTTTCCGGAGCCGGTCTTGGTCTCGCGATTGTCAAGCATATTCTCAGAAGATTGAACGTCACGTGGGCCATACATTCGCGCCTAAACGTTGGAACTACCGTTTTCCTGGAACTGGTTGGCGTGGAAGAAGACAACCTGTGAACTTTTGCGATCTTTGTGAATGTTGAAAGAGTCTGCTGCGCAGAGCTTTGTGTAGTTTCGCAGTAATGGGGCTTTAGTTACCAGCAGGAAAGGTCTGAGGATCGGTGGCGGTCCCATCTTTGACTGTGTGGGCCTGTTGGTATGGGACTTTTTATCTTTCGTGACCTTGTTGATCGTACAGAATTGTTTATGCCCTTCGCGATTCGAGCGTGATAAAATGGACAGTAAAGATCTCTGTTGGATTGCATAGTGCCTGATCGTCCTGTGGTCCACCGCGTTGCCGAGGGGGGTGAGTGAATGAAGCGGCACTGGTTACTTTTCACCATCTTTGTGGTTCTCGGCGTCTGGACGTTGATACCTGCCAAAGCGAGCAAGCCGTGCCTCATTGGATACTACGCACACTGCAGTTTCACTCCCATGAGTTCGATCATGTGTTTCGCACTCGCGGTGCTCTTCTACTGGCTCGGTAGAAGGAAAGCTAAAGGTATGCAAAAATGAAGGCTGATGTGACGAACACGGACCGCTGAATTTGAACTTGAAGGTGTTCGAAACACGCATGTCTCTGCTTGATTTTCGCACCGCACCCATCGATTCATGTAGAGATTGAAGACAGCTTTTATGGATTTCATGCTCATTTTCGATTCAGCGTAGATTGAACCACGAATGTTTGCAGAATTTCTTTTTGTGCTCTGGCGACGCTCAGATAGAAAGGTGACTGAAGACAAAGAACAAACTTGCATATGACAATCTTCTCGCCCACGATGCAGGCATATTTGATGGCTCACAAAAGTCGGCGCGGTGCGTTCGTCGCTGTTTACCATGAGTGCGTGCCGGATTCCGGAATTTTTGATTTCCCAATGTGGAAGTGTGGTGCACGAGAGTTGTTGAACTGAACCAAGGAAGACCGGAGAGACCTCAAACTGCACTTTAGATGGACCAGCGACAGGTTCTACAGAGTCGACATCAGAGAAACAAAAGACGGATGGACCGTTGAGTTTAGAGTCGAAAGAAGTGACAAACCGATCGTAAAAGATTACCAGAAACCACTCTGGGAACAGTGGATGGAGGAGAGCAACGGTGGTGTTCAGATATTTCAGTTGAGGTTGACGGTAAATTTGTTGGCTGGATGACGCTGGGCATGGAGGGCTGGAACGACAGGCTCAGGATTCATGAACTTCTGGTGCTTGAGCAATATCGTAGAAAGGGTGTGGGCCAGTTGCTCTTGGATAAAGCCAAGCAGGTTGCCAAGCAAAAGGGTTGTCGCGCAATCGTGCTGGAGATGAACAACTTTGGTGCGATCCAATTCTACAAAAAGCAAGGATTCAAGCTCAACGGATGTGACACGACAGCTCATCGCAACGATGATGCAGAACAAAACGAGGTCAGAATTGACATGGTTTACAGGCTAGAAGATGAATAGTGATGGATCGTGAGAAGATTCGCTGAGATCGGCGCATAAACGTGAACGAGGGTTTTCTCGTCGCGAAAGTGTTGGGAAGTTGGCGATGGCATGAAGGTGTCTCTGGATCATGAAAGATTGACGAGCTTGGGAAGCAAAGATAAGCAACTGCGCAGCGAGAAAGTAGAAGATCGCAAACTTTCATTTTGGCCAGTATAACGCGGTATTATGGTTCACGTCAACTGTCTGCGTTTGCTGAAATTCGTCAAAGAATAGATGGAAGGGAAACGAAAGGCACCAAACTGTGAGGGTGCGTGACCCGCTCAGCTTCTCACATTGAATTGATCCAACATGGCATTGCTCAACTTTAGCGAGAGATGCATCGACGAGCATGATCTTTTGTAGTTTCAAGAAGTGTGTTCTTGTGGTTACGCTTGAGAAATTGACCCGAAATATTTCCTTCATCGCAGCTTGCCATGCTGTGCTTCGAAATGCTTGGCACAGGAAATGAGATCACCCGCGCGGGAGTTGATGTGTCGACTTCTGCCTCCAGAGACACACCCACGAAAGATTGTCGGTCGGTGGAACTGTATTCTCTGAATACTGCCGTTCACTCGGTACGCTGGTATCGTTCGCTTCCGCAATCCATCTGAGGTGTCGATATTTTCGTTTTCCATCGAGCGCGTGCGTTCTGCCGATGGTTATCGATGGTCCTTCAGAAATCGCACTGTGCTGAGTCTCTCAAGAGATTGAGCCTACGGTGCAGACATTTACCGCGCTTAGCGATCTCAGCTCATAAAAATGCGAGAGTCGGACGAGCTGCCTCGTTTGCAGAGCACGTTCCACCAGCCCGACTGTGTAGGTGTGCGAATGCTCGGCATGGCAACGGCGACAGCTACGTTAGAGTGACAAGAAATACTTAGTATCGAGCGATCGAACCGTGTTCACTCTATTCAGTAGAACGACGTGAAAGCTTTAAAGCAACCACAAGTCGTCTTGGACGAGTGAAATGGCGTGCATCGAGCGGTGCCGGTGTGAATAACGAAGGTGTGCCGTCATGCTTGAGAGTTTTACCGGAGTAGGTCTCAAACTTGTGTGAGGAAAAGATATTTTTAAGTACAAATAAGCTAACACATATGTGATGCACACCGCATTGTACGTAACAATGATATTTGTAAGGATCCACTTGAAACATGACGCAAACAATAGAATGTGAATCGCTGTTTCGGCTTAAAACATCATATTGAGTTTATATAAGCCCAACAAATGTACGGCACCTGGACGCAGAACGATTCGTGGTCACGGTGAACTCGTAAGTGGTGAGCGTGTCTGAATGTGTCGACGCAGTCGGTTCAGAACGAGGGAAACGACGATGCTTGTGATGCAAAGAAAGGTTGAAGCGTGGCTCACAGGGAGAGGGTCCAATGGGTGCAATATAAGGTACATTATATTGCATTCATCGAACCTGATAACAGAACACAACTGCATCACCACCCGTGGGGGAGAGCCCGCGTTCGCTCTCTCATATTCTCCACGGTGTGTAAGTCGTATGCTCTGCCGATTAAAGCCAGCAGGTCCTGGACTGTAGCTGTACTTGTAATTTGTCAATCCGCGTGCAGGTGGCGTTTCACTCAACCGCTGTTTGGCACGTTGCCAGCCTATCGTGGAATCATCCTCGCTTGAGCCCTGGAATGCACAGAACGATCTGGTTGGCAAAAGATTCCCTCCCGCACATAGGCAGGGTATACTAGTAGTTAATGCAGACTAGTAAAAACATATGGACATCTTTGTCAGGCACCACAACATCATAGGATTAATGCATTGCTATACGTATTGAATTTACGACTGACTCAAAGACGAGCATTAGAAGATGACATTAGGGCATATTCATTCTAATGTATACACCAGATCGATCCTGACCTCGTTCCTGGACACGTCGTCGTTGTGGTACTGGGTCAGGTCGAATCCGTTCAGCGAGAATCCGTGTTTTCGGTAGAATTCGATCGCAGCGTAGTTGCTGTTGTGCGTGTCAAGAACGATCGCTCGCACCTTCCTCTCCTTCGCCAGCTCTTTGGCTTTGTTAATCAACATGGATCCGGCTCCCTTTCCTCTGTATTCTTCGAGCACGTACAGTTCGAAGATCCTCAACCTGTTGCACCAGCGTTCGTACCCAACACTCATCCAGGCTATTATCTTTCCATCAACCTGAACGCCATAGAGTTCGCACTCTTCCATCCACGGCCTGTAGAGATACTCAGAGAAGGACTTGACGATCTTTTCGTTGTTGCTTGACCTTTTCACTTTTACTGTCCAGCCGTCCTCGTCTTCGAAGACCTCGACTTTGTAGAAATAGAACGTTTCCCAGCGATACTTCAGTTCGAAGCTTTTCCAGTCCTCTTTCTTCAGCCGCACGACCTCCACGCACGTTTCACCTCACTCTTGAAAGATGACTGAAACACATCTTCGCTTCCGAATAACGTTCATGTCAAAAGCCTTTGCTAAACAAAGTATCGGTGTGTGAGATGCTTCAGCGGTTGGTATCTATCGCATCGCATGTTTTGAGCATCTACGAAGAACTCGAACTTCTGCATGAAAAACTTCAGGTCAACTGTAACGGTTGCAGGCGCTGTTGCGAGACGGAAGCGTACAACATCGAAGCCACGATTCTGGAATTCATACCACTCGCATTGCATCTGATCGAAACGAACCAGTTCGACTTCTGGTTCGAAAAGGCCCAGCACTTGACGCCAGCCGACAGGTGTGCACTGCTGGTGGACGAATCCATCAAGGCTGAAGGTGGCTGTCTTTTCCACAGCTACAGGCCCCTCGTGTGCCGCCTCTTTTCAGCGAGTTATCTCAAAAGGAAGAATATAGAGATACTTTCCTGCAGTTTTCTGAAAGAAAGTTTATCGCAAAAGCTCGATCAGCTTGTGGACGCACAGCACTATTTCGACAGACTCTACGACATAGACTTCTACCTCGCGACGACGAAATACGACATCAACACTGCCTTCAGGAAAGCCCTCGAGTACGTTGGTATGAGGGCGTTACCGACGGGATATCCTTCCATCCCGCTCGCGAGTTGATCTTCACCATCTCACATTTTCCAATTATAATTATTAAGATCAATGCAGTGCACGTGGCCACCGTGCCGAAAGGGGCTTTCCTGTATGTCGCGGGATCTGACCGAAGGTAGTCTGCGCAAGAATCTACTCTACATGGCACTGCCCACCATGGGAGGATTCGCAGTTCAGGTCCTTTACGACTTCGTCGATATGTTCTGGGTTGGGAAGATCTCATCACAAGCAATCGCAGGTGTGGCTCTGTTTTCCTCCATCTTCTGGCTGGTCTCCGTACTCAACGAGATCATAGGTACCGGCTCGGTATCGATGATCTCTCAGGCCTACGGTGCCAAAGCCTACGAGCGTGTGAACCGCACCATAGAGCAAACTATAGTCTTCAAGATCTTCGTTGCGATAATCGCTTCTGCCATGCTGTTCGTTTTTCTAAAACCATTGATAGCTTTTTTCAGCAAGGACGAAGGAGTCATCGTCGCGGCTCTCGATTACGGTTACTGGAGAATTTTCTTCATGCCCGTCTTTTTTGCGACTTACTCCGTGTACGCGGCTTTCAGGACCACCGGCGAGTCCAGGCTTCCGAACCTCATGATGGCGGTTGGCGCTGTTCTGAACATGATCCTCGATCCAGTGTTCATGTTCGAGCGAGTACCCGGAATCAACGTGAGAGGTTTCAATCTCGGTGTGGAAGGTGCGGCGATCGCGACCGTACTCTCTTCATCCGTGGTCTTCGTGTGGGGTTTGGTGGTCCTTTTTCGAGGCCACGGAGTTGTCAGGATAAGCCTTCCTGGCCTGTTCAGGCTGGATTGGAGTATAGACAGGAAGCTTTTGACGATAGGAATTCCCAGCGCCATCGAGATGCTGTTGAGGAGTCTTTCGGGCATGGTCATGATGAAACTTTTCGGCATGTATGGTTCCGCTGTATTGGCAACCATAGGTATCATGGACCGCGTTGGAGGACTCGCCTACGTGCCGCTCATGGGTTTTTCGATGGGAGCGAGCGCGATAGTCGGCCAGTGCCTTGGTGCCAACAAAACTGACAGGGCGGAAAGAACCGTTCTGCTGGCCGCGATCTACAGCGGAATCTTCGTCTCTGTTTTCGTTGTTCTTGCGAATGTTTCTCCAAGGATTGTGATCGAACTGTTCACGAAAGATCCAGCCGTTGTTCGTGAGGGACTCTTCGCGATGAGAATTGTTTCGTGGGCAGTTCTGATTGCGGGATTTTCCATTTCCCTGATGAGTGCATTCTTCGGAGCCGGTTACACGAAAGCGGCGATGTATTCCGGTATCGTCGGAAGGTGGCTCGTTCAGGTTCCGTACGCGATCCTCGTTGCGGTCGTTATGAGGTTGCCAACCAGTTTCCTGTGGTTCTCTTCCCTTGTCGCCGAACTGGCAGAGCTTTCTTACGCCACTGTTGTCTTCTTCAAGGGCAAATGGAAGCAGCAGCGGGTGATCTGATATAATTCGTCTGGCAAACTATGAGAGTCTTTCCAGGTGGAATGAATGGGATTAGTTGAGATCAGTTTGAAGGATGCGATCGTTGAGTCTCGTTTCTCATGCCCCATATGTTCCCTCGTCGATAGAGCGTTGGATTCCTGCGTCGACAATCTTCTGTACGAACTGGTGAACGACGTTGCTGTTCGATCGCAGCTCCGCTCTGAGGGTTTGTGCCGGCGACACGTTGAAAGGATCGAGTCGTACTTGAGCAGACATCTGGAGCTCGGGTCCATGGGTCTGGCCATCATATACGCAGACATGCTGGATCATCTGATTGAGTCGATGGCGCACAACTTTAAAGTCGAACGCGAGTGGGGTTGTTTTCTCTGTGAGAAAGAGAAGTCGTTCGAAGCGATGTACCTGAAGGCCTTTGTGAGGAACATAGACCAGCTGCTGGAGCCATACAGACTGTCCGAAGCCCTACTCTGCTTCGATCATTACGCTTTCATCGCCGCGAAGGTCAAAGACCCTTCCGTAACCGTTCTGAAAGAAACACAGCTTTCCAAGTTCAAACGTGTGGCTGGACTGCTGAACTCGTTCGTGAGCAAGCACGATTACAGAAACACAGAAGGTTTCACACCAGAGGAAATTCAGGCGCGAAAGGCGGCCGGAATTCTCATGGCCAAGAACTTTCATCATTGGAGGCGTTCACGATGAACCAGGTTGCGAGCTTTGCTGAACGCGTGCTCAAAAACGTTTCACGCGTGATCGTGGGTAAAGACGACATCATCAAGAAAATGCTGGCGACGTTTTTGAGTTCCGCCCACGTGCTCATCAACGACGTGCCTGGAGTTGGAAAGACCATGTTAGCGAGAGCGTTCGCGATAACGCTCGGTTTGAATTTCACCAGAATACAGTGCACCCCGGACCTGACACCTTCCGATGTGACGGGCTTCAACGTGCTCGATCCCAGAACCGCACAGTTCAGTTTCAAGAAGGGCCCCATCTTCACGGATATCCTTCTCGTGGATGAGATAAACAGGGCTACACCCAGAACGCAGTCTGCCCTGCTTCAGGCCATGGCAGAGAAACAGGTCAGCTTAGACGGTGTGACGTACCAGCTGAGCGAGCACTTCTTCGTTGTGGCGACGCAGAATCCCGTTGAATTCGAAGGCACGTTTCCTCTGCCTGAGGCGCAGCTCGACAGGTTCGCGATCTGTGTCAGCCTTGGATACGTCACAAAAGAGCAGGAAATCGAACTGCTGAAGAGGTTGCAGAGATCGCACCCGATAGAATCACTCGAACCGGTCTGCGATCCAAAAGAACTGAGCACCATGAAGGAACTCGTCAAAGACGTGTACGTGGACGATTCCATCATGGATTACGTTGTCAGGATCGTGATGAGGACGAGGAGCCATCCCGATGTGGCGCTTGGAGCCAGCCCGAGGGCGAGCATCGCGCTCGTTCACCTCTCCAGGACCCTGGCGGCCATGGAGGGCAGAGACTTCGTGCTCCCGGACGATGTCAAAAACATCGCGATCGATGTGCTCGCGCACAGGCTCATACTCAAGCCGGAAGCCAGGTTGATGCGCAAAACGAAATTTGACATCATCCAGGAGATCCTGAACACCGAGGAGGCACCGATCAAGGCGTGAAACTCGAGCTCAGGTCGATCAACTTCGACGTTCAACCGCTCATCGTTCTTTCTGTGTCGGCACTGATCTGGCTAATTTTCAGCGCGAGCGTGTTCAGCGTGACGTTCGTTGTACTCTGTGGCTTTTTATGGTTGCACTTTCTGGATACGAAAAGGGCACTTTCACAGCTTGAGGTTGAAAGGCACCTTTCAACGCAGAGGGTCTTCACCAACGAGGAAGTCTGGTTTCAACACGCCGTCGTGTCTCCATCGAAGCGTTTGAAGACCACGTTGCTGGGACAGATCGAAGTGGGAAGGTCGCTGACGTACAACCTGTTCGAGAGGGAAACCCACGTTGGTCCTGAACCGTTTCGAATAGACGTGAGGACTTCTTTTCCAACCAGGGGGAGGAAAATCCTGAAAGATCTTTTGTGTTATTACGAACATCCCCTGGGCTTGTTCAAGATCTGGGCGCAGTTCAACAGTCCTCAGGAAGTGCTCGTGTTGCCGAGATTGATGTATCTGGAGTTCTTTCCAGCCCGTTTGAGAGAACCTCTGCCCGGCAGACGATCCGACTTCGAACTCTTTGAGGATCCGTTGCGGATTCGGGGTCTCAGGGGGTATTCGAACGATCCAATAAAAAAGGTGCACTGGAAGGCATCCGCGAAGTTCGGAAAATTGCTTGTCAAAGAATACGAGCACACGGCCACGAGTAGAACCTTTGTCTTTCTGGATCTGAACATGGCTAAGGAAATCTTTGCAAAGAACGTCTGGGCACAGTTCCGAACCAGTTACGAAGAAGAAGCCGTGCATGCAGCCACGGCCATCCTGTACTGGCTCTCTCAGGGAAACGATGTGATAAAAATGACCGTTGTGGGAAAAGAAGTGCTCGAGATGGACTGGGCTTCACAGGATGGATGGGTGCGCGCCGTGGAGTTGCTCGCACTGTCTGAAGGCACCGACGATGGCCCCCAACTTTCGGACGTGCTGTACTCGCAGATACCCAAACTGACGCTCACCTCGACCGTGGTGATCCTTTCGATGTATCTGACTGATTCGATCCTGCCCGTGATACTCGAGGCGAGGGCGCGATGCGCAAGGGTTTTGGTGTTTCTGTTGCCTTACGGCTACAGAGATCCACGCTACAGGCCCACGAGAACGTACGAGATGTACCCATTGGACATGATCAGACTCAGAGAGAAGGCCAAATTGCTGGAGCAAGAACAGGTGATCGTGAGGATCATCAAACCGAGTCAGACCCTGCAGGAGGTTTTCTATGAAATCGACGAAGTTCACTGACTGGCTCGTCAGTTTCATCGCCTCGATGCTATCACTGCTGCTCATCGGCCAGGGAAGACCCTCTTGGCTGTACGTGCTTCTGCCAGGCGTGGTGTTGTTTCTCAGTTTGCTGTTGAGCTACAGACCGGGCTGCTCGATTCAGTTGCTGTCCGTGCCGTTCTTCTTCGCGAGCTGGATTTTGCTCTATGTGGTCACGAACAATGTGCTACAGGCTTTTCTCACCAGCCTCTGTATCGTTGCCGTGTTGAACGTGTTGAGATCGCAGGGCATGTCGAGCTGGTTGTGGCTCGTCGTGCTTGGTGTCTCGCTGAACTTTTCTTCGCACGTTGGAAGGTTGCAGGCTGCATTTCTGTTCGTTTTCACCTTGCTTGTCGTTCTCTGGTTGAGGGTTCGCATTGAAAAGAAGATGTTGATGGCTTTCGTGGCTGTCTCCTTGCTGTGTGCGATCGTTTTGTCGAACTTCAACTTCTCGATCGTCGCCTGGGCGCTGAAACGATTACCAGCAAAGGAATCGGAAGAAAAGCAACAGATCGTTCAGCTGAAGCCTCTGGGAAGCATGGCGCCAGAAAGCTCACAGAAAGCTGAAAGATCTTCTCGAAGCTTCGAGCTGGTCTTAGAAAAGGTGTTCTTTCCGATCGTACTGTTGCTCTTTGGAGTGTTTCTGTTGACGCTGAGCTTGAAGCTGTTCAAGTTGAAAGGAACGATCTTGCTCTTCCTGATGGGCGTACTGATCTTCGGTCTGACCCTGTCAGTTCTGTCTTTCATATTCTCACTCGTGAAGCCGAAGTTCGAACTGGTGCAGACGAGCCCGGAGACCACTGCAACAGAGACAGAAATGGGTCAAGCGAGGTTCGAATTCGTCGAATCTGCACCCGCAACCGTGACCGAAACGAGGAGCAATGTGCGTGGATTGATCGATTTTTTGAACTGGTCCTCGCTGATCCTGCTGATCCTCGCTTCGGCATTTCTGGTGTACATGACGGTCTACGTTTCAAAGCAATCGGCGGTACCGATCAAACTCGGCGAACCGGGCAAGACGGCGACGGAACAGGATGTTAAAAGCGAAGAACCTTTCCAGTTCGATCGTTCACAGCGCTCGGTCATTGAGGCTTACTGGTGGTTGAGGAACAAATTCTTTGCCAGGCTGAACCACTTAACACCCTACGAAGTTTTGAGACTTGCGGGTGACTTCGAACCTTTCGGCGAGCTCACGCGCATGTACGTGATGCTGCGTTACGGCAACAGGAACCTGACCGATGCGCAGATTGAGGAATTCTACGAACACTTTCTCGCAACTTCTCGCTGGCTCGAGGAGAAGAGATCTTCGCATCGAGAAGGCGACGTTCCCTCATAAAGTAACGATCCTGTGCTCGTCTGCGGCTTCTCTCGCCTTCAACGCCACGTACGTTGCGTAGATGGATTGTTCCGCCGTGACCATGCATCGTCCCCTGCCGAGCACGTGGTTCAGGAAATCTTTGAATATGTAACCTTGTTCCTGATTCTGCACGATACGGGTGCCATCTTCATCGGTGAGTAACACACTTCGATCTCTCACTTCCAGAATTCCTTTGGTTCCGACTATCCTGAGTCTGTCATCGTCGTGGGTTTCGGCACCAAGAGGACGGAGGTAGTCCACCGTCAGTGTAGCGATGACCTCCTGTTCGAGCTCAAACAGGCACGCACCACTGACTTCGAGATCACCGTGGTTTCTGTTGGCTTTACGGGAATGAAGGCCGTACACACTCACGAACCGTTTGTTGGACATCCAGTGAATCCAGTCTATCGCGTGTATTCCGACCCATGCCAGGGTTCCACCGAACGTTTCACGCTTCTTGAAAAATTCCGGCCTTTCGCCAAGCTTGTACGACTTCTGAGCATGGATCAGCCTTATTTCTCCCACAGCGTTGGAATCGACCAAACTCTTGGCGGTCAAAAACCACGGCTTGTACCTGAGGCCAAACATCGCTGCGAAGAAAACCTCATGCTTCACTTCTGAATAGATCTTCTCTATCTGGTGAAGATCTTCAAGGTTTGTGGCTATCGGCTTTTCCACGAAGGCGTGTATTCCCATCTGTAACGCCTGCAGAAGGATCTTTCCGTTCGTGTAGAAGTGTGTGTTTATCACCACCACGTCTGGTCTTTCAGATTTCAGCATCTGTCTGTAATCTTCGTACAGACGGGGTTCTATACGGGCCTGCCTGAGCTTCGAAAGAAGCGGTGTGAGATTTTCTCCAACAACTCCAGGCGAGACCGCAACGATCTCGAACTCTTCACTCAGAGATTCCAGCACGTAGCCGTAGTGCCCGCTACCACCTACGATACAAACTCTAAGTTTCAAGCTCGAACACCTCGCACTCAACCTGCGTAACTCTCTTTGCCTCCGTGGCCCAGGAGAAACCCAGTTCACTGGGAAGCTTTTCAGAATCGAAGCACTCTTTCAATCGTTCTTCGAGACCATCCACCCAGATCAGAACTGGCTCGCCTTCGGATTTCTTCAAATTCTGTGGAAAATCGCGGATGGCCGAAGACAGATGCGCACAATTGATCGTAGCAGTCAGGCTCAATGCGGACTCGAGCGTGCAGTAAATTCTCTCTTCACCCTTCAGGATCGAGACAACGTCCCAGAGCTTTTTCATGCTTGAATGGTCCACAGCTCCATACGGCTCGTATAGACCTGTCCCACGAACGAGGACAAATCTGTTCGCGCTCTCTGGAAAGCGCGGATGGTTGAAGACCAATCGTGCCTTTTCAAACTGTAGTTCGAAGATAGGACCTATCCTGTTCTTAACGGCATGAGATGCGAAGAAGAGGATTTCGGTGCCTTTCGCCTCGATTCTCATCGCGCAGGTATCGAAGCTCTCGATCTCGTTCGCCCTGTACAGCTCAGCTTGAACTGCTTCCGGAAACGCACTCTCCAGCATGTTCGAACCGAGCAGGAACATCATGAAATGTAGAAAATGTGCCGTTGCGTTTGATGCGACGCTGTCGAGCACCCACTTGCCATCGAGCTTGATCTTTCCGGCCCAGGAGGATCTTCTGTAGTATGCGGTGTCTCTGGGCCATAAAACCAGGCTTTTGAACTTCACAGCCCTTCCGAACTTGCCTGAGAGGACGTCTTCTTTGAGTTTCTGAACCGTCTCATCGTGGCACCACTGAAAACCGATCGCCACCACGCGTCTGAATTCGTCTCGAAATTCGATCATCTTCCTGATTTCGTGAACCGTCGCCGCCGCAGGCTTTTCACACAGCACGTGACTACCGTGTTGGAGTGCTTCGCAGGTTTGCTCGCAGTGTAGATGGATCGGTGTGGAGATCACAACGAGATCAGCAAAGGAGTCAGAATAAAACTGGGCCAGGTCATCAAAAATGGCGATCTTCTGGCTCACCAGTTCCTGGTAGATTTCACTCTTCTGGACGAAGGGATCTATGACCGCGATCAGTTCGGTTCCGTGTCCTTTTCCGTACGCGAGCAGATGCTCGGCGTATTTCTTTCCATAACCACCCGCGCCCACGAGTGCGACTCTGATCGGTTCCATGTTCAGTACTTCAAGCCTCCCGCGGTGATACCACGCATGAAGAATCTCTGGAACAGTAAGAATATGATCAGTGTCGGGATGATGGTCATCGTTGAGAAAGCGAGAATCGTGTTCCAAGGTACTCCACCGTATTCTCCCTGGATCACGGCGAGTGCGAGCTGGAGGGTGTAAAGACTCCTTCTGTTAACCACCAGCAAAGGAAGCACGAAGTCGTTCCATCTCCAAGTGAAAGAGAAAATCGCCAGCGCTGCGACGAGTGGTTTGGAGAGCGGAAACACGATCTTCCAGAATATGGTCCATTCGCTGGCGCCGTCGATCTTCGCGCTTTCGAGAAACTCGTCCGGTATATCCTTCATGTACTGAATCGCCGTGAACATACCCGTGGGTGTGTACACGGCTGGCAGGATCAAACCCCAGAGGTTGTTGATCAACCCCAACCTCCTGATGATGACAAACAGCGGCACCATGATGACCTGAGCCGTCACGAAGAGTGTCAAAACCACGAGCCTGTTGAGGGCGAGTTTGCCGATGAACGTACCTTTCGCCAGTCCGTAGCCACCCATGACACAGATCAAAACGGTTATGACCGTTGCGATCGATGCGACAAACAGTGTGTTCCTCAGGTATGTGATCATATCCTGTTTTTGAAGCGCTTCCCTGTAACCTTGAAGCGTCGGATTTTTCGGGAAGATGGTCGGTGGGTACGAATATATCTCTTTCAGACTCTTGAACGAAGAGGCGATCGAATAGTAAACCGGAAGCATGTAGAGAAAGAGCATGACGATCAGAAACAACCACTTTATGTACTTGGCCATCGTTTTCCCTCCCGGCTCAGCGCTCACGTGCACGAAGCGTGAAGACTGCGATCACGAAGGAAATCAACAGGAACACGACAGACATGGCGTAGGCGTAGCCTATTCGCCACTGGGTGAACGCCGTGCTGTAAATATACAGTGGCGTGACCATCGTCGAGTAACCGGGTCCTCCACCCGTCAAGACGTAGACACCAGCGAAATCTCTGAAGACGTGGGCGATGGCTGTCGTCAAAACCAACAGGTTCGTGTTCTTCAGAAGTGGGAACGTTACGTACCAAAACGTCTGCCATCTGTTCGCGCCGTCGACTCTCGCAGCTTCGTGAAACTCTTCAGGCACTGACTGCAGTCCTGTGATGAACATCATCATCAAAAGGCCCGTCATACCCCAGGTTCGCAGCAGCGAGATCGCAAACAGTGCCGGGGTTGGCTTGAGTAACCAAGCAACGGGACTGAATCCGAGGGATTTCAGGATGTAGTTGAGCAAGCCAAGATCGTACGACAGGAGCCATTTGAACATCGTCGTACCTGCGACTGCTGGCATCATGTAGGGCCAATAGAAAAACGCTCTCAAAATCTTAGAAGAAGTGGTCTCCCTGTACAGACACACCGCCAGCGCGAGGGGAATGAAGAAGCACAGCGGAACCGTCATGATCAAGAGTTTTATTGAAACCCATATGGAATTCCAGAACCATTTGTCTTCGAGCAATCTGGCGAAGTTTGACCAGCCTGCGAACTTCGGCGGGTTGAGCAAGTCCCAGCTGAAAAAGCTCATCACGAAGATGCTGAAAATCGGAAGCAGGACGAATATGAACAGAAAGACTAAAGCAGGTATCGCAAAAATGAATCGACTGTTGATCAGTCTTTTCATGCCATTCCTCCCCGATTTTCACAGTATCGAAGGGGGTGCCAGACGGCACCCCCGAAACTTCATTTCTTGCCACCCAGCTCGGCGACGAGCTTATCGTACTCTTTCCTGAGATTCTTTATGGCTTCGTCGAGACTGATCTGTCCAGCTATGACGGCCGAGATCTGGTTCACGATCGGTGTCTGTAGTCTCGAATAGATCGTGGAGTTGCGTACCGTGACAACCCAGTTGGGCGTCACCTCTGCGAGTCTTCCACAAACAGCCTGGACTTGTTTCATGATCTCCCTATCGTAGTCCACTTCGTGTTCTTCGTATGCAGACATGTGGTAAGTCTTCTTCAGATAGATATCGTAACCGAGGTTTTTCCAGCCAACCCAGAGCGCGAACTTGGCGGCGGCTTCCTCTCTGTCTTTCTTACCCGTCTTGAAGGCGCCGAAGAAGCGGCCACCCTCACAGCTCAGCCACTCAACATCCTTCGGCAGGTATGCAGGTACGAAATTCTTTTCAGCCTTGAGCAGATCGAGCGTGCTCCAGCTTCCGGCCCAGAGCACCGCAGTCAAGCCACCCGTGAAGGCCATGTTGGGATCCTGTGCGGCGATCCATTCTGCGGGAACCATGAGGTTTTCTTTGAACAAGTTCACGAATTCTTCGAGCACCTTTTTGGCTCTTGGATCTTTGTCCAGTGTGAAATCCAAATTCTCGTCGAGGATTTTCACACCTCTGATTCCGAGGTAGTTGAACAACCTTTCGGCAGTTCTCTGCATGGACATGGCGTAAGGTAGATTGTTCGCTTGCTTCACTTTTCTCAGCACCTCGACGAACTCTTCCCAGGTCCACGGATCAGATCTGCCACCGAAGGGCGGGAAAGGAACCTGCGCTTTCTTGAAATAGTCCGCATTCACCCAGAGACACTGCATCGTGAAGTGCAACGGCACGTACCTGATCTCACCGTTGGTATCGACGATTCTCACAGCAGCAACATCGTACATTGCGTCCAGGTACTTCTCCGGTGTGATTCCGAGATACTTCTGGATATAAGGTCTGAGGTCGATCATGTACTGCATGTAACCAGGAGCGTACGGATAGGTTATGGTGACGAGATCCGGCAGATCACCGCTCATGATACCGAGTCTCACCTTTTGCTCGTACTGCGCGTACGGAACATCGACAAGCTCGAAGTCTACGTCTGGATTTTGCTTCTTGTATTCCGCGATGGCTGCTTCAAGGCCTTCCCTCTCTGTACCGCCTCCGCACCACACGACCAGCTTGATCTTGCTGGCCATCACGCTGATGCTCAACAGCATGGCGAGCAGAAGGACCCACTTAACCCACTTCACTTCGCACCCCTCCTCTTGGTAAAAGATCCGTAAAAATTTTATCAAAGCCCCCACGACGTTTCAAGTCACTTTCACAACATTTAACAGATAGTGAGCCTCACCTTGGAACAAGGCATCTCATCGTTCAACAAAAAATTTTTATTGCTTGTGTTCATCAACAGCGTTGAAGTAAAATCCTGTGACGGGGGTGAAGAGATGAGATTCGTTGATTGTAAGACTGTCGGCAGTTCGTTACCCATCTTCCTCAAGGGTGGAGAAGTGGGGGTGCTGTTCGTTCACGGCTTTACAGGTTCTCCGCACGACTTTACCTACGTGGCTGAGAAAGTTCACGAAGCGGGCTTCACCGTGTCTGTGCCGCGCTTACCCGGGCACGGCACGTGCGGGGAAGATTTTTTGACCAGTGACGCACGCGATTGGCTCCGTAGAGCGTTCGACGCGTACTACGATCTGAAAGCGATCTGCAGGGAGGTACACATCGCAGGTTTGTCGATGGGTGGTGTGATAGCGATCATTTTAGCCTCTGTGCTGAAGCCAAGGAAACTGATCACGCTGGCTGCAGCGACCCACACGCGCAGTAACCGGATAAAACTCGCGTGGCTCGTTGGATTGTTCAAAGACAGAATTCCAAAACAGAACGTGCAACCACTCGAAGATCCAGATATGGAATTTCTCAACAGAGAATACTGGTCCTACGAATGGCCAAAACAGGCTGCGGAGCTGTACAAACTCATCAGGATGTCAAGAAAAGCAGTGAAGCAGATCGTTTCCGATACGCTCGTGATCGCTGCACGTAACGACGAGCTCGTACCTCTCGAAGCCGCGCAGTTCATATACAACAACGTGCAGTCTGAGAGGAGGAAGCTTTTGATCTTCGAAAAATCTGGCCACGTTCTCACGAACGACGTTGAAAAAGAAGCAGTGGCAGAAGCAATCGTGAACTGGTTGATATCCTGAGGGAGTGATCCTGTGAGCTGGAAGGTGGTCCTGGCGGGCGTCTGCGTCTCGCTCATCTTCGGATTTTCCTTTCTCTTCACAAAGAACGCGCTCGATTACGTGAAACCCCTGACCTTCCTTTCTTACCGTTTCTTCGTCGCGAGCCTCTTTTTTCTTTTTCTTCTGCTTTCCAGAGCGATAAGGCTTGGGAAAAAGCCATACTGGAAACTGTGGAAATTGATCGTCTTCCAGCCCATCCTGTATTTCCTTTTCGAAACGATAGGCCTTCAAAGGATCAACGCGTCCGAGGCGGGTATGATCGTTGCCCTGATACCGATTCTTGTGAACGTGCTTGCCATCTTTCTGCTGAAAGAAAAAGGTGATCGGTACCACTACGTGTTGCTACTGAGCAGTTTTATAGGAAGCGTGTTGATAGTGGGTTTCAATCTCACGAAAGAAGCTCTCCTTGGCAAGGTCTCGATGTTGATTGCGATGGTTTCCGCAGCCCTTTACACGATCCTCGCGAGGAAACTGTCGAGAGAGTTCGAACCGCACGAGATCAGTTTTTCGATGATGATCTCAGGATTTGTCTTCTTCACCATTGTGAGCAAACTGAGCGGTGAGTTCAGACTCGTTCTCAACGTTCACACCATCTCGGCGGCGCTGTATCTCGGCGTACTCTCTTCCGCCGTGGCGTTTTTTCTGCACACCTACATGGTGAAACAGGCACCATCGATCCTTGTGAGCCTTTTTTCGAACCTGACGACGGTCGTCGCCTGTCTGGCGGGTGTGCTGTTTCGGAACGAAAGACTAGGCCTGCAGCAAATCCTCGGTGTAGTGATAGTTCTGGTCTCTCTGCTCGTGATGGCTTACAGAAACCGTGAAAAGAAAGTCGATGCTATGCAGGAAGATGCTGAAAAAACTTTGGAAGAAGATATCAACAGTGCTATTCACGTTGCGTTGCTGAGAAAAGATCTGTTGCTCACCCCGCACGCGTACGAAAGGATGATCGAACGAAACGTGAGCTTTGAAGAGTTGAAAGAACTGCTCGAATCGAAGAGTTCGCGTGCGTTCATGCAGAAGAACGGAAGGATCAAAATAAGCAATGGATCGATCGAAGCCGTGCTTCAACCTTCAGGGAAGGTACTGTATCTTGTGACTGTGATGAGAAAAAGACGAGAATGGCTCTGATGCGCCTCATTCCTGCACTGGTTGAAGCCCGATGGTTACCACGTTTTCCCCCGGAACGAGCTCAGTGGTGGTGACCCCGATGAATTTTCCCTGGGATGAATCGACGATCACGGTGATGGTGTAAGTTCCAGGGCTTATGTAGAGCTTGATTTGTTCAGGCAATCGTTCAAAAGTATTCTCGTAAACCTGTTCGCTTCCTTTACTCAGCGCTACGGTCACCTGAGTGATCTCATCTCCACCGGGCAACGCCTTGGCTTCAACCAGTTTCAATACGATCTCAACTGGATAAATGGGTGGTTCGGACGTTTGCATGCAACCGGTGAGCAGAATCAAAAGTGTCGTCACACTCAGAAAAGCTGAAACGAAAATTTTCACATACATTCCTCCCAGTGTCGATTTTACTACCGTCTGGGCAGTGGTTGTGTATTTTCAGCACACTGGATTTTTCAAAAAAAGGTGCGGCCACACGCCGCACCTTATTTCATTCGAACCAGGCGTACTTGAGGATGACGAACTCTGTTGGCAGGAGCCAGACGTTTTTCAGTTCTTTCCTGTGGGCAACGATGTTCGTCATGTTGTAGAGGAAGATCCACGGTGCATCCTGTACGATCATTTTCTGCACTTCCGCGTAGTACTGCAGGAGCTTCTCTTTGTTCTGTTCTTGGGCGATCCTGTCTATGAGTTCATCGACCTTCGGATTACTGTAGAAGGTGTTGTTATCGCCCGTACCGTTAGGATTGATGTTGTCCGAATGGAACAGCGGGTACAGGACCCAGTGCCCTTCACCCGTTGAAGGCGCCCAACCAAGTAGGAACAGTTCGTAATCCCAGTCCGCTGGGTTGCTTGAGAACAGCTTGTTTATGTAGCTTGCCCACTCCATCGGTTTCACATCGACCGTTACGCCGACCTCTTTCAGCATACCCTGAACTGCCACGGCGACTTCGTAATCGTTCAGATACCTTCCTTTGGGCGTCAACAGTTCCAGCTTGAGGTTCTCGTAACCCGCTTCTTTCAGTAACTGTTTCGCCTTCGCCGGGTCGTACGGATAACCTCCCGTCGAATAGTAACCAAAAGTATATTTTGCGAGCGGTGAATCGGAAGGAATCGCGAGGTTTCTCATGATTGTGGCGCAGAGCTTTTGCTTATCGATCGCGTAGTTGAGCGCCTGTCTGACCCTGACATCGTTCAAAGGTGGTTTTCTCAGATTGAAACCTATGTAGATCACCCTCAAACTCGGTTCAACCCTCACAACAAGCCTTTCATCCTTCTGCAGCACCGGAACGAGTGCTGGTGGGGGGTTGAACATGACGTCCGCATCACCGGCCCTCAGCTGCGTGACCCTCGTTACGTCTTCCGGAACGATCGTGAACACGATGCCATCGAGATACGGCTGGCCTTCCCTCCAGTAGTTCGGGTTCTTGACGAGTTCTATCCTCTCTCCGATCTTCCATTCCTTGAGCATGAACGGGCCGGTTCCGACCGGGTTCCTGCCGAGTTTCGCAGGATCGCTACCGTAAGCGTCGATGGCCTTCGGAGAGACTATCAGGGCTGCTTCGTGTGCGAGCCTGTTCAGGAAGGGCGAATAAGGTTTCTCGAGGATGAATTTGACAGTGTAATCATCGACAACGACGATTTCCTTGACGATGCCTTTGAACAGGCCAGTCCTTCTGAGGGAATTGTTCAGCACGTAATCGTAATACTTCTTCACTGCCTGCGCGTTGAAATCAGCTCCGTCGTGGAACTTGACACCTTTCCGCAGATAGAACGTGTACTCTAAGCCATCTTCCGAAATCTCCCATTTCTCAGCCAGGGCGGGGGTGATGTTCAGCTTCTCATCGAATTCCACAAGACCATCGAAGATGTGGCGGCACACGGTTCCGCTGATGTTGTCTGTCTGGTTGGCCGGAAGCAACGATACTGCATCGGCTCCCATGACGTAGCGAGCTATTCCACCGTACTTTGCACAGAACGACAGTGCAGAGACCAGAAGAACGAGAACGAGCAGAAGTTTCTTCACGATATGCACCTCCCACGCGAGTTTGGCATTATTTTACCACCACAGCCTCATCTGAGCAGGTTTCATGTTGTTAATCTGTCTAAGGCTGACTTTGAACTTTGCCGTTTCACTGGCCAGCTCGTCGAATCGCTTCGATCAACCTCACAACGTGCGCGTTTTCTTTGACGTCGTGTACTCTGACTATATCGGCACCGTTCAGAACACAGTAGGCCGTCACGGCGAGTGTGCCGTACAACCTTTCTTCGGGAGGTGCGTTGTCCAGGACCTGGCCAATGAAAGATTTCCTTGAAGCCCCCACCAGAAGGGGTTTTTTCAGACTCTTGAACTCAGAGAGGCGTTTTATTATCTCGAGGTTGTCCACAAGCCTTTTCCCAAACCCTATGCCAGGATCGATGATGACCCTGTCCTGTAGTCCAATCTCTCTGACCTTCTCGATCCTCTCTTTGAGGAAGTAGAGAATCTCTCTCACGACATCTTCGTAATACGGATTCTCCTGCATGGTCTTGGGTTCACCTTTCATGTGCATCAAAACGATGCCAGGTTTGTATTGCTTGAGGACTTCGATCATCATGGGATCGAACCTCAGCGCGCTCACATCGTTGACGATTTCCGCGCCTGCTTTGATCGCTTCCTCGGCAACCTTCGCCTTGTACGTGTCCACAGAAACGATGACGTCGAAATTCTTCTTGACGAGCTCGACAGCCGGAACAACCCTGTTGAGTTCCTCTTCCAATCTGACCCTTTCCGAACCGGGCCTGGTCGACTCACCACCGATGTCGATGATGTCGGCACCTTCTTCCACCATTCTCGCGACTCGGTCGAGCAATCTGTCTTTCTCGACCCGGCTCGCTGCATAGAAAGAGTCGGGAGTGACGTTCACGATACCCATGATCAGCGGTCTTTCAAAACTCATCTTCCGACCGGATGGCAGCTCTATCTGGCGTGTTCCCTCCTCGAAAAGACAGTACTCTATGTCTCGAGCTATCTCGTCCAGTTTCCAGTAATGCATCATGGAGAGTTTTTCGACAAGTTTTCTGTGCTGTGCGAGGGTTCCCATCGTTAGAACGTTGGTCGAGTCCACTTTCTGCGTGATCGAATGTCTGTGGACCGCGGCATCTCCTCCCGCGGCGAGCATCTCCTGCTTGATCACGTTCGCGCTGATCACCGGAACGTCGTAGATCAACAGGCTGACGAATTCGCCCTTGTTCTGGAAGATGGGTATCGAGGCCGGATCGACCCCAACTCTCGAAAGGTGTTCAATCGGGTTCGTCACTCTCGTCACCAGAAAACTCATTCCTGCAACCCTCCAATAGCCGTTCTATTTTTCTCAGCGAATCTTTCACGATCCTCGCCGTGGCACCCCATATGACCAGATCATCGATCACGAACCTGCACGTCTTTCGACCATCCGGGAAGGTCACTTCTTCGCATCCGGTTTCTTTGAGCTGAGACAGTGCGACGAAGTAAAGATCCTGGACTTCGAACGTGTTCAGCTTGAAGTGTGGGCTTTCTATCACAACTAAAAACGCTTGCACGAAAAGGTTCGATTTACCTGTGACGGTTGAAGACAGCTCACCTAAGAACTTGCAGCTGTTTCTCGATACACCTATCTCTTCTTCGAGTTCACGAAACATGGCTTCGGTCAGCGTTTCTTCGTTTTCGACTATGCCTCCAGGAAAAGCGATCTGGTTCGCGTGCCTGCTCAGTCTGCGCGATCTGCGTATGAAGACAAGGTACGGTTCTTCATCGATGAAAACGATTGGAACGGCAACCACTGACGTCAATCTGTCTCACCGCATTGATTATAGCAAGGTTTCCGTTATTATCCTCTAATTATGTTCAATTTATCGGATTAAGAACTTGACGCGGGTGGTTTTTGGTGTTAAGATTGTAATGAATTTGACACGGAGGTGACGTGCATGAAGATCTGTGTGATCGGCGCAGGTAATGGCGGACAAGCACTCGCAGGTTACCTTGCATTAAAAGGCTTCGATGTTTCCCTGTTCAACAGGTCTGAGAGAAGGATCTTACCCATCATGAAAACGAGGAAGATCAAGCTCGAAGGGGAGGTCAATGCCACAGCTCAGGTTTCTTTCGCCACTACAAACCTCGCGGAAGCGGTCAAAGGAAGAAAGCTTCTCATGGTTGTTGTTCCGGCCAACGCGCACAGAGAAATAGCCGAGAAGCTGGCTCCGTTGCTTGAGGATGGACAGATCGTCGTGTTGAATCCCGGCAGGACTGCGGGAGCCCTGGAGTTCGTCAACGTTCTTAAAGAGAAAGGTGTGAAAAAAGACGTGGTGGTCGCGGAGGCTCAGACGTTCGTCTTCGCTTCACGCATGTCCAACCCCGGAGTGGTGCGCATCTTCAGGATCAAAAACGCCGTACCCGTGGCAGCTTTGCCCGCGTCGAGAAATAAGGATCTTGAGGAGACACTTCTGAAAGTGATGCCAGAATTCGAGATCGCCCCGAGTACGCTCCACACGAGTTTCAACAACATTGGAGCCGTTTTTCATCCGGCAACGATCATCTTGAACGCGGGCTGGGTAGAAACCACGTTTGGAAAGTTCGAATTCTACTTCGAAGGCATAAGTCCGTCGGTGGCGAAAGTTCTTGAAACCATCGATGAAGAGAGGTGTACGGTCGCGAGAAGATTTGGGATCGAACCGATGACGGCAGTACAATGGCTCTCTTACGCGTACGATGTGAAAGGTAGAGATCTTTACGAAGCCATTCACAACAACGAAGGTTACAGGGGCATTCAGGCACCCACAAGCTTGGAAAACAGGTACATCCTGGAGGACGTTCCGACCAGTCTCGTTCCGATCTCGGCCTTCGGCAGGTTGGTCAACGTTGAAACGCCCACGATAGATTCCATCGTGAGACTGGCATCCATCATGATGGGTATCGACTTCTTCAAAGAGGGTAGAAACTTCGAAAGACTTCACCTTGATGGCAAGAGCGTTGACGAAGTTAAACGTGTCATGGAGGAGGGATGGCAATGAAAATGATCGGTGCTTCAATTGGTAGTTGCGTTCACAACGTCGGTTTGCTCAACTTTCTCAATCTGGCGAAGCAGAACGGTTATGAAACATTGTACTTAGGTTCTGCCATCCCGGTGGAGAAGCTCGTGGAAGAGATCGAAAAACACCAACCGGACGTGGTGGCGATGAGTTACAGGTTGGGTGCGGAGGCACTGCGGAATCTGCTCGAAACGCTGGAAGACTCGTTAAAAGTGCGAGGCCTGCTGGATAAAACTTACATATTCGGTGGAACGGTGGAAACAGCTGAAGTGGCAAGAAAATTCAGTTTCATAAAGAAAGCTTTCGACGGGAGTGAGGAACTGGACGAAATTGTTATGTTCTTGAGGGGTGAAGCGAGAAAGCTGCAGAAGCAGGAAGTGTTCCCACAGAGACTGGGTGAGAGGATCAAGTTCAAAAGTCCTTTTCCCCTGATACGGCATCACATTGGTTTGCAAACGCTCGAAGGGACCATCGAGGAGATAAAGAAAATGGCAGAATCGCAGCTCCTCGATGTGATATCGATCGCACCGGATCAGAACTGTCAGCAATTCTTTTTTGAACCAGAGAAGATGGATCCAAAGCAAGATGGCGCCGGAGGGGCGCCAATAAGAACGAGGGAAGATTTTGTGAGACTGTACGAGGCCAGCAGGAGGGGAAACTATCCGCTTGTCAGGTGCTACGCAGGCACAACGCACATGGTCGAGTTCTCGAAACTCTTGAAAGAAACCATCAACAACTCGTGGGCTGCAATACCGATCATGTGGTACAGCGATCTCGACAGGCGCTCGAACAGGCCACTGTTAGAAGCCATAAAAGAGAACATGGAGGCGATTCGTTGGAACGCTGAAAACGATGTCCCTGTCGAAGTCACGGATTCCCATCAGTGGGCTCTGAGGCTGGCGCACGACGCAGTCGAGGTTGCCACAGCGTATCTTGCCACATTCGTTGCAAAACGGCTTGGGGTGAGAGAGTACGTGCAACAGTTCATGCTGGAGACACCTTCTGGGATTTCACCGAGGGCCGATCTGGCGAAGATGATCGCGAAGAGAGAACTGGTAGAAAGTCTTGCCGACGACAACTTCAAAGTTTACCGGATGATAAGAACGGGACTGATGTCGATGCCCGCAGATCACAACGCGGCGATGGGGCAAATCGGTATATCCATGTTCTACGGCATGGCGCTCGAACCGCACATCGTTCACGTGGTAGCGTACTGCGAATCCACGAAGAGGGCCACAGCGAAGGAGATCATAGAGAGCGCGAGGATAGCAAGGAGGGCCATAAACGTGGCGCTAAGAGGATGCGTTGATCCTCTGGCAGATCCGTGGGTGAGGGGTGAGAAGGAAAGAATCGAAGAGGAGGCATTGCAGATAATCGAAGCGATCAAATCCCTCGGTAATGGTGAGGATGAAGATCTGCTCAGGCCAGAAATTCTCTTCGAGGCGGTTAGAACTGGAATCTTGGACGCTCCAGCTCTGAAAGGTTTCTCAGTGGCTAAGGGCGGTGTGAAGACAGCTCTGATCGATGGACAGTGCAGGTGTGTCGACGAAAAAGGAAACTTGGTCAGCGAAAGAGACAGGCTGAAAAAGTTGCTCGAGGAGGTTTGCGAAGATGAGAGTGGCTGTCGTTTATGATCTCGATAACCTTGACGATGAGCGAAAAAGAATGATAGAGGCTGTGTGTGAAGCTCTGTCAAGGGTGCACGATGTTGAGAAAATCCCCTTCGCTGATGATTTTGTCGAGCGCGTCAGGTCCTTCGAAGCGGTGTTCAACCTCTCCACATCGCACCTTCAAATGCACGTTCCAGCGATACTCGATGTTTTGAAGATACCATACACCGGATCTTCTGCCCTGGTGCACGCCCTCTGCACGGACAAGGTGATCACCAAGATCGTTCTACAACATCACGGCATACCCACACCAAAGTTTGCAATCTTTCAGCCAGGAGAGGAGCCGGCATCGATCGATTTCTTTCCTGCCATAGTCAAACCGACCAGGCAGGGTAGCGCGAGAGGAATCGATGCAGACTCTGTCGTTACAGACGAACAGGCACTCAGAAAGGCTGTGAAACGGGTGCATGCGCTCTTCAGGGAACCAGCCCTCGTGGAAGAGTTCATAGATGGTAGGGAATTCAGCGTGGGTATTCTCGCGAATCGTGTGTTACCGATACTGGAGATCGACTTTTCAACTCTACCAGAGGGCGTTGAACGGTTCTACTCTTACAGGGTTAAGCACTTCTTCGGCGAACAGACGCGGTACGTTTGCCCTGCAGAGATGGATGAGGATCTGAAAATGAAAATCGAACGGTACGCGATGAAAGCCTTCCGTGCCCTGAACCTCAGAAACTATGCCCGCATGGATCTGAGGGTCAGAGGAAACGAGCCTTATTTTCTCGAGGTGAATTCCCTTCCCATGTTGACGCCAAATTACTCGGACATAGTGAAGATGGCGCAGGCTGAAGGTTTGAGCTACGAAGAATTGATCCTCGAAATATTCAACGATGCCGTGAAATCAGCTGGCAAATGAACGAGATCCACGAAGCACGCGATACCCATCACTCACGAGTGCCACTCGCGGAGTGTTTTTACGGTGCGTTCGCTTCGTGGAAGCGCTTCCATTATGTAAATACGGTCGTTTGGTCCGTGTGAAGGTAACGTCTTTCGAAAGGGAATGTTACTTTCTGGGTGAAACCCCCACTCTCTGGTCCTCACCAGGCGCAACGATGACGTGATTGTAGTAATATAGACTTTCGATGAGGAAAGAACTGTTCCTTTTCGACGATTTCTACAGATCGAATTTTGGTACCATCATAGGCGTTGACGAAGCTGGAAGAGGTTGCATAGCGGGACCTGTTGTTGCCGCTGCGGTGATCCTTCTGGAACCCCTGGACGTGTACGATTCAAAACAGCTAACACCATCTCAAAGAGAGGCTCTTTTCGAGCAAATACAGAAATGTGCACGGATCGGTATCGGTGTTGCGACGGAGGAAGAAATAGACACACACAACATCCTGAACGCAACCAGAATTGCCATGAACCGCGCTCTCGAGAAACTAGATTGCCCAGAAGCCTTCGTCCTGGTGGATGGCAAATCTTTGAAGCTTTTACAGCAGGGGGCGTGCATCGTCAAGGGCGATAGAAAAAGTGCCTCTATCGCTGCCGCATCCATAGTTGCGAAAGTAACGCGAGATCGCATGATGGAAAAGTTTCATGAGCAGTATCCCGAATACGATTTTCGTGTGCACAAAGGTTACGCAACGAAAGAACACCTCGAAAAACTCCACCGGTATGGTCCCACAAGTTTTCACAGACTCACTTTCAGGCCTGTCCTGGAACTGCTGAACGAAGAATTACTCACAAAGCTCGTTCGAAAGGATTCAGACCGTTTCATCGCGGTTTTGCGAAAACTGCATCGACTTGTTTCCTCTACTTAGCTCCCATTAACCCGCGTGTAAACGAACCTGAATTAGAATTCTGGCATATGAAAGTTGCAGGGGGGTAATCTCATGCGAGTGGAGGACATTTTGAAGATCGTTCAGGAGGAACGCATCCAGTTCGTACGGTTGCAGTTCTCAGATATCAACGGGAACATCAAGAATGTGGAAATACCGTCTCAGGAACTGCCCAGAGCGTTTGAAAGGGGTATCATGTTCGACGGATCATCCATCGAAGGCTTCGTGAGAATCGAGGAATCGGATATGTACCTAAGGCCAGATCCAGACACCTTCGCTATCCTGCCCTGGACGAATGACGGTATCAGGAGTGCGCGGTTGATCTGTGATGTGTACAAGCCAGATGGTACACCTTTTGAGGGAGATCCCCGTTACAGATTGAAGCTAGTTGTGGAAAAGGCCAGAAAAATGGGTTTTGAACCTTACGCCGGTCCCGAGATGGAGTTCTTTGTGCTGCCCAGAGATCTCAAGGGATTTCCGGTGGCAGAAATTCTCGATCAGGGAAGTTACTTCGACCTACTACCACTCAATCAAGTCGAATCGCTGAGGAGTGAAGTGGCCGTCGCCTTGCGAACAATGGGTATAGAAGTGGAAGCATCACACCACGAGGTTGCACCTTCCCAGCACGAAGTAGATTTCCGCTACGGAGAGGTGTTGAAGACCGCAGACAACGCGCAAACCGTGAAGCTGGTTTTAAAAACGATCGCTATAAAGTACAACCTGCATGTGACGTTCATGCCAAAACCTTTCTTTGGAATCAACGGTTCCGGTATGCATACACACCTGAGTTTGTTCAGAAATGGCGAAAATGCGTTTTACGATCCAAACGCCCCGGACGGTCTATCAAAGACTCTGTACTACTTCGTAGGCGGGTTGCTCAAGCATGCCAAACAGATCACAGCAGTCACGAATCCAACAGTGAACAGTTACAAGAGGCTGGTGCCGGGTTACGAAGCACCAGTGAACATAGCGTGGTCGAAATCGAACAGGAGTGCGCTCATTAGGGTTCCAGCCGCAAGGGGTAAATCCACTAGGATCGAGTACAGGGCACCGGATCCGAGCTGTAACGCATATCTCGCGTTCGCAGTCATAGTTGCTGCTGGACTGGATGGTATAGAAAAGAAAATAGAACCTCCTACGCCGATTGAAGAAAACATCTATGCCATGAGTGAAGAGAGGAAAGCACAAAGTAGGATAGAATCTTTACCAGGATCGCTGAGAGACGCTCTGGATGAGATGAAAGAATCTTCCCTGGTCAGGGAGGTCCTGGGAGAGCACATATTCAAAAAGTTCTTGGAGCTCAAGAGGAGGGAGTGGAGAGACTTCAGCATCGCTGTGACAGACTGGGAGATCAGAAGGTACCTTCAGGTGTAAAAAGTGCTAAACTATTACGTTGTGGGTGAATATGGCGAACATACTGGTGGTGGACGACGAGAGGAATGTGAGAAACCTCATCAGGAAAATTCTTGAAGAGAACGGGCACACTGTCACCACGATCGCCACGGGTGAGGAAGCGCTCGTGGAAGTGCGAAGATCGAAGTTCGATCTGCTCATCCTCGATTTAAAGCTACCTGGCATGTCTGGTACTGAACTACTGAAGCGAATGAGACAGGAAGGTATGGAGCTGCCGACACTCATAGTTTCCGCCATCACCACCGCAGCTCCCGTAGTCGAAGCGATGAAACAGGGCGCCAGCGATTATCTTTCGAAACCCTTCTCGGCGCAGGACCTTCTGAGAAAAGTCGGAGAACTTCTGAGTGCGGAACAGCTCAGCTTCGAAAGGCTCGCTCGTTTGATCGAAGAAAAGCTCGAACAGGGTAAACTCGTCGTGGCTGAAAAACTCGCGCGTGAACTGTTCATGATAAGACCCGATGCGGAAGCTAATTTCATTTACGCGACCGTGATGGAAAGACTGGGCAACAAGGAACTTGCCTACAAACACCTCAAGGCTGCGCTGGCGCTCGATCCAGAGCACAGGAGGGCGCTGAAGGAGATCGCGAAATATGAGGAAAGCTGAGTCACTCTACATTGTGATCGTGGGTTGTGGACGTATCGGTTCGATTGTCGCAACGAAGCTCTCGGTCTCCGGCAGCAACGTGGTCGTCATAGATTCGGACGAAACGGCCCTTGAGAGCTTGCCTGAGGAGTTCACGGGATTCAAGATCATCGGAGACGTGACTGAGATCTCGGTGCTGAGAGACGCAAAGCTCGATAAGGCGGACGTACTCCTGGCGCTCACAGGGGACGATAACACAAACTTCATGGTCGCGAGCGTTGCCAAGAGGTTTTTCGGCGTGAAGAGGGTCATCGCGCGTGTGAACGAACCGGCGAACGAAGACATCTTCAAAGAATTCGATATCGAGATCGTATCGCCAACGCGGCTTGCAGCGATGAAAGTCTTGTCCGAATTAGGGGTGCACGAAACTTGAAGGTAGTCATCATAGGTGGCCACAAGATCGCGTACTATCTCGCTCGGATGATGATATCAAAGGGTTACCACGTCTACATAGTGAACAAAGATCCCCGTGCTTGCGAGCAGCTCGCGAAGAGTCTTTCTGCAGTTGTGATCCTCGGTGATGGGAGCAAGAAGAATGTGCTCGAGCAGCTCAGGCTCAGCAGCGAAGATCTTGTGGTCATACTGACGAACACCGACCGTGACAACCTCATAATCTCGCAGATGGTTCGCCATTACTATGGGGTGGAACGAATAGTCACGCTCGTGAATGATCCCGAAGATATAGAGATCTTTCACCGGCTGGGTGTGAAAGCGGCCGTGAGTCCAACTAACATCTTGCTCCAGACAATCCAGGGTCTATTGCTCGTCGACGAAATCGAAGAGTTCTCCATGGTTGAGGAAGGAAGGCTCGTTTTCCTTCGACTCGAGATACCTGAAACTTCTCCATCCGCTCACAAAAAGTTGAAGGAGATCCCTCTTCCAAACAGCTGTGTGATCGGTGCCATCATCAGGAACAACACGGTGGTCATACCCCGTGGAGAAGTCGAACTTCTTCCCGAAGATAGAGTGATGGTCCTGTGCGAGCCAAGCGTTCAATCTCAAGTGATACATTTACTTGTCGGTGAGTGATTATGAGATTGACGCTGCAGGAATACCGCGTTGTTTTCAGTACACTGAGTAAACTTTTGAGGTTTTTCTCTCTGATACTTCTTCTTCCTCTGGTGTGGATTTTTTCTGAACCCAGTTTCTTCCAGTGCATTCTGTCATTTTCGATACCTTCCGCTGTCGCGTTCATCCTCGGTTTTGTCTTGCAACGTTTCTCACACACTACGGAGTTTGATGTCATAACCGTCAAAGAAGGAGCAGTGATCGTGCTCTTCTCCTGGACGACGGTCATAGTCCTCTCCGCTTTGCCTTACATGCTTTGTGGGTTGCTCAATTTCTCGCAAGCCATTTTTGAAGCTACGAGCGGCTGGACAACGACGGGCTTAACGATGTTTCCTGTGGTTGAGGCTCTTCCCAAGCCGGTGCTCTTCTGGAGGAGCTTAACCCAATATCTGGGGGGCGCAGGCTTCGCCGTCATAGTGATGAGTATGATCATAGGTCCTACGGGCCTTGGTTTTTACCAGGCAGAAGGACGCGTTGACAACATCGCACCAAACATAAGGCATTCAACAAGATTGATCGTCACCTACTATCTTCTGTACGCGGTCGCCGGAACGATCGCGTTGATGATCAGCGGGCTCAATCTCTTCGATGCGCTGAACCATTCTTTTACGGCACTCGCCACAGGTGGATTTTCGACGAAGAACAAAAGCGTCGCAGCTTTCGATAACCTATCAACAGAGTTGATTCTGATGTTTCTCATGTTTCTCGGGTCTATCGGTTTCGGTATTCACCATGCATTCTGGAGTAGAGACTGGCATGCGCTCAGAAAGAACAGTGAACCCAAGCAGATGATCGTGTTGATCCTGTTAGGTACTGTGTGTGTTTCTCTGGCGGGTGTTGGCAAAGTGTTTCCAACATTTTCAGACAGCTTGCGTCACAGCATTTTCCAAGTTGTCTCTGCCCTCACCGGGACAGGTTTTTCCACAGTAGATCTAAAGTCGTGGCTCGGTTTTCCAACAGGTCTCTTCGTTCTTGTGGTTCTCATGCTGCTCGGAGGTTGTATGGATTCAACCTCGGGCGGTATAAAACAGTACAGGCTCACCGTGCTCTTCAAAACGTTCGGAATGTCACTCAGAAAATTTCTGCTCCCAAAGACTTCCGTTGTGTATGTAGAGATATGGAAAGGGTCCGCCAGAAGGTATCTCGATCCTCAACTCATCAAAGAAGCTTTCATCACGAGTGCCGCGTACATTTTGTCCTATGCCCTGGGTGTACTGATGTTGACGTTCTACGGTTACAGTTTGGAACAGGCAATGTTTGAATTTGCCTCGGCTCTCGCGGGGGTAGGGCTTTCGTGCGGAGTCACATCACCGAGCATGCCACTCGGCGCGATGTGGACACTGATCGTCGGAATGTTCATGGGAAGGCTCGAGTTCCTCGTAGTCGTGTACGCACTGGCAAAGATCTTTTCAGATGCGCTCAGGTCATTTCCTAAGCAGGCTTGAATTTCTCCAGTCCTTCAGATACATGGGCCATCCTTGCGAAGGTGAACTGTTGACTTCGTACAGCAACAAACTGTTGTCAGTTTTCAGTACGAGCAAACCTGAATCAGACATCTTCATCTTGCCAGACACTCGAGCAGAAAGAGGCTCCTGAAGGATCTTCGAACCGTCTCTGGTAGACAGCAAGTACAGAACATCACCGGCGGCGAGCAGACCGCTCTGTGTCAGCAGAATCGTTCTCGCAGAGAGGTTCTCACTCGCCCACAGAACGTTACCAGAAAGATCGAGTGCGTAGACGCTACCAGAATCGTCACACACATAAAGCGTCTTACCGTCACTTACTCCCTGAACCAGACTCGCACCAAAAGTTTTCGACCATGCGATCTTACCATCTTTGATCCGAACGCACCACACGGTTTTCTCACCTATCACGAAAACAAGTTCATCTGTGAGAACGATTTCAGCCGATTTACACGTTTCAGTCATGGTCCACCAAACCTCTTTTCCAGAGAAATCCACAAGGTGTAGGATCCCAAGCCAATCGAGCGCGAATATTCCGTAACCTTCATGCACTGCCGGCGGACATACGAGCCAGCCTGTCAGACGAACTCTGTTCACACTATCGCCTGTGATTGATTCGAATATGTACATCGTTCCATCGTCGTCGACAGCGACGAATGCCTGAGGAGTTCTCGCCGCAGCGATAGAGACATTCGATTCAAGTGGGATCTTTTTTGTCCTGTCGGAGAGTACGTAAATGCTCTTGTCCCAGGAGCCCAGGACGATCGAACCATCATCAAGAAGCACCGGATCTGCGGTGAGTATGAGTGCCACCTTGTTCGACTGCACTCTGAAACTGCTAAGGTCCACTATGAGCAAACTACCATCGAGGCATGACAGATACAGCTCCTTGCCGATCGCCGGGCTCGTGCTGACCTTCTGCGGGAGTTTCACTTCCCCAAGGAAATTCAGAGGCCTTGTTCTGGTCTTTTCCTGAACCGTGCTCACAGGCGAAGCAGTTTGTTGCTGAACCTGCATCGAACCTGTCAACTTCATCAGATCTATGCCATGCACAGTAGCATATTTCACGTTGTTCGCAACAGTCTGGAACAATTTGATAGAACTGGGTAACACGTTTGCCGCGGTCAGTCCACCTTTGCTTGTAACGATGTAGAGATAGTCTCCGTGATTGGTGACGGAGACTGCCGATACGTTCACTTTATCGAGCAGCGACATGTCGGCTCTGGAAAGCAGGAGCAGGGCCCCATCGGTTGATAAGACAACGAGATTGTTCCGCACGAGAAAGATCTGTTTGAAATCCAGAATGAATTTGTGCTTTGATTCGAGTACCGGAACCTTTTCAGAGATGTTCATGATGTAGAATTCCTTTTTCGTGGAGAACATCAAGCTACTACCAACGATCTGAAAGTTGTTTATAGGATCCGGCGCCGCTACTTCCCAGATCCTTTTGAAATTCGCATCGAAAGCCACGATCTTACCGCCGGTCAGCGTGATGAGCATGTCGGAATAGACAGCGACTGCCGAAATCTTCTCGTTCAGAGTGTAAGAAGCTTTGAAGTTCAAATTCTCATCGAAGACCGTGATCGAGTAATCGTGTACAACGTAAAGATCCCGTATGAGAACAGCATCAAGGGCCTTACGGTTCAGCTCGACAGTTTTCACGGAACGTAAGTTTTCGTCCAGGATTTCGAGGCTCGCAGACCGTAAAATGTACAAATACCTGGAACCAGGCAACACCTTGAGCACTCCAGGCATGTTCACACTGGCAATCTTCACCGGGAGCAGTGGAACAGAGACATCGTAGAGCTCTACGGTTTCGTCTTTGACGACGTACAGAGTTGCACCGTACATCAGACTCGAGACGATGAGCAAGCCGACGAACAAGGCCCTTCCCATTCGACAGCACCTCAAAGTTTATGATACCAGCTTTTCAAGACGACTCTTGAACCACCAGGTGAGTAGCGCGTTGAGAGCGTAAAAGAGGGAACTGATCAAAAGCAACTTCGTGTAGTCTGCGGGTCCTTCGACGATCCAGCCGTACAGATAGGCGGCAAAAGCTCTGGAGGAGTTGTTGAGAAGATTGCCAAGACCGTTCGCCGACATGATCATGCTGTCAGGAAGATTGTTGAAAACCAGTACAGTGAAAGAAGGGTTCACCATGTTCATCAGCATGAACCTCACGACGTAGAGTATAGAGAAGGTAACAGGATCCCTGATGAACGATATCGACAGCATCAATGGAACGACCGAGGTGTAACAGATCAAGAGCATTCTCAGTGCTCCGAACCTTTTCTGCAAAAAGCCACTACTCAAGCTCCCTGCCGCTGTCATCAACTGTGCAAGGGCCATGATCAAACCGACGTAGGTCAGCGAGAAACCAAAAAGATCGTGAAACATCAAATTGCTGAAGTTGAGGAACAATCCTGCCCCGAATCCCACCAGAACGTTCGAAAGAACATAGTACGAAAGGACTCGCTTTTGAACCGCGTCGAGGGAAAGCCTTCTCAGAAATTGAGAGTCACCACCCACATGTTGAACTTTGCTGACCAGTGAAGCAGCAACAAGCTGCAAGCCCGCAGCCAGCAACAGTGTGAAAGTATAACCAAGTCGGTCCGCCATCGTCCCACCCAGCACGTTCCCCAGAACGTTGGCAAGCATGGAAAGTGAAAATTGTGAGCCGAAGACGGAGTATCTTTCTTTGATCCCTGTACCACCAAGCAGTACCGTTGTGAAGACGATACCCGATAAGCTCGATATGGCGCCTGAAACGAGGGCAAGAAAAATCTGCGCAGGAAAGTTGTACACGATGGCCCTCAAGACCATGATAACCCCGACCGTCAAGCTGGAAAAGAGGAGTAACTTCCTCCTGTCACACTTACTCAAAATCAGTGCGAGGACCAAACCGAATATGGCACTTCCCCACAAATTAGCCGAGACAATGGCACTGATCTGCTCGTTGGTGAAGTGCCGTTTGCGCATGTGCAGATTGAAGGTTATCCCGTACGCCTGTGCGGCAAAGCCGCTCAGTAACGTAAACGCGTAAAGAATGCGTCTCGATCTGCTCACAGAAGTGAATTATAAGCCTGTGCTCGTGAACTACTACTCACATGGCCGTTAACAGAATCGTGTGTATCGTCTGTTATCTCTGTGTTTGCTTGACTGGAGAGAAGTCGGAGCGTACAATAAGAGCAGAAACAAACGTACGTACATGGGGAGGGATCGCGCCATAACTCCGAAGTACAGAGTCATCGAACAGTTCCTGATGTCACAGATAAAATCTGGAATATACAAACCCGGAGCGAAGTTACCCACAGAACTGGAGTTGATGGAGAAATTTGGGGCAAGCAGAGAAACTGTTCGTAAGGCTCTGGACCGGCTCGTGGTGCGAGGAATAATAGTCAGAAAGCCTGGCGTTGGCTCTTTCGTCAATTCCAGTATTGGCAGCAACGTCGTTGGTATCATCGTTCAGCAGATAACCAGTTACATATTCCCTTACGTCGTCTTTGGTGCAGAAGAATACCTGTTCAGTAACGGATACAAGATGCTCCTTGGGAATGCTTCGGAAGATCCCTCACGTGAGAAACAGATCATCCAAGAGTGGGTGGAGTCCGGAGTCACGGGGCTCATTGTGGATCCAGTTTACAGTGCGACGAGACGCTCTAACAGGGACTACATCAAATCGCTGGTGAAACAGGGTATCAGGGTCGTCATCGTGCACACGGATTGGAACATAGAAGGTGCTGGCTGTGTCGTGCTGGATGACGCGTACGGCGGAACGAAGGCGGCCGAGATATTCCATCAGTACGGCCACAGGAGAGTGGCAGTCCTTTACAAATCGATACATTTGCCGAGCCTCATCAGGGCGATGAGTTTCATTCAGCGAGGACGAGAACTTGGTTTCGAAAAGATCTACGAAAAATCCTTCAACGTGTCTGAATTCACGGGAGTACCGATGCAACTGGCATACGAACTACTCACTATGCCCAAGCAAATGCGGCCCACGGCGGTTTTTTGCTACAACGACGCGACAGCCTTACAGTTGAGGCTTGTAGCGAAGAGATTAGGCATGAGCATTCCTGAAGACCTGTCAGTGATCGGTTTTGACGATGCACCAATAGGCGATTTCAGGGATGTTCTGAGCACCTTCGCACATCCAAAAGAAGAAGTGGGAAGGAAGGCAGCCGGCATCTTGTTGAAGATGCTCCAAGGTGGCGAAGCAGAAAAGTGTGTGCTGCAGCCAGAGTTTGTTGAAAGGAGTTCTGTGGCAGGCCCGGTGATGTAAGAAGAGAAAAAAGTAGTGTACGGAAGGCCAATAACTGAGGATAATTCTCTTGATTCAGGAACGCGATTGTATATGCTGGTGTGTGGGAAGAGAACGAGAAGGAATTTCCCCCAAACAACCGCATTCGGTTTCATTCCGCATCTGATTATTATGTCTGGGTTAATTTCCGTAAAGATGGTCTCGACAATGTGTGAACTGAGAAGTATAATTTCGGATGGTCAGAATGTACGTACCTATATAACACGAGAAACTCAGCAGTTATTTGCCGATCAAGGGGTGGCCGGTTTGGGTGAATTTCTGAAGCTGGATAATGTGTGTAAGATCTTCAAAGTGGGGACGCTACTCTCAAGGGTTGTAATACCAGCTGTCTGGCGTATTTCCTTATCGTTGCCTGATACGCCTTTTGTCTTTTCGTTGGTAGGGGAAAGTGGTAGTGGAAAGACTACACTCGCAAACATCATCCTGAGGATTCTAAAACCAACATCAGGCAAGATCTATCTTCATGGCAGGAACCTTGATGAATATCCAAAAAAGGAGTTCCTGAAAAGGGTACAACCGATTTTTCAGAACCCGTTCGAGACATTCAATCCATAAGATGAACGAACAGAACTCTTGCACAACCTCAGATAGCGTTGTCCCTCAACAAGTGCGTATACTGTGTCCGTTTACACTAAGAAGGGAAAAGGGGTAATTTCGATGAGCAGAATTATCGATGTTTCGAAAAGTCCTTTCGCGAAGTTGAAAACAGTGCCAGTTGGTGCTGTGAGAATAAAGGGATTCATGGGCGGATACTTCGAAACTCTCGTCAGTGCGACACTACAAAGTCAGTACGATCTTCTGGAGAGCACAGGAAGGCTGGACAATTTCAGAATAGTTTCAGGAAAGATGGAGGGTTCTTATAAAACCTATTTTCCGTTCGACGATACAGACGTTTACAAATGGTCTGAAGCCGTCTCCTTCGCGCTGGCGAACAGAAATCTTCCGGAACTCGGAAAGATCCTTGAGAGCGTCATCGAAGAAGTGAAGGCGGCTCAGGATGAAGATGGTTACGTCGGCACTTATTTGTCCGGCGACAGAAAAAGAGAACGCTGGATGAATCTCGCGTGGAACCACGAACTTTACAACGCTGGTCACTTGATTCAAGCTGGCGTAGCACACAAAAGGGTTACGGGGGAAACAACGCTCTTTGAGGTCGCCAGGAGGTTCGCAGATCACATCTGCAGCGTGTTCGGTCCGGGAAAGAGGGAAGGAGCGCCGGGGCATCCCGAAGTGGAGATGGCGCTCGTTGAACTCTACAGAGAGACAGGAGACAGTAAGTATCTGGATCTTGCAAAGTATTTCATACGTGCACGGGGAAGAGGCCTTGCCAGCGTTCCAAGGAATCCAGGCCCGCAGTACTTCGTCGATCATAAACCGTTCACGGAACTTGAGGAAATCACGGGACACGCCGTGAGGGCGCTGTATCTCTGCTGTGGTGCAACTGATCTTTACCTCGAGACAGGCGACGAGAGTGTTTGGAGAACCCTCAACAGGCTTTGGGAAGACTTCGTGACGAAGAAGATGTACGTAACGGGCGGGGCCGGTTCGAGGCACGATTGGGAGTCATTTGGAGAAGAGTACGAACTACCGAACAGGAGATCCTACGCCGAGTCTTGTGCTTCGATCGCGAACTTCATGTGGAATTTCAGAATGCTACTTGCCACGGGGCATGGCAAGTTCGCAGATGTGATGGAGCAGGTTCTCTACAATGGGCTTCTGTCTGGGATATCCCTCGACGGAAAACATTACTTCTATTTCAATCCGCTGGAGGATTACGGAGGCACAAGGAGACAACGGTGGTTTGATTGTGCTTGCTGCCCACCGAACCTTGCGAGGTTTATAGCCTCCTTCCCGGGCTACATTTACACCACATCCAGCGATGGTGTGCAGGTACACTTGTACGAAAGAAGTTCAGCCGAACTGGAATTTGGAGGAATGTTTCTCAGAATAGAACAGGAAACTGACTATCCGTGGGATGGAAAAGTGCTAATCACAGTTGAAACTGAACTTGAAAAACCCTTCTCCCTTTATCTGCGTATACCAAACTGGGCGGACGATTTTTCCTTAAGACTGGATGCAAAAACATTTCATGTCGAACCGCGGGATGGTTATGCGCAGTTGACTATGAATTGGAAAGGTAGACACACCGTTGAGCTTTCGCTCCCCATGGAAGTGGATTTCATCGAGGCTCATCCATTCGCAAGGGACAATCTGGGAAAAGTGGCCGTCAGAAGGGGACCTGTTGTCTATTGCGCTGAGCAAGAGGATAATCCCAACTTCCACGTCTGGACACTTAAAATTGAAACGAAGCGTCTGGAAGAGAAGAAAGAAAAGATCCTCGATAGAGACGCCGTGTTTCTCCAGGGAACAGGAAAAGCGGTTAAACTCTCAGAATGGCAGGGGAAGCTTTACAGAAAAGCGTCAAAACCGCTCGAAGAGAAGGTCAGATTCACTCTTATCCCGTATCACATGTGGGCAAACAGAAATCTCGGCGCCATGGTAGTATGGCTGCAATCTCAAGTGTAACGTTCTTTGCAGTGGGGCGACAACCTGCACGCTCCTGAGCAGAAAAATGCTGACCGTGAGAGGTCTTCTTTGTTGTTCGGCAGCGGGAGAGTGGGAACGTACGTACAAATTGGGTCTGTAGTCAATGATCAGAGTTGAGTCCAAAGGTTGTGATCACCCCGCAACTTGACATAGTGAAGAAATGGGTTTATAATGATATTGTAAAGATTTGACCGTACATAAGTGAAATTGAATGGCCGTGGAGGGGCTTCAACTCTAAAGAAAGGAGGGGTTCACTGTGAGAAGGTTGTTGGTGCTGGTGTTTGTCGCGCTCGTTGTCATGGCGTTCTCTGCGGTCAAAATCTCAGTGCTCTGCTCTCCGGACAACGCGGATGCGCTCAAGTGGCTCGCAGGTGAGTTCATGAAACAGAATCCGGACATCCAGGTGGAGATCGTACCTCTGTCGTGGGAACTTCTCTATCCTAAGCTGTTGCAGGATCTTCGCTCACAGGCTGGTTCGTTCGAAGCTTTCACTTACGACGTCATGACGACTGGGGCCGTTTCCTTTGGCTTGGAAGACCTTGGAGCGTTCATGAAGAAGTATCCGGAACTGCTGCCGCCGGACTACGATTTGAACGACTTCATCCCTCAGGTTCTTGAAGAATCGGGCATGTGGCAGGGTAAGTTGATAGGTTTACCTTTCTACAACAACACGATGCTGTTCTACTACCGCAAGGATCTGTTCGAAGATCCGAAATTGAAACAGGCATTCAAGGAAAAGTACGGTAGAGAATTGACTCTGCCGACAACCTGGGAAGAGGTCAAAGAGATAGCTGAATTCTTCACGAAGAAGTTCAACAGGAATTCGCCAACCGAATACGGCATCGCGCTGATGTTCCCGAGGACACACACTCTGTTCTACATGTACCTGCTGTTCTTCGGTGAGTACAGATGCGCGCCGCTCGGAATCATGAGGCACGGAGCGGCGGACCTCGAGTACGGCGAATACTTCACGGCGGATCACAAACCGGCGTTCAACAGCGAAGAAGGCCTGAAAGCCCTTGAGATGATGAAGAAGCTCATGCCCTACAGTCCGGACCCACTTGGATCAGATTACGGTGAAACGATCGAATACTTCAACCAGGGCCTGGTTGCCATGGTACCTCAGTGGACGGGACCGTATCTCATCTTCAAATCAACTGTTGGAGCTGACAAGGTTGGCGTCATCCCCATGCCTGGCAGATCTGTGAGCGGTCAGTGGGCACTCGCAATAAACAAGTTCATACCTGAAGAAAAGAAGGTCGCCGCGTTCAGGTTCATAACCTTCGCTACCACCAAATGGGCCGACAAGAACAAATTCCTCAGGTTCGCCGTCGCGCCTGCCAGGATGTCGACTCTGAAAGATCCGGAGGTTAGGGCCGCAGACCCGAGAGTGCCCGCACTCGAGGTCACCTATGTTAGCCAGACTCACAGGCCCAGGATTCCTGAAGAACCACGCTTGGAAGACATAACGGTCGAAACGTTCTCGAAGATACTTGCAGGAACCTTGCCGCTGTCTATGGACACTCTGAACGATCTGGCCAAGAAGTGGCAGGAAGTACTCGGAAAGTGAGGGGGTGAAGAGGGGGCGCCGAGCCCCCTCATTCATAATGAAGAACAGGCTGATCCCCTGGTTGATGGTTCTACCCGTACTGGTACTTTTTCTTTCTATGACGATTTATCCTTTTGCCTTCATGATCTGGTCTTCTTTCAGACAGTACGACCTGTCTAAAGGTGCAGAGACACGATTCATAGGTCTTTCCAACTACTTTCAGATATTCTCTGACACCACCGCCATTGAATCTTTCAAATTCACCGCGAAGCTTCTGGCCATCGCAGTGCCGGTCGAACTGTTGCTCGGAATAGGTGTTGCTTTTTTGATCAGAGGTGTTCGCGGTGAAAAAATCATAAGATCTTCTCTGTTGATACCCATGATGGTACCGGCGGCTGTGTCCGGCGTCGCCTGGAAAATGCTTTACAACTACGCTTTCGGTCCTGTGAACTGGTTCCTTTCGCTCTTTAATGTTTCCAAAATTTCCTGGCTCGGTGACATGAACTACGCGCAACTGGGAATCATTCTCATTGACGTGTGGCAGTGGACACCGTTCGTTTTCCTGATGATCTATGCGGGTTTACAGTCCGTGCCGCAGGACCTGATCGACGCCGCAAGGGTTGATGGTGCTGACTGGGGCAAAGTTTTTCTGCACGTGGAGTTTCCATTGCTGAGGCCCCTGATCCTTGTGGCTCTGGTTTTGAGGATCATAGACTGTCTCAAAACCTTCGATATCGTGTTCATGACCACGTGGGGAGGACCGGGCGCCGCGACACACACCTACAGTTTCTACATATACAAAGTCGGAGTATCGTTCGGCTGGAACATCGGTTATGCCTCCGCGCTGAGTGTTTTGCTTTTGCTGGTGAGCATGTTGCTCGTGAACATCGTCTTCAGGTTGGTGAGGATGAGGCAGCAGCTCGGTTTCGGGGGTGAAGGCGAATGAGAACGATTCTGAGAGTTCTCAGATACATTTTGATCGCCATCTGTCTTGTGTTCTTCCTTTTTCCCGTTTACTGGCTGGTGATAACGGCATTCAAACCGGCGAAAGAATGGTTCACGTGGCCTCCCACGTTTTGGCCGACTCAGTTCACTTTCTCGAACTTCTTCGGTGCGAAAGAAACTGAAGTTTTCGGTGGCACCACCGGTTCCATAGAAAACATCTTTCCGTATCTCAGGAACAGTATCGTGGTTGGTGTTTCTGTCTCGTTGATCGCGACAATGATCAGTGCTCTGGCAGCGTACGCGATCGCGAGGTACAAAGTTGGAGGGGCTTTTCTGGCAGAATGGATCATCTCCATAAGGATGCTTCCCCCCATCGTTTCGGCTGTTCCTCTGTACGTCATTTTCTCGCGCCTGAGGCTCATCAACACCTGGTGGGCTCTCATACTATCGCACCTCGTCGTCGTGGTGCCACTCGGTGTGTGGTTGCTGATAAGTTTCTTCAGAGAGATTCCAAGAGAGATCGATGAAGCTGCCTACGTAGATGGAGCGAGCGTTTTTCAGACATTCTTCTACGTGATTTTCCCACTGAGCGCTCCTGGACTCGCGGCGGTGGCCGTGCTGTCGTTGATACAGAGCTGGGGAGAGTTCCTTCTTGCGCTGGTGCTGACCAACGACGCGCGGGCTCAAACGCTGCCCATATTCCTCGGTAGGTACATCACCGGCTGGCGCGTCGCGTGGGGACCGCTCTCGGCTGCGGGCATCGTGACGATGCTGCCTGTCGTCGTGTTCGCGATCATCGCACAACGTTACCTGATAAGAGGCTTGACGTTTGGAGCCGTAAAAGGGTGAGTGATGTGAAGGAGGCACAATGGCTATGTACAGTGTGAAGGTGGATCCAGGCAAAATCGTTAAACCTGTGAGCAGGTACATCTACGGTCATTTCATAGAACACCTTGGAAGGTGTATCTACGGTGGTGTATACGAGGAAGGTTCCCCCTTGTCCGATCATCGAGGATTTCGGAAGGACGTTTTGGACGCTGTAAAGAGATTGAAAGTTCCGCTCTTGAGATGGCCCGGCGGTAACTTTGCATCGAACTACCACTGGAAAGATGGAATAGGTCCCAAGGATGAAAGACCCGCAAGGTTCGATCTCGCATGGCAACAGATCGAAACCAACAGGTTCGGTACCGACGAATTCCTGGAGTACTGCAGGGAGATAGGGGCCGAACCTTACATATGTGTGAACCTTGGCACCGGCACTCTGGATGAGGCGTTGCACTGGCTCGAATATTGTAACGGTAAAGGGAACACGTACTATGCGAACCTCAGAAGGAAGTATGGTCACGTTGAACCGTACGGCGTGAAATTCTGGGGCATCGGCAACGAGATGTACGGTGAATGGCAAGTGGGTCACATGACGGCTGAGGAGTACGCAAAGACCGCAAAAGAATATGCGAAATGGATGAAGGTCATGGATCCTTCCATAAAGACTGTAGCGGTGGGATGCGATGATCCAGAGTGGAATCTGAAGGTTTTGAACGTGGCAGGACCGTACATAGATTACATCTCTTACCACTTCTACACGGGCAGTGAAGATTATTACGAAACTGTCTCAACGGTCTACTTGCTCAGAGAAAGGCTGATAGGTTTGAAGAAACTGATCGACATGTCGCAAAAGCCGAAAGATAGAGAGGTAAAGATTGCACTGGATGAATGGAACGTCTGGTACAGAGCCACGAGCGATGGACTCGAAGAGCCCTACGAACTAAAGGATGGTTTGTTCGCGTGCGGAGTTTTGATCATGCTCCAGAAGATGAGCGACACAGTACCCATCGCGAATCTGGCACAGCTGGTGAACGCGCTCGGTGCGATCCACACGGAGAAAAACGGACTCTACCTGACACCGGTTTACAAAGCGTTCGAACTGCTCGCGAACCATTCTGGTGATAATCTCGTTGAGACGCACGTTGAGACTGAGACTTATGCCATAGAAGGCAAGATGTTCTTCACGAAGATACCGTTCCGGATCGATAACGTGCCCTACATCGATGCGTCGGCAACGATTTCTGCGGACGGTAAGAAGTTGTATCTGGCCGTGTTGAATTACAGGAAAGAGGACGCAGTGAAGGTTTCTATCACCATCAAGGGTGTGGCGGAAAAAACGGCGCGGGCCTACGTACTCACAGGTCCTGATGTGAACGCAAAGAATACGATTGAACAACCCAGCGTTGTGGATATCGCCGTCGAGCAGATCAGGGTCGGTCCAGAGTTCAGCTGTTTGTTCAAACCTTTCTCCTGCACGGTGATCGAAATCGATCGAGACTGAGAAAGAGGTGGGTAGTAATGTACGAGGAGATAAAGAAAGAACTTCACGAAGCTCACATGATTTTGGAAAAGTACGGCCTGGTGGCTTACACGAGTGGTAACGTGAGCGTGAGAGTGAACGAACACGTGATCATTAAGCCTTCAGGAGTACCTTATTCCACCCTGAAGCCTGAAGATTACGTGGTTGTGGATCTGGAAGGCGAGGTGGTTGAGGGAAGCAAGAAACCGTCCATCGACACCGCAACGCATCTGTATCTTTACAGGAACATAGATTGGGCCAGATCGATCATACACACGCATTCCACTTTCTCCACAGTCTGGGCCGTTGTAGAAAAACCCATACCGGTTCTCTGCACTGCTCACGCCGACGTTTTTGGCGAGGAGATTCCGCTGACAGAGTACGCACCGGTGGGTTCTGAAGCGATCGGTAAAGCAGTGCTGAAGGTGATCGGAAGGTCGGGTGCAGTGCTCCTTCGAAAACACGGCGTCATGGTGGTCGGTGACAGCCTGGAGGATGCGATCAAAAAAGCGATTTTTCTGGAGGAAGTGGCCAGGATCGCCTATTTCGCGCATTTGATGACCACGCCTGCTCCCCTCGCCAAGGATGAGGTCGAAAGGCTTTATCTGCAGTACCACACAAAATACGGGCAAAGATGAGGGTAAAATTAATGGTAATCACGAGCGAATGGAGGTGTGAAAGATGAGTGAGAGGATGACGCTGGGTCTGATCGTTGGCAACAGAGGTTTCTTCCCCGACTGGCTCGTTGAAGAGGGCAGGAAGAGAGTGCTCAAGGTCCTGAACGAGATGAACGTGAACGTGGTGACACTCTCGAGTGAAGATACAAAATACGGGGCTGTCGAGAACATGCAGGATGCTGAAAAATGTGCCAAACTTTTCAAACAGCACGCAGATGAAATCGATGGAATCATCGTCACGTTACCAAACTTTGGCGATGAAGGTTCAGCAGCCATGGCGATCCGGCTGTCCGGTCTGAAGGTGCCGGTTCTGGTACACGCCTTCCCGGATGAACTTGGAAAAATGGATATCAGACACAGACGTGATTCGTTCTGTGGAAAAATTTCTTTGTGCAACAACCTTGTGCAGTTCGGGATCGCCTTCACCGACACAACATTGCACGTGGAGTCTCCGGAAAGTGAAGAATTCAGGAAGGATCTTGAAAAGTTCCTCGCCGTATGCCGTATCGTGAAGGGATTGAAGAATCTGAGAATAGGTTTGATAGGTGCCAGACCCGCTGCGTTCAATACCGTGCGTTTCAGCGAAAAGATACTGGAAAGGTACGGAATCAGCGTGGTAACGGTTGACCTTTCAGAGATCATCGCGCGCGCCAGGGGCTTCGATTCGAAGTCTGACAGGGTCGTTCACGAGTTGGACAAACTCACGAAAACGTTCAACGTGAAGAAAGTCCCATCCGAAGCTCTCGAAAGAATGGCGCGCCTGGGCGCCGCCATCAACGAATGGATCGAGGAGAACAAGGTACTGGCGACGGCGCTGCAATGCTGGACGGCTTTGGAAGTACTCTATGGTGTCGTACCGTGTGCTGTGATGAGCCTGCTTTCAGAATCGCTCTTGCCCAGTGCTTGCGAGACTGACGTCATGGGTGCGCTATCGATGTACATACTGCAGCTCGCTTCCGGAAGACCATCCGCCCTGCTGGACTGGAACAACAACTACGGTGACGATCCAGAAAAGGCCGTGATGTTCCACTGCAGTAACCTGCCCGTGTCGTTCTTCAAGAGTTGTGAGATGTCTTACCAAGAAATCATTGCGGGTACTGTCGGGAAAGAGAACGCGTACGGAACGTGTGTCGGAAGGATCTCTCCCGGTCCTGCGACCTTCCTGAGGCTTTCGAGCTTCGATAACGAAGGCACCATAGCCGGCTTCGTTGCGGAGGGAGAATTCACGGATGATCCCATCGACACGTTCGGCGGATACGGTGTGGTGAAGATAGAAAATCTCAGGTCTCTGCTGAGATTGATCACGAAGTACGGTTTCGAACACCACGTTGCTGCGAACAGGAGCCGGGTGAAGGAGGCTGTTGTAGAAGCTCTGGACAATTATCTCGGTTGGGAAATCTTCACGGTGGACGGGTGTGACTGCCACAGGGAGGAATGAAATATGTACCTGCTCGGTACAGACATCGGAACACAGGGGACCAAGACGGTACTCGTGGACGAAAAGGGAAACGTTCTGGCGGAGGCTTCGAGAGAGTACGATGTGATCACGCCGAAACCAAACTGGGCCGAGCAGTGGCCCGATGTCTGGGTCAAGGCGGTTTTCGAAACTGTGAAAGAGGTCGTCGAAAAGTCCAGCGTTCCGAGAAATAAAATCGCAGGTATCGCGATAAGTGGTCTCTACGGTGGCTCTGGAATACCCGTGGACAAAGATATGAAGCCTCTCAGACCCTGCCTGATATGGATGGACAGGCGGGCCGTGAAAGAGACAGAATGGGTCAAACAGAACGTTCCGAAGGAGAAGATCTTCTCCATAACCGGCAATTACGTTGACTCGTACTTCGGTTTCACGAAGATGATGTGGATCAGGAACAACGAACCGGACGTATGGAAGAAGATCTACAAGTTCATCACGCCAAAGGATTACGTCATATACGAAATGACGGGAGAGCTCGTCATAGACTATTCTTCCGCTGGAAACCTGGGCGGAGTCTTCGACATCAGAAAGCTCACCTGGTCCAAAGAGATGTGCGATATCCTGCAGATTCCCATCGAATACTTACCAGAGAGAATCGTGAAATCTTCTGACATCGTAGGAAAGGTCAAAAAGCAAGCGGCTGAGCTGTGCGGACTGCTGGAAGGTACTCCCGTCGTTGCGGGTGGGATCGACGCACCAGTGGCACAGCTTTCTGCGGGTGCGCTGGAAGAAGGCGAGCATGTCGCCATGGTGGGAACTTCCACCTGTTGGGGAACTGTGCACGATGGGAGCAAACTCGCGTTTGGGCTGGTGAGTTATCCCTACGTGGTCTACGATACCGAGCGAATCTACACGTTCGGTGGGTCCGCCACGACGGGAGCACTGGCAAGGTGGTTCAAGGAAGAATTCGGAGAGTCAGAAACGATCGTGGGTGAAAGGACAGGTATTTCACCGTACCAGCTGCTCGATCGGGAAGTGAAGAACGTACCCGCCGGAAGCGATGGCATCATCGTTCTGCCGTACTTCATGGGTGAAAGGTCTCCGATCTGGGATCCGAGTGCGCGTGGCGTCATCTTCGGTGTGACACTGTACCACAAGAGAGCTCACATCTACAAGGCGTTCATGGAGGCGGGTGCGTACGCTTTGAGACACAACATAGAGGCCGGATTGAACGCGGGTCTGAAACTGAACGACGAATGCTGGATCGTCGGAGGAGTTGCCAGATCTTCCGTCTGGGTGCAGATCTTTGCGGACGTCACAGGATTCAAGATGAGGCAGGTCGCGAGTCTTGTTGAGGCACCGTTTGGAGACGCTTTCTTGGCTGGCCTCGGAACCGGTGTGATAGACAAGCCTGAGCGCATCAAAGAATGGGTGAAGTACAAAGAACCCGTAGATCCGAATCCCGAGAACAAGAAGATCTACGACAGGTATTATCAGATCTATCTGCAGTTGTACGAGAAAACAAAGGATCTGATGCAAATGTTATGAAGACCCCCGTCCGCCTTGGACGGGGTTTTTTCAACCCGTGCCCGGGTGGAACCTTCTCGACGCGGCGCAGAGATCCTGCAGGACACACGAACCACACCTGGGCTGATTCTTTTTGCACACTCTTTTGGCGTGTTCTACCAATAGGGCGTGGTACTCTTTCATCGTTTCTACGCCCTTGATTTGCTGGTGAAACATCGATTGAAGCTGTGAATAAGTCTCTCTGCCGTTTATCAGACCGATTCTGCCCAGTATACGCCTCGTGTAACTGTCTATCACGAACACGGGTTTTTCAAAGGCATAGAGCATGATGGAATCTGCTGTCTCGGGACCTATACCGTTCACAGAGAGTAGTTCGTCTCTCGTGAGGTGTTCTCTCAACCGGTAGAAATCGAAATCGTACCTGGAAAGTTCCTTGAGGAGATTCTTCAATCTCCTTGCTTTCAATTTCCAAAAACCAGCAGGCTTTATCAGCCTTTCGATCAGCTCGTTATCGGCTTCGAACATTCTCTTTGGATCGAGCATGTTCGCTTTCTTCAAATTCTCGATCGCTCTTTCTACATTCTTCCACGTCGTGTTCTGCGTGAGCACGGCTCCAACGACGACTTCGAACCAGGTTTCGGCTGGCCACCAACCCTGTGGGCCATAGGTTTCAAGCAACCTTCGGTAGATCTCCTTTAGAACGCTCAAGTTAGGTTCCTCCCAGCTTTTGAATGTTATCATAAACATGGAGGTGATCGAATGAGAACCAACAAAGATAGGCTCGTCATGATCTCGATCCAGGGGACGATCGTTAAACCGGAGCACACAGGAAGACATGCGGTCTCGCACGATGGAAAACCGTTCATGCTTCCAGGAACCGGGGGCATCACTTACAACGTGAAGGTGGGAGATCCCGTTTTTGGCTGGGCTGCCGACCACGTGGAACCTGGCGTTTCGACGATTCTCGATCAGGAAAAACGCGATTCCGGGCCCAACAGGGGCTACAACTTCTACGCGTGTATTGGGAACGAGGCTCGTGTCGTCACGGGTGACGCGAAGGGTGCCAGAGGAGTTGTGACGGGCCACCATGGAGGAGCGGAACACGTACTGATAGACTTTCCAGACGAGGTGCTGGAAAAACTCACACTCGATGACAAGATCCTCATAAAGGCCGTTGGTCAGGGATTCGAATTGTTGGATTATCCCGACGTACACGTGTACAACATCGATCCCAACTTGTTTGAAAAGCTGGGGATCGTGGAAAAGAACGGCAAACTGCTCGTACCTGTCGTTGCAGTCGTGCCGTCGTATTTGATGGGTTCCGGCATAGGTTCAACCAGCATGGGTACAGGTGATTACGACATCATGACGGCGGACCTGGAAGCATTGAGAGAGCACGGACTTCTGAACCTTCGCTTTGGTGACATCGTTTACATAAAGGACCACGACAACAGTTATGGCCGATGCTACAGAAAAGGCGCTGGGAGCGTCGGAGTCGTCATACACAGCGACTGTAAGTACGCCGGTCACGGTCCTGGTGTGACGATCTTCATGACCTCGCCGAAACCCATACTTGAGCCGGTGATCGATCCAGACGCGAACATCGGAAAGATCCTGGGGATCGGAAGGTTTAGAGAAAGAGCTTGACATCACCTTCTTAGAGTTGTTCCGGCGCGATGCGTTCCTGAGATGGCTGAGGGTCAGCTTGTGAGGTGATCAGTACATTTCATCACATTTGAGACTGTCCCGTCTACGGATTCGAGCTTACAATTTTGAGGCCAGTCTGAAGGGGGAACACTACAATGAACCCCGGAAGCGATGTACGCCTGCAAACCAAAAGGGGTTATCCAAAGTTGGGTGCGACACCGGATGAAACCGGTGTGAATTTCGCCATCTTCAGCAGACATGGAAGAAGAGTGATACTGGAACTGTATCAGAACTACTACGACGACAAACCATCGCACAGGTTCGTGCTGGATCCCATCAGAAACAGAACGGGAGACATCTGGCACATCTATGTCTACGGCGTAGGGCACGGTCAGTACTACGGATGGCGTATCGATGGTGAATACGATCCGGCAAACGGTAAAAGGTTCAACGTCAACAAGCTTCTCATCGATCCTTACGCGAAGGCCATATCATCTTCGATCGACTGGGAAGAAGACTACATCTACGGTTACGACAGGAACTCTCCCGAAAAGGATCTCTCTTTCTCGACACTGGATTCCGCCCAGAGTCCCGCAAAATCCATCGTCATAGACGATTCGAAGTACGACTGGGAAAACGATAGAAGACCAAAGATCCTGTGGAAAGATACTATCATTTACGAAATGCACGTTCGCTTTTTCACCATCAGCCCTACTTCCGGGGTGAAACATCCCGGTACGTATAGAGGATTGCTGGAGAAACTGGATCATCTCAAGGAACTTGGCGTGACGACCATAGAATTGATGCCAGTCTTCGAGTTTTCGGTGAACTCGAACACTAACATCAATCCGTTCACCGGCAAACGTCTGAAAGACATGTGGGGATACAATCCCCTCGGTTTCTTCGCAGTGACTGGCAACTATTCTACCGGTGTGAAGCTGGGAGAGCAGGTGTTCGAATTCAAAGACATGGTCAAGGAACTGCACAGGCACGGTTTCGAAGTCATACTGGACGTCGTTTACAACCACACGGGAGAAGGAAACGAGCTGGGTCCAACACTGTCTTTCAGGGGTATCGACAACGAGATCTACTACATGCTCGATCCAAAAAACAAGAGACGCTATTTGAACTATTCCGGATGTGGCAACACCCTGAACTGCAACCATCCGGTTGTCAAAGAGATGATCATAGACAGTCTGAGGTACTGGGCCACCGAGATGCACGTGGATGGTTTCAGATTCGATCTGGCGGCCATCTTAGGTAGAACACCGGATGGGAGATGGATCGGTGACTTCTCGCTGCTCAAAGACATCTCGGAGGATGCGATCCTGCACGATTTGAAGCTCATCGCAGAAGGCTGGGATGCGGCAGGAGGATACTTTCTTGGGCGATTTCCTGAGGGTTGGGCGGAATGGAACGGGAGGTACAGAGACACCGTGCGGCGCTTCGTCAGGGGTGACGAAGGTGTCGTGACGGAGCTCGCCACGCGGATCGCGGGCAGTGCGGACCTGTACGCCGGTAGATCACCCCACGCGAGTATAAACTTTGTCACCTGCCACGATGGTTTCACGCTGAGAGATCTGGTGACGTACCGCTACAAACACAACGAGGCGAATGGTGAGGGAAACAGGGACGGTGCAGACGAGAATTTCAGCTGTAACTACGGTGTGGAGGGCGAAACGGACGATCCGGAGATCAACAGGATCAGGAAACAGCAGGTGAAAAATTTCATCGTGATACTGATGGTTTCACACGGTACTCCGATGATTTTGATGGGTGATGAGATGTACAGGACGCAGAAAGGTAACAACAACGCCTACTGTCACGACGATGAGACGACTTGGCTTGACTGGACCTTGAAGGAAAAACACAAAGACATCTTCAGGTTCATGAAGAAGATGATCGAGTTCAGAAAATCCCATCCCGCATTGAGGAGAGAACATTTCTTTTCAGGTCAACCCACGAGCAGGGGCATTCCCGATCTCACGTGGCACGGGATCAAACCGTTCGAACCGGACTTTTCACATCATTCGCATTCGATCGCGTTCATGATCAGTGGTGATGTGGGAAACGGCGAGCAAGACGACGATATCTACGTCATTTTGAATCAGTGGAGAGAACCGCTCAGATTCGTACTTCCTTACCTGCACGGAAAGAGCTGGTACCGGGTGGTCGACACGTCCAGAGACTGTCCCGATGATTTTCTTGATGAACCTCAGCACGTTGGATACGTTTACACGGTTCAGCCGCACAGTTCTGTGATCCTCCTCGGAAAATGATGTCTCCACTGGAGGGTGATGGCACGTGAAGAAGATAGGCATCATCGGTGGAGGTCAGCTCGCCAGAATGATGTGCCTTGAAGCGAAGAAGATGGGATTCTACGTTGTGGTGCTGGACCCCACACCGAAAAGCCCCGCCGGTCAGATCGCGGACGAAGAGATCGTCGCAGATTTCTTCGATTCGAACAAGATAGAGGAATTGGTCAGGAAAGTAGACGTGACCACCGTCGATCTCGAAAACGTCGATGTGGAAACTTTGAAAAAACTCTGCTTGGAAGGCTGCGAGGTTCATCCTTCTCCGTTCGTTCTGGAAATCGTTCGAGACAAGTTCCTTCAGAAAGAATTCCTGAGGTCCAAAAACATACCTGTTGTTGAGTACAAACCCGTGCTGGATCTTCGAGAAGACGCAAAGAGTTTTGGCTTTCCGGTGGTTCAAAAACTGAGGCGGGGCGGTTACGACGGGAGGGGAGTGTTTGTCCTGAAATCTGAAAAAGATTTGGAGGAGGCGTTGAAAGGTGAAACTTACCTCGAAAAGTTCGCCAGGATCAAAAAAGAGCTCGCCGTGATGGTGGCGAGAAACAAAAAAGGTGACATAGCTTGCTATCCCGTGGTCGAAATGTATTTCGATGAGAAACGGAACATCTGCCAGATCGTCATCGCTCCCGCCAGGATCAACGAGAGGCTCTCAAAGCTCGCACAAGATATTGCTGTCAGTGTGGTTGAGGCCTTCGAAGGCGTCGGAATCTTTGGCATAGAGATGTTTCTCGATGAAGCGGACGAGCTGTTCGTGAACGAGGTGGCCCCGAGGCCACACAATTCTGGTCATTACACGATAGAAGCGTGTGTCACAAGCCAGTTCGAGCAGCACTTACGGGCCATCATGAACCTTCCGTTGGGCTCAACGAAGCTCCTCAGTCCCGCGGTCATGGTGAACATTCTCGGTGAGGAAGGCCACAGAGGAAAGCCTGTGGTGAAGGGCCTGGAGGAAGCGCTCGCCATAGAAGGTCTCTCGTTCCATTTCTACGGGAAGAAGGAAACCAGGCCTTACAGAAAGATGGGCCACATCACCGTTCTCGATGAAGATGTGGAAAAAGCTCTTCAGAAGGCCATGAAAGCGAAGGAGATCCTCAAAATACTCTCTGGGGAGGTTTCGACATGCCAAAGGTAGGCATAATCATGGGAAGCGATTCGGACCTTTCTGTGATGAAGTTGGCTGCCGAAGTGCTCGAAGAGTTCGGGATCGAGTACGAACTCACGATAGTTTCAGCACACAGAACTGTGGAACGCATGGTTGAGTATGCAAAGACTGCTCACGAGCGGGGCGTGGAGGTCATCATTGCGGGCGCGGGAGGTGCCGCACACCTGCCGGGGATGGTGGCGAGCATAACGCATCTGCCAGTCATAGGAGTTCCCATAAAGACGACGGCGCTGAATGGACTCGATTCTCTTCTGTCCATCGTGCAGATGCCCGCAGGGGTTCCCGTCGCTACGGTTGCCATTGACAACGCCAGGAACGCAGCAATACTCGCGGTGGCGATCCTGGGAATAAAATATCCCGAGATAGCGGAGAAGTTGAAAGCCTACAAGAATCGGATGCGCAGCGAAGTGCTGCAGAAAGCAGAAAGGTTGGAACAGATGGGCTACAGACGGTATCTTCAGGAAAGAGGTGTATAATGAGTTCACAGGTCTTTGCCAGACACCAAGGGGGGCTAACTATGAAGCGGTTCATCGTGCTTCTTCTGGTTCTGTTCGGCTTCACGGTTCTCGCAATGGTACCGATAACGGCAGATTTTGCTCTTCTCATCAACAATTTTTCCAGACTGAACGAATTTCTTCCCGAGAGTGTGGTGATCCGCGAGACACCGAACCGTTTTTTGTGCTTCTTTGGCAAGTTGACGCTGAACCTATCCTCATTGTTCGGGGTTATCGAATCGGAAGACGTCGGGGCGTTGAAAAACGTTGCCGAACTTGCCGTCGTGAGTGACGATGCCACCTGGGTGAAGACGCACCTGTCGCAAATCGTTCAGAATCATGAGGTGCTGGAAAGAAACGAACTTTATTACTTCGTGGGTCCATCGATGCTGGATGATGTGAAGGCGATGATCGACGGGAAACTACCCAGTTTGGAACTCGATACCGGTGCGACGATTTACGGTAGGATCCGTTCGATTCCGGTCCTTGGAATCGTGTTCCACCTGCTTGGTTTCAGCGAGGGAACTCCGCTGGAGGACGAACTCGCAGTGAACGTAGACGATGAGTCGGTGAGCATACTCATCAGATGCAGAAAAACGTGTAAGTCGGACTGGGAATTAGCTCAACTCGCAAGCAGGACAGCTCCAAAAGGGTTGAAGATGCTTTCCGGAGCCGAGGTGGGGATTCTTGTCCCTGTGTTCTTGCTGAGACAGCTTCCTGAGGAAATCATGGAAGAACTGGGACTCGGTTCCATGAAGGGAATGGACGTGATACTGAGCAAGGCAACGTTCCTCACGTTCAACGTTTCGCAGGCCGAGCAGAAGTTGCTGGTTTCGTTCGATCTGGAAAAAGACCAAGTGAAGGAAATTCTGGACGTGGTCAAAGAGGAAGCTCCGGAAATTCGCCAGGAAGAACAGTGTGCGGTCCTTCGATTCGATGAAATCACGCTGAAGTTGCCTTTGGAGGGTGGCGTTGCACTGCTGTTCTCCAACGTGAGCGAGCAAGAAATGGTCGATGTGGAACCCGGCACAGTGGCGAAATTCATACTCTTGCTGGACGGTTCGATCGTGGACGTTGCGTTTTTCAGAGATGGTTGTTCTCTGATCGTGAAAGCAAAGGTTCCCACTCCGCTGTTGAAAGAGTTTTTGTCCCAGGTTGTTTCAGAGTTCGCGCCGACTCCGGATGAACTGAAGATGCTTCAGAGCATTCTCGAAACCATCGACGATGCGTACTATTACGAAAACAGAAACCCGCCGGAGGATTTACAGGCCTTACGGGCTCTGCTCGGCGAGAAATTCGCACAGGTACCGGAAGAAATCCTCTATTCATGCAGGGAAGAGGACGGGACTCTGTTGATCGAGGTGGGGGTCAGGACACCGATCGCGCTGAGTATCAGCGAAGATGAGGTTCGAGACTTCATTGGCTACAGTGTGGATTCTGTGAAGATCGATAGAGAGAATCTAACCGTTTCGGTGATCATGAAATACGAAAAACTCGAGGTGCCTCCGGCTGAGAAGATCATACGGGACCTGGTTGAGGCTTTCAGGAATTACGCTGCGGACTTCGACGAGTTACCGCAGAACATCGAGGATGTCCTGTTGAATTATACGTGGCTTCCATTCTCCGTGATGGATACGATCAGCTATGAAATCGATCCAGAAACCGTGACGGTCACACTGAAGTTGATGAGCGACGAAGATGTGGGACAAGAATTGGTTGAAGAACTGTCTCTGGAGAGACTTTTCCGGGAAAATGGGAATATCGTCGCAGTTTTCAAACTGAAGTGAAGCTGTGTTCGAGGCCATCTCGGGGCAGTCCGCTGCCCCTTTTCTTCACTCCCATCTTGTGCTAATCTAACCAGAAGGGCGATCGCAGATGTTTCTGCCAACGACGAGAGAAGAGATGGAAAAGCTCGGCTGGAAAGAACTCGATGTGATACTCGTCACCGGGGATGCGTACGTTGATCATCCATCCTTCGGTGTCGCCCTCATTGGGCATTATCTGGTCTCAAAGGGTTACAGAGTCGGAATAATCGCACAACCCGACTGGCGTTCGGACAGAGACATAAAAAGACTTGGAAGGCCACGTCTGTTCTTCGGTGTGACCGCGGGGAACGTCGATTCCATGGTGGCCAACTACACAGCCTCCATGAAGAAGAGAAAGAACGATGATTATTCCCCCAATGGTGAGTCGGGAAGACGGCCGGACCGGGCCACTATAGTGTATGCGAACTTGATAAGAAGATACTTTCCAGATGTTCCCATCGTTCTTGGAGGACTGGAAGCCAGCTTGAGGAGGTTCGCCCACTACGACTGGTGGCAGGACAGAATCAGAAAATCTGTGCTGGTGGACGCAAAGGCGGACATTCTGGTCTACGGAATGGCTGAAAGAACTGTGCTCGAGATTGCGAGGATCCTCGAAGCTACAGGGAGCATCGAGAACTGTAAGAGTCTCAGAGGAGTGGCGTACTGGACGTCGAAAAAACCAAAGGACGCGATCGAGCTTCCAGATTTCGAAGAGATCTGTGTGGACAAAAAGAAGTACGCTGAAGCTGTCAAAATGCAGTTCCTATTCACAGATCCTTTCAGATCGGTCAAACTCTGTCAGAGACAGGACAGCAGGTACGTTGTTCAGAACCCACCGAACTTCCCGCTCGAGCAGAAGGAGCTCGACGAACTCTACCTTTTGCCGTTCGAAAGAAAGGTGCATCCATTCTACGAATCGATGGGACACGTGAGGGCAATCGATACCGTGCAGTTTTCGATCACCGCGGTGAGGGGATGCTACGGGAGCTGTTCTTTCTGTGCGTTGACGCACCATCAAACGACGCACGTGGTTTTTAGAAGCCAAGAATCGATAATCGAAGAGGTGAAACTGCTCACCAAACATCCAGATTTCAAAGGAGTCATCAATGACGTCGGAGGTCCAACGGCGAACCTGTACGGTTCACGGTGTGAAACGAGAGAAACCCACGGACAGTGCGCTCGATTCTGCGCGTTTCCAGAACCGTGCAAGAACGCGGTGCCGAATCATGAGGTCTATCTGGAACTGCTCCAGAAGATCAGATCGATTCCGAAGGTGAGGCACGTGTTCGTTGCTTCTGGGATCAGGCACGACCTTGTCCTTGCGGATCCTTTCGGTGAAGAATTCATCAAGCAGCTCGTTCACTTCACTCCGGGGCAGTTGAAACTCGCCCCAGAGCACGCGCACCCGAACGTTCTGAGGTTGATGAGAAAACCCCCTGTAGAGCTTTTCCTCGCGTTCAAGGAGAAATTCGAGACGTTCGCGAGGAAACAAGGGAAAGAAAGGTACGTTGTGGGGTACTTCATCGTGGCGCATCCTGGAGAATCAGAGAAAGAAAATGAGTATCTCAAGAAATTCATACGCACAAAGCTCGGTTACAGACCCCAGCAGGTTCAGATCTTCACCCCCACGCCGGGCACGCTGAGTACGGCGATGTACTATAGCGGGATAGACCCGCTCACTGGCGAAGAGGTATTCGTTGAAAGATCGCTGAGAAAGAGGAACATGATGAAAGAAAACATTGTTGCCAAAAAAGATTCCGAACGTTGAATCATGCTGGTTCTGTGAATCTGTTGGTGACAGGCATGTGCCAATCTTTCGAGAGCGTTCTCTTGGATATCTTGATTCCGATCGGAAGCTGTCTTCGCTTGTACTCGTTCGCGCGGATCATGTGCAACACCTTGATCACCGTGTCTGAATCGTAACCCCTTTCGACTATATCTCTCGCGTCCAGATTCTCTTCGATGTACAGTTTGAGAATTCCGTCGAGCACTTCGTACGGTGGAAGCTTTTCCTGATCCGTCTGGCCAGGTCTCAGCTCGGCCGTGGGAGGTTTCGTGAAGACCCTTTCGGGTATTATCTGCTTGCCCTTCCAGGAGTTGTACCAGCGAGCGATTCTGTAAACATCGGTCTTGTAGATGTCCGATATCACCGCGAATCCACCCGCGGTGTCTCCATAGAGGGTGCAGTAACCCGTGGCGACCTCACTCTTGTTACCGGTTGTCAGAACGAGCCAGCCGAACTTGTTGGAAAGTGCCATGAGGTAGTTCCCCCTGACGCGTGCCTGAATGTTCTCCTCGGTGGCGTCCCTCGCGGCGTTCGAAAAGACAGTTGCGAGCGCCTTCAGGTACTGTTCGTACACGTCCGTGATGGGTATCGTGAGGGTCTCGATACCGAGATTTTGTGCGAGCTGCAGGGCATCTTCAACACTTTCCTTCGACGTGTACATCGATGGCATCAAAACTCCTTTCACGTTCTCGGCACCGAGCGCTTCAACAGCGATGGTCGCAACCAGCGAGGAATCGATCCCGCCGCTCAGTCCCAGCACGACCTTTTTGAATCCGTTCTTCCTCACGTAGGCTCTCAACCCCGTGACGAGCGCTACGAACATTTCTTGTTCTTGCGTATAACTCGGTGAGATCGAACTTCGGACCTTTCCTTCTTTATTCCTGGTCTCGCCGCAATCGATCGTCTGAGCTCTGCGAGTGTGATTTCGAGAAACGAACGCGTCATCCTTCAGGTCTATGTCGACCGTGACGATTTCTTCTTCGAAGAGCCTGGCGCGGGCTAAGAGATTTCCACTCGCGTCGCACGCGAAGCTGGCACCGGCAAAGACGATCTCATCCTGCGCCCCAGCCATGTTGCACGAGGCGATCCCAAGCTCATGTTTGGAAGCCATCTTCAGGATGCGTTCTTCGTGTTCTTTCCATTCACCCAACACGTACGGTGAAGCGCGCACGTTCAGAATCACGCGGACGCCGTTCTTTAGCAGTTCCGTCAGAGTTCGATCAGAACGGAACAGATCTTCGTTGATAGTTAAACCGAGCTTCAGTGAACCAAGCCGAAGGATCGTGATCGAATGCCCCGTCTGGAAATATCTGCCCTCGAGGAAGTATTCGGACAGAGTGGTTTTCCTGTGCGCACCCAGAATCTCCCCGTTGCGTATCACGATCGCCGCGTTGTACGTATCCCCATCGTGCAGAGGTGAACCGAGAACACACACGACCTTCTTGTTTTTTGTGTACTGCACGATCTCATCGATCGCCTGTTTACAATCATTCAGGAAGGATTTTCTCAACAACAGATCCTGCGCCGGGTGTCCCGCCAGGAATAACTCCGGAAAGAGTACCAGATCGCTCTGCGTCTCTTCGGCGGCGTCGATCGCTTCTTTCGCTTTCAAAATGTTGTGCTTGAAATCTCCGAGCACAGGATCCAGCTGTGAAAGCGTGACCCTCAGCGTCACCATCAACACCACCTCGTAGCTATCATACAGCCGTGTTTTACAAATAATCTGGTCCACAGTGTTAAAATCAAAAAAAGGAGGAGGTGATTCGAATGAAAGTCAGGTATCTGGGACACGCGGCGGTGTTGATAATCCACAAGGATAAACGCATCATCATCGACCCGTTCATAACTAACAATCCGCAGTCACCCATCAAGCTGCAGGAGGTTCCCAAGATCGATTACATACTCGTCACGCACGGTCATGCCGATCACCTTGGTGATGCCGTGGCACTTGCGAAGCGTGATGGTTCCACTGTGATCGCGAACTTCGAACTGTGCAGTTACGTTTCAAGGCACGGTGTGAGCACACACCCGATGCACATAGGAGGAAAGTACGTTTTCGAATTCGGTAGCGTCAAACTGACACCCGCACTCCACGGTTCGAGCATCGTTGAAGCCGATCTGCCGGTGTATGCTGGGAATCCTTGCGGCTTTCTGATCGAAATCGAAGGAAGGAAAATCTACCACGCCGGAGACACCGGTTTGACGAAAGACATGGAGCTTTTGAGAAAAGAAAACATAGACTTGGCTTTCCTTCCGATAGGTGGAAACTTCGTCATGGATCTGTGGGACGCGGTGGAAGCGGTAAAGATGATACAGCCGAAGATTGTTGTCCCCATGCACTACGACACGTGGCCAGTGATCAGATCGAATCCTGAGAAATTCAAGCAAGAGGTCGAGAAACTGAACGTGAAGTGTGTCATCATGAAACCCGGTGACGAACTTGAACTGTGAGATGGTCCTTGATGCGTGCGATCGTAGTGCTCTTGTTGGTAACGGCGAGTGTGGTGTTTTCAATGGTTTATTCTACTTCGGTTGAAAAAACGCTTCCCGAAGACCTTTACCAGTGGATCGGTACGAAGTCTGCGAACTTTCAGTACCTGATTCTCTCGTACGAACCGGATCTGGTCGTGCTGGTGAAAGGCTGGATCTTTTCACCAGTTTCTCTCGGTAAACAAGAAGAGCGTGTCTTCAGTATTGTTGCTGAAGGCGATGACTTCAGGCACGAATTCAGCGTGAAAGGAAAGCGGAGTGGCATATACATCTACATGCCGCAGCATTTGTTGGTTTTACCATCGAACACGAGGTGCTTGAAACTGGGCGGTTTCACCGTCGAAATGCCAAGGCGTGTGAACTTTTCAACCAGACACGTTTCTCGTGGCGGCGTTGAAGCCGGGGTGTACACCGTTGATGAGTCGCTGAGACAGACCAACGTCTTCGAAACGGGGCAGAAAATTCTCATCAGGATCGATGCGGGTCAGAAGAACACAGGTGGATACTCAGTCAGAGTGGACGAGGTTCGACTGGCGGGCAAGAGGATGTTCGTCAAGGCGCACGTTGAATCGCCCGAGCCCGGTTCGATGGTGACGCAGGCCATCACTTATCCATCGGTCCTGATCGAGCTACAAGAGCGACTGGAGGCGGGAACCTACATCGTGGAATGCCTTCTGGTGGATAGGAACGTGGAGAAGCGTTTCGAAGCAGAATTTGAGGTGCGTTGAGATATGGAACTGCTCGGTAAAAAAGTGTCGGAATTTTTTCAGAAGGTTCCGCATTCAAACGTGACGGTCGAAAAGATCGATTTGAGAAACGGTTTCATTCTGAGGCTGAGCGCTTCCCACGTGGAAGGACACGTTGAGCTGCTGAGATACGATCCGGCGTCGGTCTGGTCTTTCACCTATGAACCTCTGAGGAACGTTTTTGTGGAAAACGACACGCTGGTTGGTCTGGCCGGATTCGAGGATGTCAGATTCGGGCAGGAAAAACAGCTCGTGGTGTCGGCAAAACCTTCTCAGGGATCATTCATCGTTGTGCTCCGCGGTTCGAACAGGTTAGGTCTGCTCATAGATTTCTACAGATCGTTGAATGTTCACGTCGGTTTTCGTTTCAGAGTTCCGAAGTCTTTGATAAACGCGGAAGAGCTCGACCAGAAATCCGATCAACAGACGTTCGTGCTGTTGAAAGATCCGGGTGAAAACACGCTCAGACATCTTCTAAAGAAGGAAATTCGTGTGGCGGTGAAGGTTGAAGATGAACGTGATTTGGAACACCTGTACAGAATCGGAGTTCGATGCTTTGTTCTGAAGGATTTCAGAGACGAACATCGCCAGCGTTACCCACAGGCCTGTTTCGTACTGGAAAAAGGAGGCCTGGCCACGGCGCTGGGAAGGGTTGACGGTTTGATGATGAACATCGGACCACTTTCACTCGAAGAGATCGTGCTCGCGAGTTTGACGAACCGTCTGCTGACTTTGTACACTGATGAAAAGTATTCAAAGCTACTCGACGTGCTGGGCTTCGGTGCGGTTGGCTGGCGGAGGAGGACGAACTTCGTCTTCACAACGATCCGGCAGGAGCAGGAGGGTGTGTACGAAATACGTTACGTGAACGAATTCAACGAACCTGCTCGTGTGCGTGTTGACACCATGACTGGTGTTACCGACTGGTTTGACGGCTCGAAGGTGTTACGCCTGGAAAAGAAAACGCTGAAAAGAGAAGATGGTAGATACTTTCATTTCTATACGGAAGGTGGATGTTGATGCTCGAGCTCAGATACAACCCGCTCACGGATGAATGGATCATCGTTTCTGCCGAGACACAGAAAAGACCTGTGCAGCCTTCACAGCAGAGCTGTCCCATATGCGTCGGTGGTGTTGAATTGCCAGAGGAGTACGATCTCGTGACCTTTGAAAACAGATTTCCTGCGTTGAAGAGGAATCCGCCCGAGGTTTTCGCGGAGTCTGAGATTTTTCAGAAAAAGCCTTCATTCGGTGTTTGTGAAGTGGTCGTGTACACTTCCAACCACGACGTGGCCCTTCCAGGAATGCCTTTGAAACAAATAGAGAAACTCATAGAGATGTGGGTGGACAGAACGATCGAGCTGTTCTCTCACGACTTCGTGGAGTACGTGTTCATATTCGAGAACAGGGGAAAGGAAGTCGGAGCGAGCTTGTCTCACCCGCACGGACAGATCTACGCGTTCCCGTTCCTGCCGAAGAGGATCGAAGCCAAGATCGAAGCGTTCTCAAAATGGCACAGCACGAGAGGTTCGTGCCCTATCTGCGATGTCGTTCGTCAAGAGATAGAACTCAGAGAGCGTGTCGTGTTCGAAACTGACAGTTTCGTATCGCTCGTACCGTTTTATGCGCGCTTTCCCTTCGAGGTGCACGTCTACCCGAAGAGGCACGTTACGGGTTTGCCCGAATTGACCGTTGAAGAAAGAAAAGAGCTGGCGAAGCATCTCAAAATCATCACCGCGAAGTACGATGCCCTGTATCAGCAGGAATTTCCATACATGATGATGTTCTTCCAGGCACCTTTGAAGAGGCTGGATGCGGACTTGTTCCATCTGCACGTGGAGTTCAATCCGCCCAAGAGGGACAGGGACAAGATCAAGTGGATGGCCAGTGTCGAGACCGGTACATGGGCGTTCATAAATCCCATGATCCCGGAGCAAGCTGCGGAGATGCTCAGACGGGCAGAGGTGAGCGAACTGTGACGGTGAGGGTGAAGGCACCGGGGCGTGTGAACATCATAGGAGAACACACCGATTACAACGATGGGTTCGTGCTCCCGTTCGCGATCGACAGGTACGTCGAGGTTGAAGTGAGAGCTTCGAAAGATTTTTCACTCACTTCGAAGCTGTTTGGACAAACCATAAAAGTCGAAAAGAACGAAAAGCGTGGAGACTGGACGGATTACGTCATGGGAGTCGTGTGGGCACTGGAGGAAGCCGGATACAAGGTTGAACCGTTCGAGATGACGATAGACTCAACCTTACCCACGGGAGCGGGCCTTTCCAGTTCTGCCGCGCTGGAAGTCGCCAGTGCGGTTGCGATAATGAAGCTGATGAATCACTCCATAGACCCAAGAGAATTGGTGCAGATCTGTGTCAGGGCGGAAAGGGAATTCGTTGGCGTCCGTTGCGGTATCATGGACCAGTTCACAGCAGTGTTCGCAAAGAAAGATCACGCGATTCTGCTCGACACGATGACGATGAATTACGAGTACGTGCCGCTGAACTTGAACAACTGCGAATTCGTTCTCATCGATTCGAATGTGAAACACGAACTCTCGTCGTCTGAATACAACAGAAGAAGGATGGAATGTGAAACGATCCTGAAGAAGCTCAACAAGCGCTCTTTCAGGGAAATATCTGAAAAAGACATCTCTGTACTCGAACCGACGCTGCGGAAACGTGCAAAGCATGTGCTCGGCGAGAACCAGAGAGTTCTGAAGATGGTGGAAGCGCTGCGGAAGAACAATCTCTTCCTTGCGGGATGCTTCCTCTACGAATCGCACGCGAGCCTCAGAGATCTTTACGAAGTTTCGTGCGATGAGATAGATTTCATCGTGGGCTTTTTGAAAGGCAGGACAGGCGTGCTTGGCGCCAGGATCGTGGGAGGAGGCTTTGGAGGAAGCGTGCTCGCCCTCGTGAGGAAGAACATCTCACAGTTGAACTTCGAGGAACTGGACAGAGAATACAGAAAGCTCTACGGCAGGAGCATCAGAGTTCTACATGTGAACAGCGACGACGGGGTTCTGTTCTCCCAGCTCATATCTCCTGTATCCTCGAGTGGGATTTGACACGTGTTCTGGCGTAGATGACCAGCACGATCAGAGTCAGAATGAACGGAATCATGTTCGTGATCTCGGATGGTATCCTGAGCGATTGCAGGGTGAAGCCTGTGGCTTCAGCGATTCCGAAAAGCAGTGCTCCGAGCGCGCCGAGGATCGCAGATTTACCTCCCAGAGCCTGAGCCGCGAGGGCTATGAAACCCCTTCCATTGGTCATATCCCTCGCGAACCACGATACGTAACCCATCGACAGGAAAACCCCAGCCAGGCCCGCGAACAGACCGCTGAGAACGAGAGAAAGGTATCTTATGCGCAACACGGAGACTCCTACGGACGTTGCCGCATCGGGATTTTCACCCACCGCCCTCATGCGCATGCCCAGGGGGGTTTTTCTGATCAGATAATCCACAACGAAGACCGAGATCAGAGCGATGTAAGTCAGCGCGTTATGATTGTTCAGAACCTTTCCCAAAAAAGGTACGTTTCTCAGAAGGGGTATGTCGAGCCTCGGGATGGGCTGAGCGCCCAGGGACGCAGAAGTACCTTTCTCCCCTGTTAGTGCAAAGAGCATGAACACGGTGAAACCCGAGGCGAACAGGTTCAACGCGACTCCCGCGATCACCAGATTCACCCTGAGTTTCAGATGAGAGAACGCCAGCAACAATGCCATCGCCACGGCACTCGCAACTCCGGCGAGCAAACCCACCCAGGGATTCTTCGCGAACGCTCCGATCACGTTGCCCCAGAAGGCTGCCATGAGCATCATGCCTTCGATGCCTATGTTTATTGAACCGGCCACAGAACTGACCAGCGCAGCCATGACCGCGAAGAGCAAAGGAGTTGAAACTCTGAGAACGCTGTACCAGAACGCGGGATCGGCGAAGTTGAGGGCAAAATTACTCATTCTTCATCGCCTCTCTCTCGATCAGTTTCTTCTTGAATCTGTCGAGTAGAGCCTCGGCAGTTATGAGCAAGATCATGACACTCTGTATCACCACGACAACTTCAGGTGCGAGTCCCGTCATCCTGCTCATGATGTTCGCTCCGACTCTCAGATAGGCTATGAACAGTGCGCTCGGTATGACCAGAAAAGGATTGTTCCTCGCCAGAATGGCCACGATTATCCCATCGAAACCGTAACCTGGCAAAGACTGCCAGACGAACCTTCGATACATGGCGGCGAGCTCTACACCGCCCGCGAGCCCTGCCAGCGCACCTGCGAGCAACTGCACCCAGAACACCGTAAGACCCACGTTGATACCGCTGTAAAAACCGAACTTCTTGTTTGCGCCGACCACGCGTACCTGATAGCCGTACTTGGTGAAGTACAGCAGAAAGCCTATCAGAATGGCTGCAGAAACGGCTATGAAGAACCCGCTGTTCAGTCTGTAACGCGTCAGCGTGGCGAGCCACGCGGTTTGGGGGAAGCGGTACGAAACCAGGGCACCCGCTGCCTTATCCCTGAAATAGTTGTTGACCAGGAACAGAACGAGCAAATAGGCGATGTAGTTCATCATCAACGAAGAAACGAGTTCGCTCGCCTTCCATCTGACCTTCAGGAACGCCGGGACGAAAGCCCAGGCGGCACCGAACACCGCCGCTGCAAAGAGTGTGACGATCAAATGCACCAACTGGATCTGGGGAAACTTCAACGCTACGAGCATCGCACCGAAACCACCGAAGAACAGACATCCTTCCGCACCGATGTTGAAAACCTGGGCCTGGAAAACGAGAGAGAGCGCCAGACCCGTCAGCATGATGGGAACCGAGCTGTTCAGGAACTCCACAAACCTTCTCTGGTTGGACAATGGCCCGTAGAGAAACCATTTGAGCGCCTCAGACACGTTCTTGGTGCTGAAGAGGAGGAAGATGTAACCTATCAAAAGAGCAATGAGGATCGTTATGATCATTCTCGATATCTCCAGAAATGCGAGGGATTTCTTCATACGTTCAGCAACTCCTTCAGTTCCTCATCACTCTGGCGTTTCGTTCCGAGCATGTAGAATCCCAGCTCGGTTTCATTGAGGTTCTCGTTTCGCAGATGGGCAACGATCTCGCCCTTGTACAAAACCAGTATCCTGTCTGAAATCTGTAGAACTTCCTGAAGATCTGTTGAAATCAGAAGAACTCCTTTTCCACTGTCCCTCATCTGCAACAGTTTCTTCCTGATGAACTCGCTCGAAGCGACGTCTATTCCGTGTGTAGGTTGATTGGCTATAACTATCCTTGGTGCGTTCGTCAGCTCCCTGGCCACGACAACTTTCTGCATGTTTCCACCAGAAAGCATTCTCATGAGTGTTGTGGGGGATCTCACCTTCACCGAGTATTCCGCGATGAGCTTCTGTGCGAATTCGATGACATTCTTTTTCCTGTAAACGATCCTGCCGCTGAACGGCGGCCGATCGTATCTATCTGACACCATATTTTCTGCCACACTCATGCTCAGCGCACTCCCCACTTCTATTCGGTCCTCCGGGATGTGCGAAATCCCGAGTCTTCGGAGTTCCCACGGCCTGAGCCCGAGTACGTTCTTACCATCGACGAGTACCTCACCCGAAGCCCTCTCGCGCAGTCCTGTGAGGATCTCTACCAGTTCCTTCTGACCGTTCCCTTCGAGTCCAGCGATCGCCAAGATCTCACCGGCCCTGAGAACGAAGGAAACGTTTTTCAACACGTGTGCCCTGTCTTCCCTGAAGTAATTGAGATTTCTCACCACCAGGAGGGGTTCTCCCACCACGTGTTCCGATTTGCTGATATCGTATTCGAACTTCCTACCGATCATCAACTCGACGATCTGAGACTCTGTCAGTTCTTCATTTTTGAACGTGCCCACGACGCGTCCTTCCCGCATGATCGTTATCCTGTCCGCGATCTGCTTGACCTCGTTCAACTTGTGGGTGATGAAGATGATGGTGATACCTTGTTTCGAGAGATTTCTCAACACGGCGAAGAGTTCGTTCACTTCCTGTGGTGTCAGCACCGAGGATGGCTCGTCCAGAATGAGTATCTTGGCGCCACGTATCAGCGCTTTCATGATTTCTACTCTCTGTTTCACACCCACAGGAAGGTCCATGACCTTCTCCCAGATGGGAAGTTCGAAGTTCATCTTCTTGGCGTACTCAGTTATGGTCTGTTCCATTCGTTTGAAATCGAGTGAAAAAAGTCCTTTCCTCGGTTCGATGCCGAGCATGATGTTTTCTGCGACCGTGAAGGAAGGAACGAGCATGAAATGTTGATGCACCATCCCAACACCGAGCGCGATCGCATCGTGTGGGGAGTTGAGCTGAACGGGTTTCCCGAAGATCCTGATCTCTCCGCTCGTCGGTTTCTCCATACCGAAGAGTATCTTCATGAGAGTTGTCTTTCCCGCACCGTTCTCACCAACGACCGCATGTATTTCGCCAACTTCGACGGAGAAATTCACATTCCTGTTCGCAACCACGCCGTTTGGATAAACCTTCGTCACGTTGATCGTCTCAACTGCTTTCATGTGTATACCTCCAGAAAGTGGGAGCCTCGACGGCTCCCACCTGGATCACGGCCTCACACTCGCTCTCAGTTTGTTGAGCTCTTCCTGAGACATTCCGAACACTGTACTGACCTTGATCTCACCCTTGAGGATCTTCTGCTCGATCTCTTTTATCTTCGCACGTATCTGTTCGGGCACCAGCTCCCTGTAGTACTTGTTGTCAGCAACTCCTACACCGCCCTCCGCGATCCCGAGTGCTTCAGCCTGACCGTATTTGAGTTTGCCTTCCAGGTGCAGTTTCAAACCGCGGAAGATGGATATGTCCACGTTCTTCATCATGGAAGTGACGATTCTTTTCGCGATCTCTATGTCTATGTCTTCGTAGATGAGCGCCTGGTCGGAATCGACACCTATGGCCCATCTGTCCGCTTCCTTCGCGGCTTCGAGCAGACCAACTCCGGTGTTGCCAGCCACGTTGAAGATGATGTCGGCGCCCTGCCTGTACATAGCAAGGCTCAGTTCTTTACCTTTCGCTGGATCGTTGAAGCTGCCGACGTAGGAAATGAGAACCTTGATGTTCGGATTGATGTACTTCGCACCTTCGATGTAACCAACCAGGAAGTCGTTGATGACGGGAATGTCCATTCCTCCGAGGAAGCCGATGATCGGTTCTGGGTTGGTTTTCGGCATTCCGGACGTGGTGATCAGCGCCGCGAGGGCTCCAACGAGGAACGAGCCTTCATTCTGCTTGTAGAGTATAGAGTAGACGTTCTTGAGTCCTGGCTTGCTGTAATCGACGCTCGTGTCGAAGATGAAGTACTTTTTCTCAGGATGCATGGGAGCGATTTCTTCAAGTATTTCTTGCATCTGCCAGGTACCGACGATGATTATGTCGTAATCCTGATCCGACAGATCTTCCAGATACGGTCTCCAGCGTTCCTGTTGATAGCCACATTCGATTATCTTTGCGTCGATTCCGAGTTCTTTGATCGCCATCTGGATACCTCTACCCGCAGAGTCGAAGAAAGACTTGTCACCCAGTGTACCGTTGATGAGGAGCGCAACCTTCAACGGTTTGGCGAAGCTCAACGCGACAGCGGCCACCAGAAGGATCACCAGAAACCTCTTCATCAAACAACACCTCCCTCTATAAGGATTTCAATGGCTTTCACAGCGATCTGGATCGATTTCTCTAAGCCTTCTTCGAACTTCGGACCTGCCTGGATGTAACCATCTTCCGACAGTTCTTCCCTCACCGTGAGTACGGCCCCCGTCTTCAATCCCTTTATCCTGCCCACCACGTAGAGCGCTCCGATCTCCATCTCGACCGCCAAGACTCCGGCCTTAGCCAGAAGTTTTTCCATGTGGGAGTGTCTTTCGGGATCGAAATTCCTGCCGTAATAAGAATCGGTCGAAGCCACGATGCCCACGTGGTAGCGGTTCTTCACCTGCTCGGCCGCTCGAACCAGAGCGTTGATCACCTGATAGTCCGCGATCGCAGGATACTCTGGCATGATGTACTGCGCCGTGGTGCCGTCGAGTCGAACCGCCCCAGTGACGATGACGCTGTCACCGAGCTTGAGATCTTTCTGAAAAGCTCCGGTCGTACCGACGCGTATCACCACCTTCGCGTTGGTCGTGGCCAGCTCTTCTATTCCTATCGCCATGGCGGGTGCACCCATACCTGTGGACATCACGCTCACTTTTTTACCCTTCAGATAACCCGTGTAGGTGAGATACTCTCTGTTCTCACCAACTTTCCGTGCATCTTCGAAGTACTTCGCAACGCGTTCGACCCTTCCTCTGTCTCCCACGACGATCACGTATTCTCCAACATCTTCAGGATTCACCCTTATGTGGTACCTCGGATCGACCACACTCACCTACCTCCTTCCAGCGAACGTAGTTGCTCGAAAAAGATCTGGAAGAATTTCTCTCTATCAACCTTCAACAACACCTTTGCATTCGCACGTTTTCCCGTCGTTCGCCACACGTCCACCACAGTCTGTCCGTAAGTGAGTTCGCCTTTCGTCTCTACATCCACGTAGTAATCTCGCGACTCGAAGATCTCAGGATGCAACAGGTACATGATCGTGCACGGATCGTGCAGGATCGCACCATCGATGTTGAACACCCTTTTGTAGGTAGACTTGAAGAACATCAAAAGATCGGCCATGATCTGAAACCTTTCTCCAAGACCTCGCAGCGCATCGGCCTCTCTTTCGGTCGCGATCACCTGATGGGTCAGATCGAGCGGAACCATCACTATGGGAACGCCGGAACTGAAAACGATCCTTGCGGCCTCAGGATCGGCAAAGATGTTGAACTCCGCCACGGGCGTGACGTTCCCAAACGCGATGCCCCCTCCCATCAGCACGATGAGAGATATCCTGCTTCTGAGCTCCGGGTATCTCAACATGAAGAGGGCGATGTTGGTGAGTGGACCTGTTGGGACCAGTACGACGTCTTCGTACTTCTGGAGCGTCTGTGCAATGAAATCGACGGCGTGGATCTTTTCAATTTTCCTCTTGGGCGGAGGCAACGTGGCACCGTCGAGGCCAGATTTGCCATGTATCTGCGGTGCAATGACAACGTCTCTGAGCAGTGGCCTTGCACAACCGGGAAAAACGGGTACGTCCAGATCGAAAAGGTCCATCACCTTTCTGGCGTTGATCGTCGTATTTTCGAGGTAGGAGTTTCCCACAACCGTGGTGACTCCGAGCAGTTCGATTCGCTTCGAAGCCGCCGCGAGCAATATCGCGAACGCATCGTCGTGTCCTGGATCACAGTCGAGGATGACTCTCAATTTTTTTCACCCCTTCTTTGATTGACGATGTGCCACAGAATCGCTATCAAAATGTTACCATAGAAGGTGTACATGACAAAAGATGTCTCCGTGGAGGGGTGCAGATGAAATTTTCCCAGTTTCCCTACGTGAGGCCAAATGTGGAGACTTTGAGGAACCAGTTTGAACAATCACTCACATCACTCAAGGAGGCTGAAAATGTACCAGGAGCGATCGAGGCAATAAAAGAAATAAACAGCCTGCGAAACAGTTTTCACACGGCTATGTCCATCGCGTACATTCGTTACTGCATGAACACGCGGGACGAATTCTACGCGCAGGAAAGAAGTTTCTACGATTCGGTGTTGCCACACGTCGAGGCGTTACAGGTTCGTTTTTACGAGGCATTGTTGGGATCGAGATTCAAAGAGGATCTGGTAAAAGTCTTCGGTGAGCAACTCTTCAGAATCGCCGAGATGACCTTGAAGACGTTCAAACCCGAGATCCTGCAAGATCTCGAGCAGGAAAACAAGCTGTCTACGAGCTACGCGAGCTTGGTGTCCTCGGCCCAGATCGACTTCGATGGTCGAAAATTGACACTCTCGCAGCTGAGGGCCTACGAACTCTCACCGGACAGGAATACCAGAAAACGCGCCAGTGAGGCCAGATACCAATTCTTCGCGCAGCATCAAAAAGAACTCGACGAGTTGTATGACCAGCTTGTGAAGGTTAGACACGAGATCGCGAGGAAGCTCGGTTTTCGATCTTTCGTGCCGGTGGCTTATTTGAGGATGAAGAGATCGGATTACACACCCCAGGATGTGGAACGATTGAGAAAAGCCGTGCAGACGAAGGTCGTGCCGTTGATCCAGAAACTCAGGGAAAAGCAGAGGACGATGCTCGCAGTAGACAGACTCAAATATTACGACAGACCGATACTTTTGAAGGAAGGCAATCCTCGTCCCAATGGAGATCGAAAAGAATTGGTCGAGGCGGCGAGAACGATGTACGAGCAGATGTCGAACGAAACGGGGGAATTCTTCAACTTCATGTTGGAGAACGAACTCATGGATCTGGACAGCAGGGAAGGGAAATATCCTGGAGGCTTCTGCGATTTCATACCCGACCACAGATCGCCTTTCATCTTCGCGAACTTCAACGGGACTTCCCACGATGTGGAGGTGCTCACACACGAAGCTGGTCACGCCTTCCAGGTGTACAGGAGCCGGAACTTCGAGGTACCGGAATACTACTGGCCAACTGCGGAAGCTTGCGAAATCCATTCCATGGGTATGGAATTCCTCGCCTGGCCGTGGCTGGAACTTTTCTACAGAGACGAATCTGAACGCGCAAAATTGGTCCACGCCTGGTCCGCTCTGAACTTCATAGCGTACGGTGTGAGCATTGACGAATTCCAGCACGTGGTTTACGAGCGTCCGGAACTCAGCGCTGAAGAGAGGAGAAAAATCTGGAGGCAGATAGAGAGAAAATACATGCCGGAGATAGATTACGATGGAAACGCGTATCTGGAGAACGGCGGTTTCTGGCAGCAGCAGATGCACGTGTACGAGAGCCCATTCTATTACATCGATTACGTGATCGCCCAGTTCTGTGCGATCCAGTTCTTGCAGAAGAGTCTTGAAGACCGAAACAAAGCTCTACAGAGTTACATCAAGCTCTGCGACCTTGGAGGAAGTCTGTCGTTCCAGTCCCTGCTGAAAACCGTGGGTCTGGGTTCACCCTTCGAAGAGCGAGTTGTCGAATCCACAGCAATGTGGCTCTACGAGTTCGTGGAAGGACAGATCAACAGATTGAACAGTTCTTCGTAAGAAGTCGCTCTCTTGTCCTGAAAGTTCTGATGAGTCGAACTCAGATCGATCAGTATGAAATCCGTTCCGGCGTTCTTCGCCGCGAGGTAATCGACCACTGGATCATCACCCACGTACACAGACTTATTCAGCGCCACACCACTCCTGCTCGCGGCCAGGTGAAACATCGCCGGATCGGGCTTTGGTTTGCCACAAGATTCAGAGGTTATCATGAACTCGATGAATCGGTCAAGTTTCAGAATGCTCGCCCTTCTTTCCTGAACCATCTGAACACCGTTGGTGAGCACAGCCATCCTCGTGCCGGTCGCCTTCAACCTTTCCAGAAACTGTTCTGCACCGGGCATGAAGTAGGCACACTTGGACAGTTGCTGCAAGTAACGTTCTGCTATTTCGTTCGCTTCGATTCCTGCACAGCCCAGATGTGATAAAAATTCCTCGAATCTGGCGATCACGATCCTTTCTTTTGGCGCTTTTCCTTCCGAAAAGAATCGCCACCACTTTTGGTTGATTTCAATGTAAGCTTGTATCTGTTCATCGTTCAGGATCACGCCGTATTCTGCAAAAACAGTGCTCAGAGCTTCCCTCTCAGCCCTCGCGAAATCCAGCAACGTGCCATCGAGATCGAAGTAGACCATTTCGTACCTCATACGCGGAATCCCTCGACCTGTCTTTCCTCCAGAAAGTTCAGAACTTCCTCGAGCGATGGGATGGAACTCTGTGCACCCATCCTGGTGACGCTTATTGCCGCCGCAGCGCTGGCAAAAATCAAAGATTTATGCACATCTTTGCTCCTTTCAAACCAGACAGCGAAGGCCGCGTTGAAGACATCCCCGGCAGCGGTACTGTCGACCGCGTTGACTCTGAAGGCTTCAAGCTCGAATCTGCCAAGCTTTCCGGCGAAGAGACAGCCCTTTTCGCCACGCTTGAGCAAGACGTTGGCGCAGCCTTTCTCCATCAGTTTATGAACGGCCGTTTCACCGTACTCTCCGGTGAGCTGGTGAGCCTCTTCTTCGTTCGGTGTGATGATGTCGACGTAAGGATAGATCTTCTCTTCAACACCCATGGCCGGTGCGGGATCGAAGATGACAAGCTTTCCGGCCTCCTTGAACTGCTTCGCCACTTCGAAGTTGACTTCGAAAGGTATTTCGTTCTGAAGCAGGACCATGTCTGCCTTCAACAGTCCGTCGAGGTGACGTTTCACCAGCTCAACGCTCATCGTTCCGTTAGCTCCTGGAAAGATGATGATCCTGTTCTGACCGTCACGGGTGACCTCGATCATGGCAAAACCGTTCGGTTCTTCAACACGCACGAGGCCATCTTTCAATCCGGCCTTCGTCAAACTCGAATACGAAAATTCACCGTTGCCGTCGCTGCCGATGCAGGTGAGAAAGTACACCTCGGCCCTGAGTTTTTTGCACGCTACGGCCTGGTTTGCCCCCTTCCCTCCCGGGAAACGTTCGTAAGAGAGACACTTCTGAGTTTCCCCGGGGCGTGTGAAGTGATCAACCAACAGCACAAGGTCCACGTTGTTGCTTCCCACGACCGCGATCATGACCTTCATCCCTCCCGAAGAGGTCTTTTGGTTACAATTCCTTCTTTCTGTAGTTTAATTGTACCGGGTATGGTGCACGAAATTCTGGTGCGGAAATTGATAAGCCAGACGAAAATCCCCATAGCGAGGTACGTTGTCAACCCCTACATCGGTTGTGGACACGGTTGCAAATACTGCTACGCACAGTTCATAGGCCCGTTCAAAAACATGAACGGGATCTGGGGAAGGGACGTTTACGTGAAACTCAACGCGGTCGAAGTGTTCGAAAGAGAACTTTACCGGGCCAGGGGAACGATACTCTTTTCGAGCGTGTGCGATCCGTACCAGCCCGTCGAAAGAAAGTACCAGATCACGCGAAAGTTGCTCGAGATCGCGCTGAACCATTACAGAACCGTCCACGTTCTGACCAAATCCAGCCTCGTTCTGAGAGACCTTGACATTCTCAAGAACAAGGCTGTTAGTGTCACGATCACGATAACGACGGACGACGATCGTGTGAGGAAGGTTCTTGAACCGGGTGCTTCGTCGATAGAGGAAAGGATCGAGACCGTGAAGAAGCTGAAGGAAGCCGGTGTTGATGTCTCCGTCTTCGCTGGACCCATCTTGCCGATGAACCCGGAAAAGCTGGCCGGCAAACTGGCGAAGTTCGTCGACAAAATCTCCTTCGACAGGATGAATTATCCCTGGTTCGTGGAACAGATATACCGCAAATACGGCTGGAGTGAGTGGCTGATTGAGGATAAAGTCAGCGAAGTCGTGGAAGTTTTCAGAAAGTTTTTCGACGTGGAATGATCCGATCATATCGCCGATCTGGTCAGTACGTTTTCGATGAGGCCGCCGTCATGGGAGTTCTGCCGTCCGTTGTGGCGTTCCTGATCGGGCAGAGGTATCTAATAAAAGGCATTACGCTGACGGGTTTGAAGGCCTAAACCAGCCCGATGTCCTTTCGAAAGTGCATACCATCGAAATGGATCTTCTCGATCTGTGAATAAACTTTTCTTCTCGCTTCCTCGTACGTTTTGCCAGTCGCACAGACGTTGAGAACTCTACCACCGCTGGTGACGAACTTGCCATCCTGTTTCTTCGTTCCTGCATGGAAGATCAGCACACCTTGTGTTGAATCCAGACCGTCTATGGCGAAACCGATTCTGTATTCGCCAGGATAACCACCGCTCGCGAGTACTACGCAGACGCTTTTCTCATCGTGCCATGAAAGGGATAATTTCGATAGACTTCCTTCGATGGCGGCGAGGCATACTTCGGTGAGGTTGGTTCGCATCAGCGGCAGAACCGCCTGAGTTTCTGGATCACCGAATCTGCAGTTGAACTCCAGCACTCTTGGACCGTCTCTCGTGATCATCAGTCCCAGATAGAGAACGCCTTTGTAAACTATACTTTCCTTTTCGAAAGCTACGAGAAGTTTGTCCAGCATCTCCTTCTTAACGATCCGCCACAGCTCTTCACTGTAGTGTGGTGCCGGGGCGATCGATCCCATTCCGCCCGTGTTCGGTCCCCTATCACCGTCGTGGGCTTTCTTGTAGTCCATGGCGCTCAGCAAAGGAACAAACGTTCGACCATCACTGAGAACCATCAAACTCATTTCCTTGCCCTCGAGGAACTCTTCGATCACGATCTTCTCGCCCGACTGGCCAAAGATCTTCTTCCTCATCAAAAGATCGATGACTGCAAAGCCGTCTTCGCGGTCCTTAACAACGTAGCTACCCTTACCCTGGGCCAGACCATCGGCTTTTATCACCACTGGAAATTCACAGCGTTCGAGGTATCTCTCCGCATGGTTGGGATCGTCGAACCATCTGAACCGTGCCGTGGGTATGTCGTATCTGTCCATGAGCATTTTGGCAAAGACCTTGCTGCTCTCCAGTCGTGCCGCCACTGCGTTCGGTCCGAAGATTTTCAAACCGCGAGCTTCAAACGCATCGACGATTCCCTGAGCCAGGTACGCTTCCGGCCCAACGATGGTCAGATCGATTCTCCGTTCCGACGCGAATTCGACCAGCTCATCGATTGTGTGTGCATTGTAACACACGGCGTCTTCGCTTATGCCACCGTTGCCAGGTGCGCAGTAAACTTCAATCTTCTCCTGCTCAAGTTTCCACACCAGGGCGTGTTCACGACCACCAGAACCGACAACGAGCGTTCTCATTTCGACCACCTCAATGCCGGAAGTGACGTACACCTGTGAAGATCATGGCCATGTTGTATCTCTTTGCGGTCTCGATCACTTCCTGGTCTCTCACGGATCCTCCAGGTTGGATTATCGCTGTGACGCCGGCTTTTCCTGCAAGCTCGACGGCATCAGGAAATGGAAAGAAGGCGTCGGAAGCTAACACTGCACCTTTCGCTTTCTCGCCAGCTTGTCTGATGCAATGCTCTGTTGGCCACAGCCTGTTGGGCTGACCTGCTCCGATGGCGAGTGTCGCAGAATCTTTCGCCAGTACGATCGCGTTGGATTTGACATGCTTCACCACTTTCCAAGCGAAGATCAGATCCTTCAGTTCCGCTTCACTGGGTTGACGTTCGCTCACGACTTTAAGCTCCTCGAATTCGATGACGTCGGGCGTTTGAACGAGCAGGCCACCGGAGATCTTTCTCAGGTCCCACGCTCCTGCCGTTCGATTCAGATCGATTTGTAGCAAGCGCAAGTTCTTCTTTTTTCTCAATATTTCCAGCGCCTCATCGCTGAACGCCGGTGCCAGGATAATTTCAAGGAATATTTCAGACAGTTTTCGAGCAGTTTGGCCGTCAACCGGACGGTTGAATCCGACGATGCCTCCGAAGATGGAGATTGGATCGGCATCGCGAGCTTTTTCGAACGCTTCAATAACCGATTGCGCACAGGCAACCGCACATGGGTTGGTGTGCTTCACCACGACGCAGCAGGGTTCTTCGAACTCTTTCAGGATCGAAAGGGCCGCCTCCGCATCGAGGTAATTGTTGAAGGAAAGTTCTTTACCGTGTAACTGCCTCGCTTCGACTATGCCTCGTGGGACCAACTCTCTGTAGAGCGCAGCGTGCTGGTGAGGATTCTCACCGTAACGCAGTTCACAAACCCTTTCATAGGAGAGGACGAAGTACTTCGGGAAAAGTTCGCCAACAATTCGTGAAAAGTACTGAGCGATCACGGCATCGTACCAGGCACTGTACTGAAACGCCTTCGCCGCGAGCCTGATCCTGTCATTGATCGAGAGAGAGTGCGTTTTGATTTTTTGAACGACCCATTCGTAATCAGACACGTCACAGAGTGCGACGACGTGCTTGAAATTCTTTGCCGCGGCACGCAGCATGGCTGGTCCCCCGATGTCGATGAATTCGACGAGTTCATCGATATCTTTCTCACTGTGGATCGCATTAGCGAAGGGATAAAAGTTCACGATCACCACATCGATCGGCTCGATACCGAGTTCTGCAAGTTCTTTCATCTGCATTGGATCATCGCGGTTTGCGAGGATCGCCGCGTGGATGTACGGGTGCAGACTCTTCACCCTGCCACCCAGCAACCGATCGAAGGATGTTACCGTCGATGTGGGTACAACTTCCACACCGTTTCTGGAAAGAAATTCGGCGGTTCCCCCTGTGCTCATCAACGTGTAGCCTGCTTTTGAAAGTTCACGAGCGACATCCAAGACGCCGGTCTTGTCCCACACAGAAATCAGAGCCTTAGGCATGATCTTCCCTCCTGACGATCACTCTCCTGCCGACTATCTGCAACCTATCTTCGATGATCAATCTGATCGCTTCGGCCAACAGCTCGTGTTCAATGGTCCTGACTCTCTCCGCCAACGTTTCGGGTGTGTCGTCGTCTCTGACCTCGATCGCTTTCTGCAGTATGATCGGCCCCCCATCGACGCTCTCATCGACGAAGTGAACCGTGGCCCCGGTAACCTTGACACCGTAGCGAAGGACGGATTCGTGAACCTTCATCCCGTAATAGCCCGGTCCGCAGAAAGAAGGAATCAAAGAAGGATGGACGTTTATGATTCTCCACCTGAACACACTCACGAAGTGCGGCGACAGGATGTTCAAAAAGCCAGCGAGAACCACGAGATCGACCCCGTGGGCTTTGAGGATCTCGATCATCTTCTCCTCGTACTCGATCTGGTTTCCATAATCTTTTCTCCTGACGATGTAGGTGGGTATCCCGTAAGCCCTCGCTTTCTCTATGGCCGGTGCCTTTTCCCTGCTGCTTATCACGACTGAAACGGAGGCGGGCAACGTTCCGTTCAAACACTTCTCGGCGATCGAAGCCATGTTTGTGCCCGTACCGGAGACCAGGATACCCAGCGCGGCCTTCCTCAAAGCACGATCCTCCTCTCACCTTTCCTGATTTCACCCAAGATCCAAGCCTTTTCGCCGTTGCTGGTCAGACTGGTCACGATTCTGTCCACCGCGTCCTTCGCCACGACCAGCACAAAACCGATGCCCATGTTGAAGGTGCGAAACATCTCCTCATCGTCGATGCCTCCAAGTCTCTGGATCAATTTGAATATCGATGGAACCTGCCATGCGTTCCTGTCGATACGAGCTTCCAGACCTTCAGGCAGTACCCTCGGGAGGTTTCCGAGAAGACCTCCGCCGGTGATGTGTGCCATCGCGTGGATCGAATCATCGAGAATCTTCAGCACACTCTTCACGTAAATTCTCGTTGGAGTGAGCATCTCCTCACCGAGAGTTTTTCCCAGCTCGTCCACGTAAGCATCTATCGCGTAATGGTTGAGCAGGATCTTTCGAGCCAGGGAAAAACCGTTGCTGTGCAGGCCACTGGATGCGAGCCCGATTACGACGTCGCCTTCTTCGACCCTTGACCCATCCACGATTCGGTCTCTATCGACTATGCCCACGGCGAAACCGGCCAGATCGTACTCGTTTTCCGCGTAAAAATCTGGCATCTGCGCCGTTTCACCACCGATGAGCGCGCAACCTGCTTCCAGACAACCTTTCACGATCCCTCTGATGATCTGCTCCACGCGCTCGGGATCCAGCTTACCCACTGCCAGATAGTCGAGGAAGAAGAGAGGCCTTGCACCGTGCACCAGAAGATCGTTGACGCACATCGCCACACAATCTATCCCCACCGTATCGTGTTTGTCCATCATGAACGCGATCTTCAACTTGGTTCCCACACCGTCAGCACCCGACACGAGTACGGGTTTGGAATAGCTCGATGGAACTTCGAAGAATCCTGCGAACAGGCCTATCTCGCTCAGAACGTTCGGTGTGTACGTGAGCCTGGCCAGGCGCTTTATTCCCTCAACGCTCTTGTCGGCTGCTTCCAGGTCGACACCGGCTTCTTTGTACGATTTCACGGTTTTCACCCCTTTTCGAACAGATACTTCGTGCAGTAACTCGGAACCTCCACGGGATAATCTCCGTTGAAACACGCGAGGCAGAGCCGTTCAGCGGGAAGATCGACGGCCTTCAGCAAACCTTCCAGGCTGAGATATCCCAAGGAATCCGCGCCGATCAATTCTTCGATCTGTTTCTCTCCGAGGAAGGCGGCAATCAGCTCTCTCCGGTCGGACGTATCCACACCGAAGTAGCAACCGAACCTTATTGGGGGTGATGCGACGCGCACGTGAACCGATCTTGCCCCCGCGGACTTCAACATTTTCACGATCTGTCCCATCGTCGTACCCCTCACGATAGAATCGTCCACGAGTACCACGCGTTTATCTCTGACGAGCTCTTTCAACGCGTTCAGCTTCAACCTGACTCCGAGATTCCTCAGCTTCTGCGAGGGTTCTATGAAGGTCCTACCGATGTATTTGTTTTTGATCAGCCCCATACCGTAGGGTATTCCCGACTGGTTCGAGTAACCTATCGCGGCGACCGTCCCGGAATCGGGCACACCAACAACCACGTCTGCATCCACAGCGTGCTCGATCGCTAAAATCCTGCCAGCCCTCTCACGAGCTTTGTAAACGCTGACGCCTTCCAGAACGCTGTCTGGCCTTGCAAAATAGACGAACTCGAAGATGCAGAAAGCATTCTTTTCTGAGTTCATCGTAAAACTTTCCACACCGTGTTCGCTCACGATGAGAACTTCTCCGGGTTTCACGTCCCTGACGTATTCAGCCCCGACCGCATCGAGCGCGACCGTTTCGGAAGCGATAACGACGCAGTCGTCGAGTTTACCTATGGAGAGTGGGCGAAAACCAAAAGGGTCTCTGACAACGACGAGCTTCGTTCTGTCCATGATGAGCAAGCAGAAAGCACCTTTGAGAACTTCCATCAAGCTACAACATGCCCGGGCGAGGTCCGAGCTGTTTTTCAACAGGAGTTGTGCGATGATCTCGCTGTCCGTGGTTGAACGGAAAGTAAAACCTTTCTCTTCGAGATTTTTCCTGATCTCCTTGGTATTCACGATGTTGCCGTTGTGTGCAACGGCCAGTGTCCGATCTTCATCGGTAACTACCACGGGCTGAGCGTTGTCCAGCGTGTTCGAGCCCGTTGTGGAGTACCTCACATGGCCGATCGCTATGCAACCGTTGAGCTCACTCAGTACCTCTTCGTTGAAGACATCGTTCACGAGTCCCAAGCCCTTGTGGTATTTGATCCGCTTACCATCGCTGACAGCTATGCCTGCACTTTCCTGGCCTCTGTGCTGGAGTGCGATCAGACCGTAATAAACGGTTTTGCCAATGCCTGGATCGAGTCTCGGCGAAAACATGCCGAACAGACCGCACGCTTCTCTCATAGGCTCAGCAACCTTTCCAGTGAACCTTCATAAATTTCCCTCAACTTCCTCACTGGCTGATCGATGATCTTTCTTCCGTTAACCTTGATTGTTAGTTCTCTTCCTCCCACTCTCCCAAGAACCGTGAAGGGAACGTTCTCAGCCTCTGCAAGTTCTGCCAGCTTTTCCAAGTTTTCTTGTGGAAGGCTGACGAGTATGCGCGATTGTTCCTCACCAAAGAGTAGAAAATCTGTGCGAGTCGATGCTTGAATTTCACACTCGGCACCCATGTTTCCAAGGATGCAGGATTCGGCCAGAGCGATCGCTAAACCACCCTCAGAGACATCGTGTGCCGAACTGAGCAAGCCTTTTTTTATAGCAGTCAGGCAACAGCGCTGAACTCTTTTTTCAAGATCCAGATCGATCGTCGGTGCGGGAAGGTCCTCGAGTTTGTGGATCGTTCTGGTGTACTCGCACAGGTGAATGCCCGCTTCGATCGGTCCAAGCAGCACGATGACATCACCCGGTTTTTTGAAACTCGCCGAACATACCTTCGACACGTCCTCGATGAGTCCCACCATTCCGATCACGGGTGTGGGGTGAACCCTGCTGTTTTCGGTTTCGTTGTAAAAACTCACATTCCCACTCACCACGGGTATGTTCAACGACAGCGAGGCGTCACGTATGCCTTCGATGGCGGCTTCGAACTGGTATGCAACCTCTGGTTTTTCAGGATCACCGAAGTTGAGGCAGTCCGTCAGACCCAGAGGTTCGGCGCCTGTAACGATCAAGTTTCTTGCGGCCTCACACACAGCGATTTCGGCACCGACATGGGGATCTGCGAAACAGTAAAACGGGTTGCAGTCCGTGGTCACGGCGATGGCCTTGCTGCTGTCTTTTATTCTCAACACGGCCGCATCGTGTCCGGGCCTCATCACGGTGTCCGTCCCAACCATGTGATCGTACTGCTCGAATACGCAACGTTTGCTGCAGATGTTTGGACTCGCGAGCAATTCGAGAAACACTCGTTCAACATCGCTTGGCACTAACAGATCGAACTGGGTTCGGTAGACTCGTCTGTTTGTGGCAGGTTCGAGTGGGATCGTGGGTACTTCTGTGAGTAGCTTCGCTGGTATTCTGGCGACGACAACCCCATCGTGGACAGCCGTGAACCAACCATCGTCAGTTATTTCGCCAATCTTAGAAATCCTCAAGCCCCACTTTTTGAAGATCTTTTCGACACCGTCTTCTTTCCCTTTCTCGACAATCAGAAGCATTCTTTCCTGAGACTCAGAAAGCAGTATCTCGGCCGCAGACATTCCCTTCTCTCTCACCGGTACGCGGGAAAGGTCTATGAAGATTCCGTTGCCTGACTTCGATGCGATCTCCGAACAGGCAGAAGTCAGACCGGCCGCCCCGAGATCCTGTATCGCCAGCACGGCATCGAGTTTTGCAGCTTCAACGCAAGCTTCTATCAGCAGTTTTTCCATGAAAGGATCGGCTATCTGGACGCATGGTCTTTTGTTTTCACTGTCCTTCGATATCGTTTCCGATGCGAAACTCGCACCACCTATGCCATCGCGGCCGGTGAGCGAACCGGCCAGTAAGACGGACGCACCAGGTCTGACGGACTTCGAAAACTTCAGATGTCTTCGCTCTGCCAGGCCAACGCACATCACATTCACGAGGGGATTCTGTTCGTAACAGGGATGAAAATAGACTTCTCCTCCGACAGTTGGCACACCTATACAGTTGCCGTAAAACGAGATGCCGGAAACAACACCGTTGAAAAGGTACTTCACCCGAGGTTTGCTCGCATCGCCAAATCTCAGTGAGTCGAGCAAAGCGATGGGGCGAGCGCCCATGGCGAGTACGTCTCTCACGATGCCACCAACGCCGGTCGCGGCCCCGTGGAACGGTTCGATCGCCGATGGATGGTTGTGGCTTTCCATCTTGAAGACGACGGCCAGTCCATCACCTATGTCCACAACACCCGCGTTTTCTCCTGGCCCCTGGATCACCCTCGGCCCGCTGGTCGGTAGTCGGCGCAGGGAGTTTTTGGAGTGTTTATAGCTGCAGTGTTCTGACCACATCACGGATATCATGGCCAGCTCCACATCGTTGGGTTCGCGCGACAGTCTTTCTAAAATGGACCAGTACTCTCGTTGAGTCAAACCGGTGTTTTCAATCCGCAACATGCTCTTTCCTCCAAGAAAAATAAGCAATCAGCGATTCGAAGATCTTTCTTCCGTCCGTGTTTCCAAGGATCTCCTCACAGCATCTCTCAGGGTGAGGCATCATGCCGAGGACGTTCCCACGTTCGTTGATTATTCCGGCAACGTTCAGTATCGATCCGTTCGGATTGGCCTCATCGGTCACGTTGCCGTGTTCGTCACAGTACTGGAAAACGATCTGTTCAACTTTCAGTTGATCCCATGGAACGAAATAGCGACCTTCACCGTGCGCGATGGGTAGGCGCAGCACTTCACCGAGTTGAAGTGAGCACGTGAAGGCTGTACGGTTGTTGGTGACCCTCACGTAGACGTCCCTGCAGATGAACTTCAAATTCCTGTTCCTGAGCAGGGCTCCGGGTAAAAGACCGCTCTCGGTGAGTATCTGAAAGCCGTTGCATATACCAAGGACGAACTTTCCAAGTTCCGCTGCACGTCGAACGCTCTCCATGACGGGTGAAAAACGCGCGATCGCACCGGCTCTCAAGTAATCTCCGAAGGAGAAACCCCCTGGAAGGACTATCAAGTCGAATTCGTCCGGGGAAAAAGATTCTTCGTGAAAAACGTAATGGGAATCGAGGCAGAAGACATTCTTCAGAACATGGTACGCGTCACGATCGCAGTTCGAACCAGGAAAAACCACAACCGCACACCTCATGGAACTTCCTCCACATCGAGCAGCTGATAAGTCTCAACGATGGGATTCGCCAGTAACCTGTCACACATCGCACTGACCAAGCTTCTCACGTGGCTCTCATCCTCCGCTTCCATCAGGATCTCGATGAGCTTCCCGAGTCGTACTTCTTTCACGCCGTCGAAACCGAGTTTTTCCAGCGCACCCCTCACCGTGTAACCCTGTGGATCGAACACGCCTTCTTTTGGAAGTATCTGCACTCTCACCCTGTACATCTTTCTCACCCGCAAACGCGCCTGTAGACTTCCCAGTAAGCCTCTTCAACCTTACCGAGGTCGCGTCTGAACCTGTCTTTGTCGAGCTTTTCCAGTGTGCTCGCATCCCAGAAGCGACACGTGTCCGGGGAAATCTCATCGGCGAGTAGAATTTCTCCGTCTCTTCTTCCGAATTCGAGCTTGAAGTCAACCAGGATGAGACTCTTCTCAGCCAGAAAGGATTTGAGAATTTCGTTGATCTTCAGAGCGGTTTCCTCGATGAAGGAAAGTTCATCCTTCGTTGCCAGCCCCAGCGCCAGTGCGTGGTAATGGTTGATCATGGGATCGTGAAGTTCGTCGTTCTTGTAACAGAGTTCGACGATGGGAAGTTTGAGCAAGGTACCTTCCTGAAAGTTGAGTCGTTTACACAAACTACCCGCAGCAACGTTCCTGACGATTACTTCGAGGGGAATTATGCTGACGCGTTTGACGAGCATTTCTCTGTCGTTGAGGATTCGAACGAAGTGGGTTCTGATTCCTTGTTTCTCGAGCAACTCGAAGAAGGCGGCAGACACCTTGTTGTTCACGATACCTTTACCCGGAATGACTCCTTTTTTCTGTCCGTCGAACGCGGTGGCCGTGTCTTTGAACTCGATGATGAGTAAATCTTCGTCCGTGGTCTTGTAAACGCGCTTCGCCTTGCCTTCGTAGATCAAATCAAGTTTTTCCACGCACTTCACTCCTCTTTTTGAAGTTTCAAAGGTTCTCAAAAGATGAATTTCTCGCATCTCTGTGGATGATCTTTGACTACCTCCAAAAAACAAAAATCCGGTAGGCTTGGTCTCTACCGGAAAAAGAAATGAGCCCTTGTAGCCAGGACAGTTTACGGCTGTCCGGTAGAGACCCCCGAGCCATATTCCCGGGGTTATACAAGGGCCTTCCCCTGTGGAAGGGAGTATTCACTTTCCTGTTTTCATTTTACCATCGCACCGAGGAGTTGTGAACGCGACAGATTTTGAAAACGTGTTACGACAATTTGAACTACACCGCCACGTGAACCTTAAGCAACCGCCATTTCGAACAACGCGTAACCTCGATTTCAAACGATCTACCCATTCCCACTCTTATGATTGTTCGTAGGAGGTGGTGGAGTGTTCGAGAAAGTTCTGCAACAGAAAGGTGTACTCGTAAAGGTGCTGGTCGCGCTCAGCTTTTCTGTTCTGACGGGCCTGGCGGCACAGATCAGAATACCTCTCTTTTTCACACCAGTTCCAATCACTGCGCAAACTTTCGTCGTGCTCATCGCGCCGTTCCTCATTGGTCCCTGGGCTGTGCTCAGTCAAGTGATGTACCTGCTTTTGGGTGTCGCTGGCCTTCCTTGGTTCAGCGGTTGGAGAGCGGGTATGAGTGTTCTGCTGGGACCAACAGGTGGCTATTTGATAGGATTCATCATCGCGTCGATGTTCCTCGCAAAGCACAGATCAAAGACTTACTCAGGAAAACTTGTAGCATTGTTGTTGGCGAACTTCTTGATCATACACGGTCTGGGATTGGCCCAGCTGGCACTGTGGTTCTACAGCAAGGGTTCGAGTCCGGACGTCTGGAAACTGCTCACGATGTCTCTGTTCCCGTTCGTTCCGGGAGATCTTTCCAAGATACTCGCAGTTTCTGCGCTCCTTGTCAAGCCGAAGATGAAGAAAGAGTGAACCCCCTTGCGGGGTTCACTCTTCGATGGGTTCAAAGTCTTCCTTTGGAGCTCCACAGACAGGGCATACCCAATCTTCAGGAACATCTTCGAACGGCGTCCCCGGTGCGATATCGCTGTCAGGATCACCCTCCGCAGGATCGTAAACATAACCGCAGATGATACATCTGTACTTCTGCATGACGAAACCTCCCTCAAATGTTGTTCTGCCAATTCACACACTCAAACCTTCCATTTGACTTTCAGCGTCTTGAAATATTCTACCATGCCAGTTTCGAATCGTGTTCACGCTCTCACTCCGTGATGCTGAACGTGACAGCCAGTGCGTGTCAGAGAACGCTCGCTACAGAACCACACCTTGCCAGGATAGACATTTGATGACGTTTTTTCGATGAAGACAGAGTGCGTTTGTTTCTTCGAGTCGATTGTACAATAGCATCTGGAAGATCGACGCCACGTGGGAGCGAACCTGAGTTTCACAGGGAGGATTGTGAGCGGGATGCTGCTCGAGAAAATTGACGATGGATTGTTCAAACCGCATTATGAACGATTTTCTCTGGTGAACCTGGCCAACTTCGTGTTGAAGCATTTCAACGCCCAGCCGATCCATGACCCTTACCCACTCGAACATTTCATCTCTGGCATTTCGGAAGGAATTGAGAAAATCGTCTTCTTTCTCATAGACGCCCTCGGCATGTCGAGCCTTGAAAGGCTCATGAACAGAGAGCGCGTTTTCCACGAGTACGTTGTGATAGAAGCGACGTCTGTGTTCCCGACCACCACTTCCGCAGCCATAACTTCGTTGTTGACGGGTGCAACTCCTGTTGAGCACGGCGTTCTTGGCTACATCCTCTACATACGACAGCTCGGAACGCTTCTGAACATGATAGAGCTTTCTTCTCCCATCGTGGGCAAGGTTACGTCGACGTTGAGCAACAGGGAATTGATGTTCGAAAAGACGATCTTCGAGAGGCTCCTCGAAGTAGGTGTGAAGAGTTTCGTTCTCACTTCGAAAACGATCAGGGGTTCAGGCCTTTCGAATCTCGTGAACGTGGGTGCCTCGGTCAGATCTTACCAGAGTTTTGGAGACATGTTCTCCAAGTTCCGCGAAATCCTGCAGGAAAATGGCCCGTTTTTCGGTTTCGTCTACTGGGGTCTGCTCGATTCGATCGGTCACAAGCTGGGTGTGGATTCAGACGCATTCGAGAGCGAGCTGTACTGGCTGTTGAAGATGCTGATGAGAGAAATTCTACCCGTACTGCCGCACAACACCCTGCTCATCGTACTGGGTGATCACGGTCAGATCTTCACACCGTGGGAGAAAGAAACCTGGTGGTCCTGGAAAGATGAGGTTTCGACTTTCTTCTCGGTCCCACCCGGAGGCGAGATGAGAATGATGCACATTTACACAAACCAGCCGGATGCGGTGGTACAATATTTGAATGAAAAATACAGAGACAGAGCGCTGGTTCTGACCAAAGAGCAAGCGCTGAACGAGAAGCTCTTCGGTGAAGCGGTAGTGGTACCTGGGGCGAGCGTTGAAAGAATCGGCGACGTTGTCCTGATAGCGAGAGAGAATTACTCCTTCTATTTCAAATACACGGGAAAAGAAGAGAGTTTGAAGTCGAAACATGGAAGTTTGACTCAGGAAGAGTTGCTCGTACCGTTGATGATTTTCCGGAGGTGATAGGTTCTTACTCAGAAGCCCAACCCATGGGGAACTGAACATCGATCAGGTGAAGTACCACGTCGAAAGGTTTCTGAACAACGGTTCGTTCAGACTCTTCATAGGCTCCGACAGCGATGAGAGGGACGGCATCGTTACTTTTGCAACGGTTTTCATAGTATACAAACCTGGTGTTGGCGCGATTTATTTCTACACCACCAAGCGTGAGAGACGCTACTACGATATATACTCGAGGCTCTTCGAGGAGGCACACCTGAGTATAGAGATGGCCAATTTCCTGAAGCAGAACTTGAATCTTGACAGCGCCGAAATACACATCGACGCAGGTTATGATGGTCTGAGCAAGCAGATCATACCATCCATAGTCGGCTACGTGAAGGGTATGGGATACAGCTACCGCTTGAAACCCTGGGCCTTCGCGGCCACGAAAGTGGCGCACAGGCACACCAAGTGAGTCACGCTTCGACCATTTTGAAGATCTCAACGAGCCTTTGTTTGTCGACGTTTCCTCCCGACAAGATCGTCACGACTTTTCTGTTGTCGGCCGGAACCTTTCCGAACATAACCGCGGCGACGGTGACCGCGCCTGAAGGTTCGACGAGGATCTTGCACCGTTCGAGCAGGAAAATTACAGCCTGAGCGATCTCTTTTTCTGAAACGAGAAGAACGTCATCAACGTACTTCTGTACGATTGGAAACGTCAGTTCACCAGGGCTCGCGGTCCTCAGACCATCGGCGATCGTCTGGATGTTGTGAAGTTCGACCCTGCGCCCAGCCTTCAGAGACAAATAAGTGCTGTTACTCTGTTCGGGTTCTACGCCGTAGATCTTCACGTTCGGTCGCTTTTCCTTCACGTACGTCGCGATGCCGGCTATCAATCCACACCCACCGCATGGAACAAGAATCGCATCGATTTCGTTGAGCTCTTCTAAGATCTCCAGTCCCACCGTACCCTGACCAGCCATGATCCAGTGGTGATCGAACGGTGGCACGAAGATTCGACCTTCCTGTCTCGAGATTTCCCGTGCGCGGCTCAGCCTCTCCGTCGAAGAAGTTCCGAACCTCTCGAGCTTGGCACCGTAACCCTGTATCGCGGCTACCTTTGCAGCGGACGCATCCTGCGGAACCACAACTTTGACATCCACTCCCAGCATCTTACCAGCGAGGGCGAGCGCCTGACCATGATTCCCCGAAGAACCCGTGACCACACCTTTCGCGCGCTCCTGCTCGCTCAACGACAAAAGAAAATTCATGGCACCACGGATTTTGAACGATCCACTCTTTTGAAAGTTCTCCGCTTTCATGAAGACTTGATGCCCCGAGACTTCATCGAGCGTTTTCGATGTGAGGATCGACGTTCTATGAACGTACCCATTGATCCTCTCGTAGGCCTTCTCTACGTCTCTGTACGTCAGCGTGTTCATCTTACTGCCCTCCTGATCTTCCTCGCGATTTCGAACAGAATGATCCCGGCGCTGACAGACACGTTCAGCGAATCGATGTCGGAGTACATCGGCACGGCGATCAATCCGTCGCAGTTCTCCCTAACGAGTCTGCTCAGACCTTCTCCTTCATTACCGAAGACGACAGCGACGGGCGGCTCGAATTCCTCATCGTACACACTCTTTCCTTCCATGTCTGCGCCGTAGATCCAGTAACCTCTTTCTTTCAATTGCTCCATCGTTCTGACGATGTTTGTGACCACGACCACTGGAATCCTCAACACCGTGCCGGCCGATACCTTCACCACGGCGGGAGTGACCTTCACAGAACGATCCTTGGGCACCACTATCGCACTCGCTCCTGCAGCCACAGCGGTCCGGCAGATTGCACCCATGTTGTGTGGATCCGTTATGTGGTCTAAGATCACCACCAGCTCTCCTTCTATGTCAGATTCGTTGCCGTAGTTGAATTCCAGATCGATGACGATGCCCTGGTTCTTTTCTTCGCCACACAGCTGGGCGAGTCTTTTCTCAGAGACGAAGGTGAAAGGATAATTGGCCTTCTTCAGCCTTTCGATCAATTCGGAAGGCCTGTTCTTTCTGTCTTCTCTCAGGTAGATCATCTTCACAGGATAGCGCGTCCTGAGAACCTCTTCCAGAACACTTTTGCCGTAGACGAACATCGCTCACTACTCTCTCAAACTCGCCGACAGAATTTCCATCAGTTTCTGTCTGTCACCGATCAGATACAGATAACCTATGAGCGCTTCGAGTGCCGTGCTTTTGCGATAATCCGCGTCGTTGCCGTACCTTTTCGCGCACTTGCTGTTCAGGGCACGTTTCACCACGCTGAGCTCCCTTTCGTCGAGCTGTGAAAGGATCTGTTCGAGGCATCTGGCCTGTGCTTCTCTTGAAACCGACCTGGCAACTTTCTTATGGATCTGTGTCACGTTCAAATCGCTCAAGAATTTGATCTTGGCGAAGAACGATTGAACCGCATCACCAACGTAAGCGAGCGTCGCTATGGGCAGGGATGAAGGATCAATCCTGTCTGGAAGATGCGTACTTTCTAACAGCCAGTTCATCGAGATAGAGCCTGTGTGCTCTATCCTGTTCGAAGACATACGTTCTGAACCTTCTTTCTCTCAGGTTCTGCAGTATCCTTCTCTCTTTCCTTGCTTCCAGATACTGATCTCTCAGTGCGTTCTCGTGCTCCCTGAGTTGGGCGAGCCGTTCGTTCAACGATCGGAGCTGAACCTGAATTGAATCTCTGTAGACAAGCAGTTGTGAGAGTTCGAAGCCTGTTATCCCACGTGAGGATGTTAGATGTATTCTCAAACCGAGTTCTTTCAACTGCTCTTCGTATTTCTTAGCCTCGTCTTCCACCCGTCGCAGTTCACTTCTCAAAGCACTGAGCTGAATTTTGAGTTGCTCTTCCTGTGCGATTTTCATGGAAAGGAGTCTCGCCAGCCTGAATCTGAACATGCTCACACCCGAACTATTATAAAACACAAAGAACGAGTGAGAGGACGACGCCGATCGATTCAGAATAGAAGATGAGTCGGAGTGATAGAATGATTCTCAGGATAGTTCTTGGAGGTGTGACGATGGACCTGGTGGACTTCAAGATGACAAAGGATGGACTCATTCTCGTGATAAAGCACTACGAAAGCATCCAGGTGATTCTCGATCAGATCGTCTCGAAGCTCTCACAGATGAGAGGGTTCTTCGCGGCGGGCGATAAGATCATGCTCATGATAGAAAAGCACGAAATGCACTCGCACGACATCCCGAGGATCGTCTCACTTTTGAGACAGCACGGTATAGACGTCGCCCAGATATTGATAGGAGACTCCTTCCAGAACGATCTCAGTTCCTTGAGCAGAATGAAGTTGCTCGAAGAAAGAGAGACCAAATCTGGAACAAAAGTCGTGAAGAAACACGTGAGATCAGGTCAGGCGGTTGTCCATTCGGGCGACATCGTGGTGATAGGTAACGTGCACGCGGGTGCCGAACTGCTCGCGGGTGGGTCCATCGTCGTCTTTGGGAACGTCAAGGGAACTCTCCGCGCAGGCTTGAACGAGGGTGAGGGTGCAGTCATTGCCGCTTTGAGCATGCAACCGACCTTGCTTCAGATCGCCGGTTACACACTGAGGGAAGTTTCCAGTTACGAAGAGCCAGTCGTTGTGCACGTGAAAAATGGTAAGATCGTTGTGGAGAAAGCTAAGGATATAAAGTTCTGAGACGAGGGAGTGGTGCCTGTTGAACACGAAAGAATTACTCGTGCAGCTGTCGAACGTTGATGGACCGTCGGGTTTCGAAACACTCGTGCTCGATGTGATAGAACCCATACTGCAGAAATTCTGCGATAGAACCTGGAGGAGTGGTTTAGGGACACTCGTGGGTGAGAAGAAGGGTTCGGGCAAAAAGAAGATCGGCATTTTCGCCCACGCTGACGAGATAGGTTTCGTCGTAACGAAAATCGAGGAAGATGGCTTCTTGCGTCTTGAAACCGTTGGCGGAGTAGATCCCAAGGCTCTCTTAGCTCAGAGAGTGAAGATCTACTCCAAAAGAAAGATCGTGAGCGGTATCGTGGGCACGTTACCACCGCATCTGCAGAAGGAAGAGCACAGATCGCGTTTCCCCGATTACGACAGAATCTTCGTCGACGTTTCCTTCGATGAAGCCGCGAGCGAGGTTCGTGTCGGAGACGTGTGCGTTTTCGATGTCAAAGCGATCGAGGTGAACGGCAAGGTTTCTGGAAAAGCTCTCGATAACAGGGCAGGTTGTGCATCTTTGTTGCTCGCAGCGGAGTTTCTTCAAAGGATGAAGCACGATAGCGATGTATATTTCGTCTTTTCGAGTCAGGAAGAAATAGCGGGTCCCGGCGCAGCCTCGATCGCTTACGAACTAAGACTCGATGAAGCGATAGTTGTGGATGTGACGCACGCGAACGTGAAGCATTCTGTGTATCCTGTGATAAAGCTCGGCGAAGGGCCGGCCATAGGGGTCGGTATCCCTGTGGACTATGGATTCTACAAACGAGCGACTGAAATCGCTCAGAAGCATGGTGTGAAGATACAGACCGAACCGATTCCCGGTCGCTCCGGTACAGACACCGATCAGGTTCAGATCACCAGCGTTGGGGTCAAAACGTTGCTCATCTCCATTCCGCTCATGTACATGCACACGCCCGTTGAAACAGTCGATCCTAAGGATGTCGAAGAAACTGCAAGGCTTCTGGCATTGATCGCAGCCGAGTGAGGAGGTGTCACTGTGTATTTGAAGGAACTGTCACTGATCAACGGTGCCTCCGGTGATGAAGGTAGGGTCCGTGATTTCATAAAACGAACGATTCAGGACAGAGTCGACGAAGTGTGGGAGGACAGGCTCGGAAATCTGATCGCTTTCAGAAAGGGAACCAAAGGTAACCGCAAGATTCTGTTCGCCGCTCACATGGACGAAGTTGGGTTCATGGTGACGAACATCGACGAAGACGGAACGCTCCTCTTTGCTCCTGTCGGGGCCGTCGAAACCCAGGTGGTCGTCGGCAAACAGGTTAAGATCAAGGACTCGATCATGGGAGTGATCGGTTTCAAGCCGATTCACCTTCAGGAGAAGGACCAGCTGCTGAAACCGATCCGGTACGAAGAGTTAAGGATCTACATAGGTGCCAGAAATAAAGAAGAAGCGCAGAAGATGGTCAGCATTGGAGATTACGTGAACTTCGTGACTGAGTACAGGCAGAACGGACGAAGGGCCAGCGGCAAGGCGTTCGATGATCGCGTGGGTTGTTCGGTGCTCATGGACGTTATAGACAAACGGCAGCGTTATGAAAACGATGTTTACTTTGCGTTCGTGGTACAGGAAGAGGTCGGCCTCCGCGGCAGTGCCGTCGTGGTGGAGCAGGTCAAACCCGACGTGGCCATCGTCATCGAGGGAACGATCGCGGGAGACGATCCAGGACTGGAGAAAGACCGCTGGTCAACCCACCTGGGAGAAGGACCCGCGGTGACGTTCATGCACAGCGGTTACGTGGTCAACCAGAAGGTGTTCCAGGCCATCCTGTCGGTTGCTGAGAAACATGGCATACCCCACCAGTTCAGAAGAAGAATTCCGGGTTCGACCGACGCGGGCAGGCTCGCGAGAACTGGTCCCGGAACGGCATCGGGTGTGATCTCCGTTCCAACGCGTTACATACACAGCCCCGTTTGCATGATCGATCTCGAGGATTATGCGAACACGGTTCTGTTGATAGAGAAAATCCTGGAAGAAGGGGAGGTATTCGCAAAATGATAGAGCTCATCAAGAAATTGACACAGGCGTACGGTCCGAGCGGCAGAGAATCTGAGGTTCAAAAACTCATCCTCGAAGAACTGGCTGACCACATAGATGGTTACAAGTTCGACGCTGTTGGAAATCTCCTGGTTTGGAAACAGGGCAGCAGTGGAAAAAAGATACTGTTCGACGCTCACGTCGACGAGATAGGGCTGGTGGTCACGAACATCACCGATAAAGGTTTTCTCAGGGTCGACGCCGTTGGGGGTGTCGTGCCACACACCTTCGTTGGTCACCGGGTCAGATTTCCAAATGCCGTAGGGATCGTCTACGTGGAAGGTGAGACAGAAGAGGAGAGAAAGAAGAACTGGACGAATCTGACTCTCGATAACATGTTTGTGGACATAGGTGCGAAGAGTTACGAAGAAGCGAAAAGCAAAGTTCCCATCGGTTCCTTTGGTGTCTACGACAGTTATTTCTACCAGATGGGAGATTACCTGGTGAGCAAAGCGATGGACGACAGGATAGGTTGCGCGATCGTTGTGGAACTGTTCAAGAGACTCAGTTCGTGTCCAAACACGATCATAGGCTCTTTCTCGGTTCAGGAAGAAGTTGGCCTCGTTGGCGCGTCCGTAGCAGCCTATACGTTTGCACCAGACGTGTGTGTGGCGGTTGATGTGACCGATTCTGCGGATTATCCGAAAGCTTTCAAGAGACACTCCATGGTGCTTGGAAAGGGTCCTGCGATAAAGGTCAAAGATAAAGCGTCCGTGAGCAACAGACAGATAGTAGAGAAGCTCGTCGAACTCGCCGAGGCCAACCACATTCCTTACCAGATGGAGGTTCTCACCTTCGGAGGCACGAACGCGGCCGCACTGCAGAGGACGAGGGCAGGCATCCCGTCGGCCACCGTTTCGATCCCGACTAGGTACGTTCACAGTCCCAGCGAGACCGTGTGCCTTTCCGACGTGGAGAACGCCGTTGAACTGTTGATTCAGTACGCGATGAAAGGAGTGTGATAATGCCGCGTAGGGAGATAAGATTGACCGATACGCAGGCACGTGTGTTAGCAATTTTAATAATTATCTTCAGCGTGGGGTTCGCGGGGTTCAGCCTTGCAACGTTTCTGTTGATGAAGAGTCGGGAGAACGTGAGGGTCGAGATCGTGGAGATTCCCCCGGCCAGGGTCGAGGTGCCACAGATCGAGAAGCCAGCGATGGAACAACCAGCTGCTCCCTTAGAGTTGCCCGGAGTTTACACAGTCGAGACTTACGACTACAGGAAGTTGATATTGGAAGCCACGGAGATGGTGGAAAGAGGTGTTGAGGTCTCCTGTTACGCGCTGGAACCTAACGAGGCTGTTGGCGTGATCAGGACGGCAAAAAAGCCCTTTTTGATCACGCAAGTTTCGAGGGACACGTGCATCGTCGCTTTCGTGGGAGGTCACAGGTTACAGAACAGGCCTGAGCAGAAATCGCTTTATGGCGTGTACGTCCTTTCCAGCACGAGCAAGGAATCCGCGCTGGAAAGGATGTTCGCACTCAGGAGTGCTGGCTATCCTTCGTATCTGATGAAGTTTACAAGAGACGGCAGAGACTGGTTCACACTCGTCGTGGGTGCTTTTCCAACGCTCGAGCTGGCTGAAGAATTCAATAAGAACTTGAACTGGAACGAGGTCATGAGAATATCTGGCGCGAGTAAACCAGGTTTCACCGGGAGGATCTCTCCTTGAAGTTCTCCACTTCTGAGAAAAGGATACTCTTGCTGTTGTTCGTGGGCGTGCTGCTCCTGAGTGGAGCTGTGGTCGAACTGAGAACGAAGAAGAACGAACAGATTCCTGTTGAAACTCGCAGAAACGTTGAATTTCCCATCGACGTGAACGTTGCGAGCGTCGACGATCTGAAAATGCTTCCGGGTATAGGTGAAGTCAAGGCAAAGGCGATCGTAGAGTATAGAACCAGAAACGGGCCATTCAAGAATCTGAACGATCTCGAACGGGTGCCTGGCATTGGGAAGAAGACCGTAGAGAGGTTGGCAGCTTATGTGAATCTTTCGGGTGCAGGGAACGGCGACACTCAGAACAAGATCAACGTGAACACGGCGAGCTTGGAAGAACTGATGAACCTGCCAGGTATAGGCGAGGTGAAGGCAGCAGAGATAATCAAAATGAGGGAAAAGGTGCGATTCTCGAAACCTGAAGATCTGCTGAACGTTCCGGGCATAGGCCCGAAGACACTGGAAAAGATCAGAGATCTCATAACCTTTTAGGAGGTGCAAGGTGTGAAGCGCGTGCTCGTTGTAGGATTGTTGCTGGCAGTTGTTCTCATCTTTCTCTACGGATCGAGCTCAGGAAGTCCGAGAATCGTCTTCGCGGATGTGAACAGGGTGGTACAGGAATACCCAAAGTGGATTGAACTGAACCAGAAGTACGCTCAGGACGCACAGTTCTACCAGCAGAAACTCAACGAAATGATGGCCGAACTCGATAAACTCCAGAAAGCTGGAGCCCCGCAGAGCGAAATCGAAAAGAAGCAAGCAGAAATACTCGCCAGAAAGCAACAGTACGAACAGCTGTTACAGAGCGAATATCAGCCAAAAATGCAGGCAGTTCTGGACGAACTTGCAACAAAGATAGAATCCTTTGCGAAGACGATGGGCTACGATTTTGTGATAAAGAAAGAGGCTTTGTTGTACGCGGACGATGCGTACGATGTGACCGAACAGCTTGTTAAGTACCTCAAGAGTCAGTGATGGAAATTGTAGGCCGCGGTTTAGTCAAGAAATTCGGAAGAAAGACAGTCGTGGACAACGTAGACGTGAGGGTGCGTCAAGGCGAGGTCGTCGGACTGCTTGGTCCAAACGGTGCAGGGAAGACGACGCTGTTCAACATGATCCTCGGTCTGGTGACGCCCACGAAGGGTGAAGTTTACCTTGGTGATAGAAACATCACCAATTTGCCTGTAAGCAGGCGTGCGAGGCTTGGTATAACGTACTTGCAGCAGGAAACCTCCGTCTTCACCGGCATAAAGGTGTGGGAAAACATCGACTTTGTACTCCGATTCAGAGTGAAAGAGAGAGCTGTTCGTGAGAAGATGGTCGAAGAACTCATGCGCGAATTCGGCATCTGGGAACTGAGAAACCAGTACGCTTCGGACCTTTCAGGAGGAGAAAAGAGGAGACTGGAGCTGGCCAGGATGATGGCTCTGAAGCCTCTCTTCTTGCTACTCGACGAACCTTTCGTTGGAATAGATCCAAAAACTGTGAAGGACATACAGCAGATGATTCGTTCTTTGAGCGCCCGAAACATAGGTATAATCGTGACCGATCACAGTGTGGATGCACTCGTACCCGTGGTCGATAGGCTCTACATAATGCACAAAGGCAGAATCATAGCGGAAGGTGAACCAGAAAAAGTGCTGAACGATCCTTTAGTCAAGGAGGTCTACCTTGGTGCATGAACGTTGGAGTTGTTGGATATTCTGGACCTATAGACCAACCACCGATCAGTGAAATAGCGCAGTTGTGCCTGAATTTGGGAGAGGCCCTCGCTCGGGAAGGCTACACGATCGTGTGTGGTGGACGAGACGGTGTGATGGAACTGGTCTCGAAGGGTGCGAGAAAAGTTGGAGGCAACATCATAGGTGTTCTTCCCGTGGGAGAAGAAGGCAACCCATACCTGACGGTCAGGATCAAAACCCCGTTCGACAACGTCACGAGGTCTCTGGTCCTGGTGCAGACGAGCGACGTGGTGATTTCTATAGGAGGAGAGATCGGAACCGCCATAGAGGTTCTCATCGCTTACGCCAAAGCCAAGCCAGTCGTTCTCTTCGAAGGTACCGGCGGCTGGACGGACCGCTTCGCCGAGTTGCTCATAGAAGGCAGATATCTCGACAACCGAAAGATTGTGGAAGTCTTGAAAGCGAGGAGCGTTGAGCAGATACTTCAGATACTCAGGAAGATGAGGAGGTAGAAGTGTGAGCGAAGTGAGATTGAGATTCGCACCGAGTCCAACGGGTTATCTGCACGTTGGTGGTGCACGTACAGCACTCTTCAACTGGCTGTACGCACGGAAGATGGACGGAAAGTTCATACTCAGGATAGAAGACACCGACCTGCAGCGGTCCACCAGAGAGTACGAGCAGGCGATCATGGAAGCGTTGAGATGGTGCGGTATAGACTGGGACGAAGGTCCAGACGTGGGCGGACCGTACGGTCCGTACAGGCAGAGTGAGAGAACCAGGGCGGGTATATATGCGGAATACGCGAAGAAACTCATTGAAATGGGGCGTGCGTACTACACTGTTTACGACAAGGTGGACAGAAAGAAAGAACTTTTCAGGACCTTCGAGTATCCAAAACAGTACGTAGATGAAGGCCACGACGTGACGATCAGTTTCAAGGTACTGGAAGGAAAGACGAAGTTCTACGATCTGCTCAAGGGTGAGCTCGAGTTCGACAACTCTACGATCGAAGATTTCGTGATGATCAAATCTGACGGTTTTCCGACGTACAACTACGCCGTCGTGATAGACGATCATCTGATGCGCATCACACACGTGTTCCGTGGCGAAGACCACGTTTCCAACACACCCAAACAGATCATGATCTATAAAGCCCTCGATTGGGAGATCCCGCAATTCATGCACATACCGCTGATACTCGGATTCGACAGAACGCCACTGAGCAAACGCCACGGCGCCACGAGTGTTGAGCATTTCAGAAGCATAGGGATTCTCAGCAGAGGACTGATGAACTATCTGGCGCTGCTTGGCTGGAGCGTCGGAGAGGAAGAGATATTCGACGTCAGAGCGAGGATAAAGCAGTTCGATCCGTCCACGATATCGAACAAAGGTGTCGTTTTTGATCCTGCAAAGCTCGAGTGGGTGAACGGGAAGCACATGAGGATGATGAGCGTCGAGGAACTGCTCAACGAATTTGAAGAATGGATCCGCTTCACCGGCAGAAGAGCTCCACAGGTGGAGAGAGATTACGCACTCAAAGTGGTGCAGGCCTGCCGCGAGAAGGTCAACACCCTCGGGCAGCTCTACGACTTTGCCTATCCGTTCTTCTTCGAAGATTACGAGTTTGAAGAACAGTTCGTCACAGAGTACCTGCTGAGCCCGTACGCTGAAAGTGTGCTGAAAAAGTCGCTCGAGACGTTCAGCCAGCTTGAGGATTGGACTGTAGCCGGAACGGAAAAGGCCTGCCGCAGTTTAGCAGAGCTCGGCATCGCGTCGAAGAACAAGGTCTTCCAGACGATCCGGGGTGCCGTGACTGGTCGACTGGTCACTCCCGGCCTGTTCGAGACGCTGTCGATCCTGGGCAAAAAACGAACCGTTGAGCGATTACAACGGGCGCTGGAGTATCGCAGCAAGAAGATCCATCAAGATATCAGCCCAGCGTAGTTGAACGGGAATTCCTACAAAGATAAACGAGCGAAAGATCAAACCGGTAAGAGTATTATGACCGCCAGGAGCACGAGATCTTCGCTGGAATTGTTCTCGATCGAGTGTGTTTCTCCGGACATCGTCAGGCACACGTCCCCTGCCTGCACTTCCACAGGATTATCGTTGTCGTAGAAGATACCCCTGCCGGACAGGACAAAGAACACTTCGAATTCGTTCTCGTGCCTGTGCGGTCCTATTGATGTGCCAGGTTTGAGCGTGAGTTTCGCGAACAGTCCGGCTTCGTTGGCTAACAGGTTCCGATCAACGAGGTGCGTTATCTCCACCTGGCCCTTACCACCCCTCATGTTAGAAACGAGTTCTTTCCTCATACTGTCAGGTTTGATGACCATGGTCACACCTCCGTGTTCGATGCTAACTTCTTTGTACCACATTTTGGGGCGGTTTCAACTGCTCACCTTTTTCAAAAAGAGTTTCGATGATATCTCGACACCGTTGAGTTGAATGGCTTTCATGATCTTTTCACAATCTCTGAACAGATGAAGCTGGATCGCACCCATCGATTTGACGTCACCGAGAGATACTCCAAGCATTCTCACGGGGGTTTCTTCTATGCCTCGCGAAAGCATGAATTCCAGGACCTCTACAAAGCTCAAGAAGTCGTTCGACCAGCTGCTGAGACTTTTGGAGCAGGAAAATGTTCCATATTTTGCGTATCTGACGATCAGTGAGACTGTCTTCGCGCCGTAACCTTCCCGGATCATCCTCAAATAGGACCTGTACAGCAGGTAGAGTGCCACATGTTTCAAGATGTTTTTGTCCGATACGTCGAAATCGAAGGTTTTCATGTGTGAAAAGCTCTTGGGAGGTTTCTTCTTGAAAAATTCTTTCCTGTCGAAATTTTCGCTCAGCAGGGAAGAAACGATCTGTCTGATGCTCTCGGGTGAAGAACGATCTTTGCAGAATTCTATCAAATCCCCCACGGTTTCTATTTTCATTCGCTTCAAGTGTTCCTCCGTTTTCTTACCGACTCCCGGTACGAGCGAAACCGGCAAACCTTGCAGGAACGACGACACCTGATCTTTCTCTATCACCATGAATCCGTTTGGTTTACACATCTCAGAGGCGATCTTGCTCAAAGCGGGGTTCGGCGCCACTCCGATGGAACAGGTGATGCGGTGCGTTTGAAAGATCTCCCGCTTCAGTCTCTTCAATCTCTCGATGGGATGAGCAACGTTGAGATCGATGTAGAATTCGTCTATGCTGCTTCGAATGTAGACAGGAAAATACTTGCACACGAGGGACTCTATGTTGAGAGATACGGACTCGTACTCGGCGAAGTCAGCCTTGACAAGGATCAACTCCGGACAGAGCTTTCTTGCGATCTGTGGGGCCATACCAGTCTTCACACCGAACTGTTTCGCAATGTAGTTCGCGGAAGATATGGCGGTCCTTCTCCCCCACCCTATCACCGCAACTGGCTTGTCCTTAAGAAATGGATTCCTCGCACATTCTATCGAAGCAAAGAAGGCATCCATATCGACCAGCGCCACCATTGGATACACCCCAGACCATTATAGTATACTTATGAATATCTGTCAACTTATGAATACATTGCATTCGTGATCCGCCTCACGGAGGGCCATACGGGTTATGAAATTTCTATATGAATCAAAGATCGTTCCGTGAAGCAATACGAATCGTCTCAAAACTACTCGCCTTTGAGTCTCAATGAATTCTGTCTACAGTGATATAATCAACTTGAGCTTGTGAATTTCTTAACAGGGGGTGAAGTGTTTGCAGGACGTATGCACGACAGGTGAAAGACTGTTCAAAGAACTGGACGAGTACATGAAATCCATCAACGCAACGCCGGACAAACTCATCTCCGTTCTTCAAAAAGCCCAGGAAATTTTTGGATACCTTTCTCCACAGGTTCAGCAGTACATCGCGGACGCACTGAACATACCTGTGTCGCAAGTTTATGGAGTTGTCACGTTTTACAACTTTTTCTCCATGACGCCGAAGGGAAAGGTGCAGATAAAGGTCTGCCTTGGAACGGCGTGTTACGTGAAGGGAGCCGACAGGATCTTCGAGCGATTCTTGGAGGAACTCGGGGTAGAACCCGAGAAACCCACGAAAGACGGACAGTTCTCCGTTCACGCGGTCAGATGCCTGGGTGCCTGCAGCATGGCTCCCGTTGTTTTGATCGGCGAGAGGGATTTCTACGGTAGGTTGAAGCCTGATATGGTGCCGAGGATCATAGCGAAGTATCGGGAGGTGAAGTGATGAGCAAGATCAAATCCATCGAGGATCTCATGAAAATCAAGGAGAAGGCCCTGAAAGAACTGCAGCTCAGGGATACGGGCAAAAGGGGAAAGATCACCGTCGCAATGGGTACGTGTGGGATCGCCGCAGGGGCGAAAGAAACGCTTCGCGCAATTGTTGAGGCGCTCGCCGAGAACAACATAAGCGACATTGCCGTCGTGCAGTCCGGCTGCATGGGATTGTGCGAAGTGGAACCCACGATCGAGGTACGACTCGAGGGTCAGGAACCCGTTGTGTACGGTCATGTGACACCGGAAAATGCAAAGAGGATCGTCAAACAACACATACTTGGAAACCAGATCGTCTCCGACTTGCTGGTGAGAAAGGGAGAGATGTGAGGTGCCACTGACCACGAGTACCATCCTGATCTGCGCTGGAGGCGCTTGCATCTCGTCCGGAGAAATCAGTGTCAAAGAAGCCCTTCAGAGGGAAATAAGAAAGTACGGTCTGGACGAAGTGGTGAGGATCGTCGAAACTGGTTGCATGGGCGCCTGCAGCCTTGGACCGCTCATGGTCATCTATCCTGAGGGTGTCTTCTACCAGAAGTTGACACCCCAGGCGGCAGAAAAGATAGTTCAGGAGCACCTCCTCAAGGGCAGGATCGTGCAAGAGTATCTGTACAAAATGCCAACGGGAGAAGCCGTGCCAGAAGCGATGGACAAACTGCCGTTCTTTGCGAGACAGGTGAAGATCGCCACGCGAAACGTCGGTTACATAGATCCTGCGAACATAGAGGAGTACATCGCGAGGGACGGATACTTCGCCCTGACGAAGGTGCTGACCGAAATGACGCCGGAACAAGTGATAGAAGAGATCAAGCGCAGTGGCTTGAGGGGTAGAGGTGGCGCAGGCTTCCCCACGGGATTGAAGTGGGAGCTCACACGGAAGGCCAAGGGTGACAGAAAGTACGTGGTGTGCAACGCTGACGAAGGAGATCCAGGAGCCTTCATGGATCGATCCATACTCGAGGGTGATCCCCACACGGTACTCGAAGCGATGGCGATCGCTGGCTACGCCATCGGTGCCCAGCAGGGTTACATATACGTTCGAGCGGAGTACCCGCTCGCGATAGAGAGACTCCAGATAGCGATAGCACAGGCGAGAGAATACGGTTTCCTTGGAAAGAACATTCTCGGAACCGATTTCAACTTCGACATAGAGATCCGCATAGGTGCGGGTGCTTTCGTGTGTGGAGAGGAGACCGCGCTCATCGCGTCGATCGAAGGCAAGAGGGGTCAGCCCAGGGTCAAACCGCCTTACCCAGCTCAGAGTGGTGTCTGGGGTTGTCCCACGGTGATAAACAACGTCGAGACGCTGGCGTGCATACCTCCCATCATCATAAAGGGAGCGGAATGGTTCAGAAGCATCGGAACGGCCTCTTCGCCCGGAACGAAAGTGTTCGCACTCGCCGGTAAGATCACCAACACCGGTCTGGTCGAAGTACCCATGGGTATCACGCTGAGGGAACTGCTGTACGAAATCGGTGGTGGTTCCTCCACAGGTAAGAAGATCAAGGCCGTACAGACCGGCGGTCCCAGTGGCGGTTGTATCCCTTCGGAATACTTCGACACACCGGTGGACTACGAATCGTTGCAGAAGCTCGGAGCAATAATGGGATCCGGTGGAATGATCGTCATGGACGAGGACGACTGCATGGTGGACGTTGCGAAGTTCTTCCTGGAGTTCACCGTCGACGAGTCGTGTGGTAAGTGCACTCCGTGCAGGGAAGGAACCAGACAGATGTTGAAGATCTTGGAAAAGATAACCTCCGGTGAGGGAACCGAGGAAGACCTCCAGGAACTCGAGACGCTCGGAAACATAATCAAAGACACCTCTCTGTGCGGCCTCGGTCAAACTGCTCCGAACCCCGTGCTGAGCACGCTGAGATACTACCGCCACGAGTACGAGGCACACGTCAAGGAGAAGCGCTGTCCTGCTCTACGCTGCAAGGCACTCATAAGGTACGTTATCGACGCTTCAAAATGTGTCGGCTGTACTGCCTGCGCCCGGGTGTGCCCTGTGAACGCTATCAGCGGTGAACTCAGAAAGGTCCATTCGATCGACAACAGTGTGTGCATCAGGTGTGGAAGTTGCATAGAAGTGTGCAGGTTTGGAGCCATAAGCAAAGTCTCGCCGTGAGAGGGGGAATCGCTGGTGGTCGACCGCGAAACTGTCGTCAAGCTGGTGCGCAGTGTGAAGAATCAGGCGCTCGAAGAGAGAGACATGCTCATCAACGCGTTACACCAGATCCAGAACTATTTCGGCAATTACATACCCGTGGAAGCGGCACAACTCGTGGCTGAGGAACTGAACGTGCCCGAATCGAAGGTTTACGAGGTCCTCACGTTCTACACGATGTTTTCAACCAAACCGAGAGGAAAGTACGTCATCAGAGTCTGCGTCAACCTGCCCTGTCACGTGACTGGAGGCAGACAGATCGTTGAAACGTTGAAAGAAACGCTCGGCATCGATTTCGATCAGACCACGAAAGATGGTCTGTTCACGCTGGAGAAAACGAGTTGTCTCGGTCTCTGCGGTGTTGCCCCGGTGATCATGGTGAACGACGAATACTACGGTGATCTGACCCCGAAAAAAGTGAAGGAGCTCATCGAGCGGTTGAAGGCCGGGGGTGATGCCAAGTGAAACCCATACTCGTTCTCGTCTCCGTGGATTCCAACAGCGTTCTGCTCGGTGCGAAGCAATTCGTCAACTACCTTAAGGAAGCCATAGAGAAGTACAACCTGAAAGACACGGTCGATGTTCTCGAAACTGGCAGCATGGGCGTATACACGCAGGGTGTTGTCATGGCGGTGTTTCCGGACGATGTGTACTATTCCGTGCGCTCGATCGAGGACGTTGAGAAGATCGTTTCGGAACATCTTTTGAAAGGGAGGCCCGTGCTGTCTCTCGAAATTCCGAGAGAGCGTTTGAAACTCATCGTCGAGAGGGAGAAAGTCACAGAAGAAGTGCGCATCGTTCTGAGAAACGTCGGAGTGATAGATCCAAGGAGTATAGATCAGTACATCGCGAGGGATGGTTACTTCGCACTCCACAAGGCTCTGTTTGAAATGACACCAGAGCAGGTCATTCAAACGATAAAGGAATCCGGCTTGAGGGGTAGAGGTGGCGCAGGCTTTCCAACAGGTTTGAAGTGGGAGTTCACAGCGAAGGCGAAGGCTGATCAGAAATACGTGGTGTGCAACGCCGACGAAGGTGAACCCGGTACGTTCAAAGACAGGTTGATCATGGAAGGAGATCCCCATTCGGTCATAGAAGCGATGGTGATCTGTGGCTACGCGGTGGGTGCGAACAAAGGTTACATCTACATAAGAGGAGAGTACTACGGTTCGGTGGAAAACGTACAGAAAGCGATCAAGGATGCGTACGAGTACGGTTTTCTGGGAAAGAACATTCTCGGCAGCAATTTCTCGTTCGATCTCACCGTCAGGCTCGGCGCAGGTGCCTACGTCTGTGGTGAGGAGACCGCGTTGCTGGAGTCCATCGAAGGTAAATCCGGCAGGCCAAGGCTCAAACCACCTTACCCACCAACCCATGGCCTGTTCGGCAAGCCAACCGTGATAAACAACGTGGAAACCTTCGCGAACGTACCGCAGATAATCCTGAACGGCGCGAACTGGTTCAAACAGTTCGGTACAAAAGGTTCACCCGGCACGAAGGTCTTCTCCCTCGTTGGCAACGTCGTGAGGAGAGGTATCGTCGAAGTGCCGATGGGCGTAACCGTCAGAGAATTGATATACAAGTTCGGCGGAGGACTCGCCGGTGGAAAGCAGCTGTACATGGTCCAGACTGGTGGGACAGCCGGCACCTTCATAGGTATCGATAAGCTCGATGTTCCAATCGATTACGATTCGTTCAGAGATCACGGTGTATCCATCGGTTCTGGAGTGATACTCGCCATGGATGAAGACGTGTGCCCTGTCGATGTTGCCCTCAACACGATGGAGTTCTTCGAACACGAATCTTGCGGTAAATGCACACCGTGCCGTGAGGGTACAAGGCTCGCTGTGGAGATCCTGAGGAGAATGAGCAAAGGTCAGGGAAAGAAAGAGGATCTCGATACGCTCAGACAGATCGCCATCGTCACCCAGGAAGCCTCGCTGTGTGGTCTTGGTCAGAGCATAAACGTCCCGTTGCTCTCGATACTGGACAACTTCAGAGAAGACTTTCTTGCCCACATAGGTGCCACGAGCTGCCCAAGAGGAGTTTGCAGGTTCGAAAAACCCAAAGTTAAGACGAAGGTGTAACGCTGTGCTCGGCCTCCTGGCCGAGCACGTTCTCCACCGCCATTGTTTCCCGGAAGGATTTGCTCAGATCGTAAACGTATTTCCCGCCCTTCTTCTTCCGTGTTATGACTCCCGCTTTGTGTAGAGCTCTCACCAGGTGGGACGATTCTTTGCCCCTGATCTCGTTGAGTGCCGCCAACGTCAAAGGACCGTTGAGGAGGATCGCCGCGACGATCTCCAACTGACTCGAGGTGAGTTTAACGGTCCTCAAACTCGTGGCTTTCACGACGAGCTGGGCGTACTCGGGTTTGGTGTAGAACCTGTAAACGTCACCGAGCTTTTTGAGTTCTACACCGTGTTCTTCCCTGAGATAGTCCTTCTCGATCTCTTCAACAATTTGCAGGAGTTCCTCTTCATTCACTTCCAGCAACCTTGAAAGCCTCTTCAGAGTCATCCCACGGCTCGCAAAGAGCAACGCTTCAACCGCCGCCCTGAGGTTCAATCGGCTCGTACCTCCTCAGCAGAAAAATACCGTTTTGATTCACCAGTTCGGCTCTTCTCAAATGTACGAGTTCCAGGATCGCAAGGAAGCGAACGATCAGCTCGTATTTGCTGCCGGCATCTTTCAAAAGTTCGTAGATGTCCAGCTCGTTTCCATCGTTCAGCAGTCTCAATATCTCGCTCATCTCCTGATCGACCGTGGTGGGAAGCCTTTTGATCCTGAGCGCCGAAGCTCTTATGTTCAGCTCTTGTAACAGTGCTTTGAGTATGTTCATTAGTTTCTCCTGCTGGACGTACGGCACCGGTGTCACACGCACGATCCTGCGGGACAGAAACTTGTCAGCGTTCTTTTCAATCCGATCTGCGAGCTGTTTGACTTGCTCGTACATTTCGATCCGTCTGTAGATGTCTTCTTCCATCGTCTTCAACTGCTGCCTTTCTCTCTCCGAGAGGGAGGGTAACAGGTATCTCGATTTGATCTCCATCAGCTGTGAAGCCATGACGAAGAAGTCCGAGGCTATCTGCAGATCGAGTTTCTTCATTCTTTCAACGTACTCGATGAACTCATCCGCGAGCTGAGATATTGGGATCTGTCGCACATTTATCTTGCGCTTCTTGACCAGGTGCAACAGCAGATCGAGTGGACCTTCGAACTGAGGTAATCTGAATATTAATTCCAAGCGATCACCTCAAAAGAGTAGATTCATTCTACTCCTGACCAGTTCCATCGTGCGCTGTGCGGTGCTCTTCGCTTTGCGGTTTCCCTCCACGATCACGTCCATGGCGAAGCGTGCATCTACTTTCGAGTACCTCTCCCATATGGGTTCTAATTCTCTCAACATGTTTTTCAGAAGCAACTTCTTACAGTCGATGCATCCGATCTTCGCAGTCGTGCATCCATCGAACACCCATTGTTTCTCCTCTTCACTTATTCCGAACGCCCTGTGGTAATCCCAGACGGGGCATTTGTTCGGATCGCCCGGATCGGTTCTGCGTTTCCTCGCCGGATCGGTCACCATCGGTAAAATGCTCTTTTCGAGCTCCTTAGCAGTGTTCTCCAAAGGTATTATGTTGCCGTAACTCTTGCTCATCTTTCGACCGTCTGTTCCGGGAAGCTTCGGCACGATCGACAACACCGCTTGTGGTTCTGGAAAGGTTGGACCGTAGAAGTAATTGAACCTTCTGGCGATCTCTCTCGTCAGCTCGATGTGGTACACTTGATCTTCCCCGACGGGCACGCCTTCGGCCATGTAGATCAGTATGTCGGCCGCCTGGAGCACGGGATAGAGGAGAAAACCGGCGTTCGAAAGGTCCTTCTCGGCAAGCTGCTGCTTCATCTCTTTGTACGTTGGAACTCTCTCCAACCATGGCAAAGGAACGATCATCGAAAACAGTAGAGCCAGTTCGGCGTGCTCTTTGACCCCGGATTGAACGAAGAGAACTGATTTTTGTGGATCCAGACCGCACGCCAAAAACGCTCTCATGACTTCGATCGTGTGCTGCTGGAGCTGCTTCGTGTCATCGTAGGCCGTGGTCAACGCGTGCCAGTCCGCAACGAAGAAGAAGCACTCGTGACCTTCATCCTGAAGCAGTTTCCAGTTTCTCAGGGCACCGACGTAGTTACCGATGTGAGGTTTTCCGGTGGGTCTGACACCGCTCAGAAGCCTCAAGCCTGACCACCTCTCGATGCTGTTCGGGCAACCCGGTTCATCAGTATCGCGGTGGTCACAACACCTACACCACCAGGTACCGGTGTGACGATCGCTTTCTTCTCAACCTCTGGATCAACATCCCCCACAACCTTGTCCCCCACAACGTTGATACCAACATCGATGACGAAAGCACCATCCTTCACCACCTCAGGTTTCAAGAAGGCTGCCCTTCCGACCGCCACGACGATCACGTCCGCCTGGAGCGTCTTCTCTTCCAGATTCCTCGTTTTCGTGTGGCACACGGTGACCGTGGCACTCCTGTCACGCCTCAGCAGCATTATACTCAGCGGTAAACCCACAGTGTTGCTCCTGCCTATTATCACGACGTTCCTTCCTTGTAGGTCCATGTTCCTGCTCAGGATCTCGACAACCGCTGCGGCCGTACAAGGCGCGAAACTCTCTTCGCCGTACATGAGCTTTCCAAGGTTTACGGGGTTCCTCCCCTCGACGTCCTTGTTGGGATCTATGAGCGATGCGATCTCGAATTCATCGATTCCTTTCGGCAGTGGGTGTGCAACGAAGATGCCGTGCACCGTTTCATCTTTCGAAAGTTCCAGAAGCTTCTGCCTCAAAGCTGCGACGTCTTCCAGCACGAACGTCTCGTGATCGATGTTCAAACTTTTCGCTTTCTTCTGCTGGCTTTTGAGGTACGAGATCGTTCCTTCGTCGGGTTCTATCGCCAGACTCACCAATCGGGCACGGTTCTTGCTCGTCAAAGACAGCGTTTCTTCGTCTATGGTCCTCGCTATACTTTTACAGTCGATGTACAAGCTTTCACCACCTCAGAACAGCCCAACGATGTTACCGTTCTCATCGATGTCGATGTTCACAGCGTTCGGCTTCTTTCCAAGGCCCGGCATCAGCATGATGTCTCCAGCCACCGCCACGACGAATCCTGCGCCCGCCGAAAGCAGAAAGTCCCTCACGGTGAACGTGTAATCCTTCGGGGCACCGAGTTTGTCAGGATCGTCTGATATGGAATACTGGGTTTTTGCCACTATCAGAGGTAAATTCCCATAACCGTTCTTTTCGAGCCTCTCGAGCGAAGCTTCTGCCTCCTTCGTGAAAACAACGTTCTTCGCCCTGTAGATCTCTCGCGCGAGTATTTCTATCTTCTCACGCACGGGTTCGGATCCCTTCAGCAGGGGCTCGTACCTCGAATCGTCTGCAACCCGCACGACCTTTTCCGCAAGTTCCACGGCTCCTTCTGAACCCTTCGCGAATACTTCGTTGACCGCCACCGGAACATCCATACCTTCAACGAAGTCCTGCAAAAAGCGCAGCTCTTCCTCGGTATCGGTATCGAACCTGTTTATTGCGACAACCACGGGCACTCTGTACTTCTTCATGTTCTCGATGTGAACTTTCAAATTTTCCACACCTCTTTGTAATGCCTCAACGCTCGGTTTGCTCAGATCCTTGAGATTCATTCCTCCGTGGAACTTCAACGCCCTGACGGTGGCGACGATAACAACAGCTGACGGTCTCAGACCCGCTGTCGGCGCGACGAAATCCAGAAACTTCTCCGCACCGAGATCGGAGCCAAAGCCAGTCTCGGTCACAACGAAATCGCTCAGACCGAGCGCCATTTTCGTAGCGATGATGGAATTGGTACCGTGGGCGATGTTGGCGAACGGTCCACCGTGAACGAACGCGGGCGTGTTCTCACTGGTTTGAACGAGGTTCGGATTGATGGCATCCTTCAGCAGAACCGCGACAGAACCTTGAACCTGCAGGTCCGAAACCTTCACGGGTTTGTTGGTTCTCGTCCAGCCCACCACGATCTCCCCAACACGCTTCTTCAGATCCTGCAAATCCTTCGCAAGACACAGAATGGCCATGATCTCTGAAGCAGCCGTGATGACGAACCTGTCCTGTCTCGGATAACCGTTTGCGTGTCCTCCCAACCCCACCACGATCTCTCTCAGCGCACGGTCGTTCATGTCCACGGTCCTCGGCCACGTGATCTTAGTCACGTCTATATCCAGTTCGTTTCCGAACCTGACGTGTGCATCGATCATCGCAGAGATCAGATTGTGAGCACTCGAGACTGCGTGTATGTCACCTGTGAAATGGAGGTTTATGTCTTCCATCGGCAGCACTTGAGATTTGCCGCCACCGGTTGCCCCGCCCTTTATGCCAAACACTGGCCCGAGGGAGGGTTCTCTCAACGTCACGATGGAGGTGAAACCGAGTCTGTTCAGAGCCATCGACAGTCCTATGCTCGTCGTTGTTTTCCCCTCACCGGCGGGAGTCGGTGTGATGGCGGTGACCACGATCAACTTACCTTTGGGTCGCAGTTCTGAAAGTAGCCTGTGAGACACCTTCGCGATGTAGTTCCCGTACAGCTTCAGATGTTCCATAGGAATCGAGAGTTTGTTGGCTATCTCAATGACAGGCTTCAACTGAACGGTGTTCGAGAGCGTCATGAGTATTCCCCCTTACAAGCGCCACTTTTCTTCTGAAACGTACTGCTTGGCTATTCTGTCAAGAACGCCGTTGACAAACCTGCCGCTGTTTTCAGTGCCGTACTTTTTGGCGAGCTCTATAGCTTCGTCTAAAGTCACCTGTACAGGTACATCTGGTTCGTAGAGCAGTTCGTAAGTTCCCAATCGCAACACGGACCTGTCCACGCACGAGAGACGATCAAAGGTCCAGTTCTCCAAACACGAAGATATCTTTTCATCTATGACGTTCAGGCGTTCGTATATACCTTTGACATATCTTTCGACGTCTCTACGGATCGAATCCGATTTTTCTTTTGCGAGAACTTCTTCAAGGACAGTTTCGATGAGATCGTTTCGAAACTCGTTCTGGAATATCACTTTGAAGACTAACTCCCTCATCCTGCTGCGGCGCGACATTCTTGTCTCACTCCTTGGTCTCTTCCTCCTCTTCCTTCACCAAACTGGTTTCTTCCACATCTTCTATGGTCACATTGACCGAAGTTACCTGCAAGTCTGTCATCCGTTCGATGTCCAACTTCACCTGTTCCATCAGTTTCCGGGCGATTTCGGTGAAAGGTTTCCCGAACGGTACCGAGATCTTCATTGAAACTATGATGTTGTCTTCGGGAGTCCTTTCGATGTCAATCGACTTTTTGAGTTTCTTTTGCTTCTTCTCGTCAGAGAATTCCAGTACGGAGCAAGCACTCCTGAAGGCGATCTCCCTTATCGCGTTGTCAGATATGTCTATCGTTCCGAAACCCTTATCCATGCCCTCACCTCCTTTAAGCCCTCTCCAAGTATTCACCGGTTCTCGTGTCGACTTTGACGAGTTCTCCAGCCTCCACGAAAAACGGTACGGTGATCCTCAGTCCGGTTTCCAAAACTGCCGGTTTCCCACCGCCGGAGACCGTGTCTCCCTTGAAGCTGGGCTCCGTCTCCACGACGCGGAGCACCACCACGTTCGGGAGCTGAATACCTATCGGACTGTTCTCGAGCATCAGCAGATCGACTTCGAGATTTTCTGTCAGGTACCACTTCGCATCGCCGATTTCTTCCTCGCTGAACGCTATCTGTTCGTAATCGTCGAGCGCCATGAAATAGTAATGGTCGCCATCGCTGTACAAATACTGCGCCTTCCTGAACGTCAGGTCCGCCTCCGGGACCCTGTCACCGCTGCTGAACGTCACATCCCTGACGAGCCCGGTCTTGACGTTCTTCAACTTGGTTCTGACAAGCCCACGTCCCATCGCCATGTGATGCTTGTTCACATCGATGACTCTGTAAGGTTCATTCTCGTACATGATGACCATACCTTTCCTCAGATCACCAACTTCTATCAATACCTTCACCTCCACTCATAGAACCTGGAGTTTTCTCTCGAGATGAGTGAGTCTCTCTAAGCAGTCTTCACGAATCACGACATCCTCTTCTATTCTAACACCGAATTTGCCTTCGATGTAGATTCCAGGTTCGATCGTGACTACCGCACCAACTGGCAAGATGGATTCGTTGCTCTGATTCACCCTCGGGGCTTCGTGAACCTCCAAGCCCAGACCGTGTCCCAGTCCATGGCCGAAACACTCACCGAAGCCCTTGTTAACTATGTGAGCGCGTGCGATGGAATCGAGCTCTTTTCCGCTCATCCTTCCATTACCTTTTTCCAGCGCCAGGGTTTGAGCTTCGAGTACTGTGTTGTAGATTTTCAGGAATTCCTCGTCGGGTTTTCCAAGATAGAACGTTCTCGTGATGTCGGCACAGTATCCGTTGTATTTCGCTCCGAAGTCGAAAAGGATAGGTTCGTTCATCCTTATCCTTCTGTCCGAAGCCCTGCCGTGTGGCAGCGCCGTTCTGGGACCTGAGATCACGATGGTTTCGAACGCGATTCCATCGGCACCGAGTTTCTTCATTCGGTACTCGAGCTCAGCCGCGATGTCTTTCTCAGTGACACCGTCTTTCACCAACGGCAGAGTTTGTATGAGTGCCTCCTCACTGATATGAATCGCTCTCTTTATGTTCTCTATTTCCTGTGGTTCTTTCACCATGCGCATCCGCTCTACAATGTGGTCGATGGGTTTATAAACCGCCGGGTATCTCTCGGTGAGTTTGATGTACATCTCATGACTGACTCGTGAGAACTCGAGACCTATCGTTTGTGGTTTCACCGTTTGGAGCACGTTAGTGATGGTGTCGTACACGTTCAGACCACGATGTTCGATCAGCGTGAAAAACGTTTGCTGCTTCGCTTGTTCGAAATACCGCGAGTCGGTGATTATGAACTGATTCTCCTTCGTGATCACGAGAAAGCTCAGAGAGCCGGTGAAGCCGGACAGATACATCGTGGTTGGTCGCGAAGAATACTCGACGTTGCATACGAGCGCAGCATCTATCCCCTCTTTTTCCAGCGCTTCGATGAATTTCTTGACTCTCTCCACTTTCGATCACCTCCATCTTTTCGATTGTACAATATCGAGCGAGGTGAGAAATCTTCATGAGCCGGGTAGAAAAGATCGTCAAAACGATCGTGAATATGTTCCCGCGTGAAAAGTTTTCCTCCGATCCTTTCAGGATACTCATCTGTACCATTCTCAGTCAGCGTACCAGGGACGAAAACACGGAAAAGGCGTGCGCAAAACTCTTCGCGCGTTATTCAAACGCGTACGAACTCGCAAAAGCTGAACCAGAGGACCTTTACGAACTCATCAGAGAGAGTGGTATGTACAAGCAGAAAGCTGAAAGGATCGTACGGGTGGCGAGAACCATCGTTGAGAGATTCGATGGCAAGGTGCCGGACAACCTCGAGGAACTGCTCCAGCTTCCAGGCGTGGGAAGAAAAACTGCGAACATAGTTCTGTACCATGCTTTCGACCAGCCTGCGATAGCCGTGGACACACACGTGCACAGGATCTCGAATCGGTTGGGCCTTGTGAAAAGCAAGAAACCGGAAGAAACAGAGCAACAGCTCATGAAAATCGTTCCGAAGGATCTGTGGGGACCACTGAACGGTTCGATGGTTGAGTTTGGAAGGCGTATTTGTCTCCCGATAAAGCCGAAGTGCGAGGTCTGTCCCGTGAGTGGTGACTGCGAATATTTTTTGCAGAAAAGACGTTGAAAAGTCAAAAAATCCCGCAGTATAATGTGGTCAAACAGAACGCAGGGGGTGGCAACATGAGAAGGTTCCTCGCTTTTTGCCTCGTCGTGATGACACTCGCGGTTGCCCTCGGTCAAAAACAGACCATGGTCGTTTACGCCTACGGTTCGGAAATGATCACGCTGGATCCCAGCACCGAGTTTTCCAATTCCATAATCGTACTGAACAACGTTTACGAAACCCTGACGCGCTACGTTGACGGCAAGCTCCTTCCGCTGCTCGCCACAGAATGGTCTTCCAACGAGAACGGTACTGTGTGGACGTTCAAACTCAGGAAGGGTGTCAAGTTTCATGATGGCACCGAGCTCACATCACAGGCTGTGAAATTTTCCGTTGAAAGAACCATCAGGCTTGCGGGTGGACCTGCTTACATCTGGGACAGTGTTGCGGAAATTGAGACTCCCGATCCGTACACGGTCGTTTTCAAGCTGAAATATCCCGCTAACATCCCGCTCGTGGCTTCGGCTGGCTACGGGGCTTTCATATTCAGTCCGAAAGTGGCTGAGTTGGGAGACGATGAGGCCATCGCAAACTGGTTCAACGCAGGTAACGACGCGGGGACCGGTCCGTACACGATAAGCAAGTACGATCCCAAGACGCAGGTAGTTTTGAGAAAATTCGATGCCTACTGGCAGGGCTGGACCGACAAGAAATTCGATATAGCAGTCATCCAAATAGTCCCCGATCCTTCCCTCAGAATGCAAATGGTCACTGCCGGGAAAATTCACATCACACGAAACCTCATATACGACGATCTGAAGAAACTCGAGAACAACCCGAACGTTTACATTGTCCAAAAACCGAGCTTTCAGGTACTGTATCTGTTCTTCAATACGAAGAAACCGCCTCTGAGCAACCCGAAATTCAGAGCTGCCATCGCCTACGCGATTCCTTATGAAGAGATCATCAACCACGTTCTGTTAGGTTATGGTCTTCAACCCGCCGGTATCATACCCAAAGGAATGTTCGGTTACGCAAGCCATCTACCCGCTCTGTCCCAGGATCTGGACAAGGCGAGAGAACTCCTCAAAGAGTCGGGCATAGATCCCAAGAGCGTGAAACTGGTGCTGACCTATTTGCAGTCTGACGAGGGGGAAAAGAAAGCGTCGGAGCTGATCTGGTCAAGCCTGAAAAAACTGGGCATCGAGGTTGAGTTGCGCCCGATGAACTGGGAACAACAATGGGCCTGGGCGAGGAGCGATCCAACGAAAGCGCAGGATATGTTCATCATGTACTGGTGGCCAACGGTCATGACACCTTACGATTTTCTCTTCAGTATGTTCCATACAGAACAAGAAATACTGTTCAACTTGTCTTATTACTACAACGAGGAAGTCGACAAACTCATGGACGAAGCCGTTGCACTGGAAGGCACCGATCCAAAACGTGCCGAACAGCTCTACAGGATGGTCGAAACGATCCTCCGCAGAGACCTTCCCACCGTTCCACTGTATCAGATCAACGATGTTTACGTTGTTCACAAGTCCGTGAAGGGATTCACGCCGAACCCAGCTTACCCGAATGTCGTGTTCTTCTACGATCTTGAAAATGCGTTGTGAGGTCAGAACAACGTGAACCTCGCACGCTACATTGTCTCGAGGCTGGTTTGGTCGATCTTCGTCGTGCTGGGTGTAATATTCGTGGTCTTCATAGTTTCGAACGTGGTGCCTTCTGATCCAGCGGCACTGTGGGTTGGCCCCAAGGCTACCCACAGCGCCATTCAGATGGCGAGGGAAAAGCTCAAACTCGACGAGCCTCTACTGGTCAGGTTTGGATACTTCTTGAAGGATCTTCTACGATTCGATTTCGGAATATCTATAAGAACGCACAATCCTGTGATTCAGGACATAAGAACCGCCTTGACCGCGACCTTCGAACTTCTCCTCGTCGCGGAATTCCTCGCTGTCGCACTCGGTATACCGTTCGGTGTTTTCGCCGCGGTGAAGAGGAACAAATGGTTCGACAATCTGAGCAGACTGTTCGCCGTCGTCGGAGTGTCTCTGCCGAGCTTCTGGTACGGAATGATTCTTCAGCTTCTATTCTTCAAATGGCTCGGTGTTCTGCCGTTGTCGGACAGGATCGATACGTTCGTTTCGCTGCTCCATCCTTTCCATGAGAGAACAGGATTCTATCTGATCGACACCCTACTCGCCGGAAACTACACCGCCTTCCTCGATGTGATCAAGCATCTCATACTCCCATCGATAACGCTCGCAGCGTATCCAATCGGTTTGATCACCAGGCAGGTGCGATCCATGATGGTCGAAGTCTTGCAAGAGAATTACATAAGAACTGCGTTTGCTTACGCCATTCCAGAGAGAAAAATATATTTCGGGTACGCTCTGAAAAATGCGATAGCACCTGCGATGGTGACAGTTGCGCTCTCCTTTGCGTACACGCTCGTGGGAGCTTTTCTTGTGGAGTTGATATTCAACTGGCCTGGTTTGGGACGATACGCGGCGAATGCCATTCTGAGTATGGATTATCCGGCAATCGTCGGCGTAACGATCGTCACCTCGGTGTGCTACGTCTTCATCAATTTCCTCGTGGACGTGATTCAAGCGAAGATCGATCCCAGGATAAGGTTCTGAGGAGGTATAATTTTGAACCTGAAACTTCTGAAGCTTGCGTTTAAAAATACGTTTGCCAGATTCAGTCTCCTGATCGTTCTGATTTTCGTCACAATGGCTCTGACAGCTCCGTGGATAGTTCCCTACAGGGAGCAGGCGCTCGGTGAACCAAACATGGCTGAACGTCTGCAACCGCCGAGTTGGAGACACCCCTTCGGTACCGACCACATGGGTCGAGACATTCTGAGTCGCGTAATGTATGGTTCAAGGACGTCACTCGTGACAGCGGTCCTGGTCGTGTTCCTGTCAGCGTTGATAGGCGTCCCCATCGGTCTGATCTCGGCTTACTTTGGAGGATTCGTGGACAACATTCTGATGCGTTTCACCGATATCTTTCTCTCCTTTCCACCGCTGTTACTGGCTCTCCTGATCGCCTCTACACTCGGCAAGGGTTTGTTCAACGCCATACTTGCATTGGTGGTGACGTGGTGGCCCTGGTACGCTCGGTTGGTGAGATCTCAGGCACTGTCTATAAAGACTTTTGCGTACGTAGAAGCCGCCAAAGCTGCGGGTGTTTCCAGCGCAAAGATCATGTTCAGGCATATTCTGCCGGGCTGTATCGCTCCACTCGCAGTTCAGTGCACGATGGACATGGGTAGCGCGATACTCGAGGCGGCAGCACTATCGTTCCTCGGTCTCGGTGTTCAACCCCCGAAAGCCGATTGGGGATTGATGATCAGCGAGGGAAAGGCTTACTTTTTGAACTACTGGTGGGTTCCCACGTTTCCAGGATTGTTCGTGCTGTTGCTCGTTGTGTCCTTCAACCTGCTCGGTGACGTACTCAGAGAATTGATAGATCCAAGGTTAAGGAGGAGAATGCTGGTTTGAAAGAACTGGTCAGGTTTGAAAACTATTCTCTGAGTTTCAAAACGCTTTACGGAGAAGTCAGGGCACTGAGGAACGTGTCTCTGACCATCCAGGATGGCGAGATCGTCGCTCTCGTCGGCGAAACTGGCTGTGGTAAAACGGTGACAGGCCTCTCGATCATAGGACTTCTACCGGAAAATGCTGTATACAGTGGTGGGATCTTCTTCAAGGGGATGAAAATCGATCGAGAGACCGTCAGAAGGATACGCGGCAAGGAAGTGGCGGTTGTCTTCCAGGATCCTTCGTCTTCATTGAATCCACTGTACACTGTTGAACAACAACTTCTCGACGTTCTGATGAGCAGATGGAATATGACCAGAAGCGAGGCAAAGGAGAGAATTCCCGAACTGCTCAAGCAGGTTCAGCTCTTCGATGTGGACAGGGTGCTTCGAGCCTATCCACACGAACTTTCTGGAGGGATGAGACAGCGCATCATGATAGCCATGGCACTGGCTTGCGAGCCGAGCTTACTCATAGCAGATGAACCGACCACGGCACTCGATGTCACTGTCCAGCGGCAGATTCTCTATCTGCTCTGGGAATTGCAGCGGGCGAAGAAATTCTCAGTTCTCTTCATCACGCACGATCTCGGTATCGTTGCTCAGCTTGCCGATAGGATCGTGGTGATGTACGCGGGAAGTGTTGTTGAAATTGCACCGAAGAGGTTACTGTTCACGAATCCACTGCATCCATACACGGTTGGTCTGCTGAATTGCGTGCTGGATCCCCGACGGAAAAAGCTTCCAGAGCCTATTCCTGGTTCTTTACCATCGCTCAATGAAATCTCCAGCGAATGTGCTTTCCGGGAGAGATGTGGACACGCGTTCGATGAGTGCAGCATCTCGACACCCAACCTGGTGGAAGCAGAACCGAACCATTTCGTTTCCTGTCACCTTTGGAGGGGACAACGTGGTTGAGGTGAGGAACCTCAAGAAATACTTCGTGCTCCGAGGAAAAGGTCTGTGGGGCAAAAAGATTCTTGTCAGAGCGGTTGATGATGTGACCTTTTCGGTGCAGGATGGTCAGAGTATCGCCATCGTGGGAGAATCGGGCAGTGGCAAAAGCACGCTGATTCGGTGTATCAACGGTCTGGTCAAGCCAACCAGCGGACAAGTCTTCATAGATGGTCAATCCGTCACACTTCTCAAAGGGAGAGAATACAGAGAAAAAGTTGCAAAGAAAATTCAGATGGTCTTTCAAGATCCTGTCACATCTCTGAACCCACGACTCAGGGTTTTTGACATCGTCGTCGAACCCGTACTTGCACAGCGGAGAATGCGCAGATCGCAGCTGATTGATCTTGTCAACGATCTTCTCCAAAAGGTGGGGCTGGATCCCAAACTTTCAGAGAGGTACCCCGGAGAACTCAGTGGCGGTCAATGCCAGAGGGTGGCTATAGCCAGGGCACTCTCCGTGCAACCGAAGATCCTCCTCCTGGACGAACCCACTTCTTCTCTGGATGTCTCGGTACAGGCGCAGATCCTGAGGCTTTTAAACGAGTTGCGGCAGAATTTGCACCTGAGTTACATATTCGTCAGTCACGATCTGGGAGTGGTGCGAAACATTGCAGAAAGGGTCCTGGTCATGTATCTGGGAAAACTGGTTGAAATCGGCCCAACGGAAGAAGTCATGGACCACCCCATGCATCCCTACACAAAACTCCTCATGGAATCTGTATTCTATCCAGACCCGAACGTTGAAATGAGAAAACCCGTCACTCTGAAAGAATCTGACGGATACACCGGTACTGGTTGCAATTTCAAAAACAGATGCGTTCATGCCACTCGGGACTGTGAGGATTACGATATGAGCCTTGTCGAAGTTTCACCAGAAAGGTTCGTATCGTGCATCAGATGGAAGGAGGTAAATTCATGGTCGAACTGACCTTGAACGATGTCGAAACGATCCTTTTTGGCTGTGCGATCTTAGGAACCGGTGGAGGAGGAGATCTACAAAGGGGCCTCGAAACTGTGAGAAGTGCTGTGAGAGACAGAATAATTCTGATGTCAGTCGATGAACTCAGCGACGATGATCTGGTTGCGTGTCCGTATTTCGTCGGATCTGTTTCTCCACGGGATGTGAACGAAACGCAAAGAAGAGTAGGATCACCAGTGCTAGAATCCTTTAAGCTTCTGGAACGCTACATGGGAAAGAAATTCAGTGCCGTTTTCCCAACCGAGCTCGGTGGGGGAAACACAGCGGCTGCTTTCGAAGTCGCCGCGCGTTCGAACGTCCCAGTCCTCGATGCGGATCCTGTTGGAAGAGCGGTTCCCGAGGTTCAGCACACGAGTTTCTACCTGCTCGAAATTCCCATGACACCCTTCACAATCTGCAACTATCTCGGTGACAAGGTGATAGTGGATGAAGTCTGTTGTGACGAACAGGCTGAGGAGATCACCCGAGCCATCGCCGTGGTCAGCGGTGGCAAGGTGGGCGTGACTTCTCATCCATTGAAAGGTTCTGTCGTGAGAAAAAGTATCGTGAAGGGTACGGTGAGTCTCGCCTGGCAGGTTGGAAGGGCGAGGCAGGAGGCTTTGCAGAAAGGGGAGGACCCCGTAAAGGCCATCGCAAGAGTACTCGATGCAAAGATTCTCTTCGAAGGAGTGGCAGACTCCGATGCCGTATGGGAAGATAAAGCTGGTTTCACGTACGGTGACATGTTTTTCACAGGCGTTGGCAATTTTGCGGGCAGAAAATTCAGGATCTGGTTTAAGAATGAAAATCTGATCGCATGGTTGGACGGACAGGTGTGTCTGACATGTCCGGACCTCATCATCGTACTGAGGGCTGAAGATGGTTCACCTGTGCTGAACCCACACCTGAAGAAAAAAGAACACGTGTTCGTACTCGGTGTGGCGGCCAGTGAATTGTGGCGGAGTCAGAGGGCAATAGAGATTTTTGGGCCCAGACATTTCGGTTTCGATTTCGACGCCGTACTTTTGAAGAAGGAGGAAGGCAGATGAGGTTCGACCTGTCCAGGCCCGCAACAAAATTGGTTCGTGAGGTACTGAGGGTGAAAAGCGATGAAGAAGTCGTGATCAGTTACGATACACTTTCACATTTTGCAGTGATAGAAGCGGTTGCAGGTGAGGTTGTTAGAGCCGGTGCAAAGCCGCTCTTGTTGTGTGTGGCAGCTCCGAAGGGAGTGGGCAAGGCCGCAGATCCTGAACTACCTTTGAGATCCCTGAGTGCAGCGCTCCAGAACGCCGATGTCTGGATCGAGTTCAACGAGCGATGGTTGCTGTATTCTTCGGCCTTCGAAACCGCGATCAAGAACCAGAATTTGAGGTACATGTGCTTGGTTGGAATGGACGAAGCGATGTTCGTTCGGACACTGGACATAGACCTCGAGAAGCTGGGCAGGTTCATGAAGACCCTCTCCGAGATTTTGAAGGAAGCCAGAGAAGTTCGGATACAGAACCCATCTGGAACAGATGTGACGTTCAGGAACCATCCTGAACGGCCGATCATCAGCGATCATGGAGACGCCAGTAAACCAGGTATCCACATGCTGCCCGGTCAGATGAGCTGGAGCCCGATCGAAAATTCAATCGACGGCACAATAGTGTTCGACGGCTCGATCGTCCCACCCGTGGGAGTACTGAGAGAACCCGTAGCCCTGACAATCAGGGCAGGTAGAATCGTCGAGATAACGGGCGGCAAGGAGGCTCGGCGTTTCGAAGCCTGGTTGAGATCCTTTGAACATGAGGATATGTTCAAACTCGCACACATCTCGCTCGGTTTGAACCCCGGAGCCGTGCTGAGTGGGAACATTCTGGAGGACGAACGCGTCTGGGGCTGCAGTGAATGGGGCATAGGTTACACGAGCGAGGACCTCGTTCCCGATCGAACAGAGCCCGATCGGGCACCTTCGCACTGCGACGGTGTGTGCCTGAACTCCACGATCGTCGTGGATGGAAGAACCATCTTCAAAGATGGCAACTTGGTGGACGAGGAACTGTTGAAGATCATCAGTTGAAAAGTCAGGATCGTTATCCGATTCATTTTGTTTTCATCGTGTGGTGCGATACAATCTTTTCACGAGGGGGTGACTCAAGGTGAGAAGGTTCGTAATCTTCTTGCTGTTGATCTGCGTCGTCGCTCTGTTTGCGGCGAGACTGACGATCCTGCACATCAACGATACGCACGGTCATGCGTGGCCATGGAACGAAACGAACAATCCAAACATCGGAGGATTCGCCGCGATCGCAACCATTGTGGAAGAGGTAAGAAAAGAGGTAGAATCTGCGGGAGGCCACGTCCTGTTCCTGCACGCTGGGGACATGAACACGGGTGTTCCCGAGTCGGACATGCTCGATGCCGCACCGGACATAGTCGCATTCAACATGATGAGGCTCGATGCGATGGTGCTGGGGAACCACGAGTTCGACAAACCCAAACAAATACTCGCACGACAGATGAAACTCGCCAAGTTCCCGATGCTGAGCGCCAATTTCCACGATCCGGAAGGCGTTGTGAAGCCTGAACCATACATCGTGAAGGACTTTGGAGATGTGAAAGTGGCCATCATTGGTCTAACCACTGAGGAAACTGCGATCCTTGAACCACTGCATCTGAAAGGTGCAACGTTCGCCAACTGCGTCGAAACGGCGAAGAGACTCGTCGAAGAATTGAAGGACAGAGTGGACATCGTAGTGGTTTTGGCGCACCTTGGATGGGAACCCGAAGGGGAAGGAAAGACCACCAGCAAGCAACTCGCTCAACTTGTGAACGGCATCCACGTGATCGTGGATGGTCACAGCCACACGAGGTTCGAAACGGCGCAGGTTGTGAACGGTGTCATCGTTGTACAAGCCTGGGAATGGGGTAAATACGTTGGGAGGCTGGATCTCGAGATCGAGAATGGAAAGATCGTTTCTCACAGCTGGAGGGCGATACCAGTTAACTTGAAAGTGTACAAGGGGAAGGACGAGCAGGGTAAGGACATCTACGAGTTCATCGATAAACCATACGAAGAACATTTCTACGTCAAAACCGTGCTCGACTACTTCAGACAGCTTGGCGATGAGCGACTCAACACGGTGATCGGTAGAACACACGTTTTACTCGACGGAGAACGTGCGAACGTACGTTCTAAGAGCACGAACCTGGCGAACATGATCTGCGATGCCATGATGTGGAAGGTCAACGCCGACGTCGCACTCATGAACGGTGGAGGAATAAGGGCTTCGATAAGACCTGGTGACATCACCGTGAGAGACGTCCTGACAGTTTTACCGTTCGGGAACACGCTCTACGTCTTGAAGATGACCGGAGAACAGTTGATGAAAGTCTTAGAGTACGCCGCGACTGTGAAGGAAGGACAGGGTGCCTTTTTGCAGGTTGGAGGTTTGACGTGGAAAAGCGTCGCTGGCCAGGTCGTTGAGGCCAAGGTGAAAGGCGAACCCATAGACCCCAACAAGGTGTACGTGGTCGTGACGAACAACTACCTCGCCGGTGGCGGTGATGGCTACACCGTGCTCACGAACCTGCCCGGTTACGACACCGGTTTCAGGCTCGACAGTGTGCTCGTAGAGTACATCCAGACGGTGCTCGGAGGAGAGATAAAAGACTACGATTCGTCGCCGAGGTACATAAGGGAATGAACGGAGGGGCCCGGTCAGGGCCCCTCTTCTTTCTATCTTTCCCCCAGGATCGTTCCAGGTATCCTCAATTTTTTCTCGAGCTGTGAAAAGACGTACGCGCTGAGCCACACTATGGAGAGGTAGATCAGCGCTGTGAGCAAATACACTTTGAAGAACTCGAAGTTTCTGCTCGCTATGAATTTCGCCTGCGCCATCATTTCGGGTGCCCCTATGATGTAAGCCATCGAGGTGTATTTGAGCAGGTAAATGAACTCGTTTGTCCATGCGGGAATGACACGCCTTAAAGCTTGTGGTAGGATGATCAACCTCACAGCCTGCCATTTGCTCATACCGATGGAGTAAGCTGCCCTCATCTGTCCCGCTCCGATCGATTGAACCGCACCCCTTATGTATTCGGCTTGGTACGCCGCACTGTTTATTGTGAAGCCTATCAACGCTGCGACCAGCGGTGAGAGTCTTATCCCGTAAACTGGCAGACCGTAGTACAGTATGAAGAGCTGAACGAGCATGGGCGTTCCTCTTATCAATTCTATGAAACCAGCGCAGAGCATGCTCACAAATCTGTTCGCAAAAACTCTTCCCACGCACAACGCTGTGCCGATTAAAAGTCCAGCCCCGGCAGCGAACATGGTGAGATACAACGTAACTACGAGCCCGTTCATCAGCCTCGGCAAAGCTTGCTGTACGATTTGCAAAAAGCTCATCGCGCCTTCTCCCCGTACAGCTCGCTGAGTTTCTTGAGAAACTGTCTCGCACGGTCGGTCTTGGGGTTGGTGAAGAACTCTTCGGGTGTGCCTCGCTCCAGAATCACTCCACCTTCCATGAATATGATCTCGTTCGCCACGCTCCTCGCAAAACCAAGTTCGTGCGTAACCACGACCATCGTCATACCTTCCTTGGCGAGGTCTGTCATCACCGACAAAACTTCACCGATGAGCTCAGGATCGAGTGCCGAGGTGGGTTCGTCGAAGAGTACGAGTGTCGGCCTCATCGCGAGGGCTCTGGCGATAGCGACACGCTGTTTTTGACCACCGGAAAGCTGAGACGGATAATGATTCGCCTTGTCCAGTAATCCGACCTTTCTGAGCTGTTCGAGCGCGATTTCTGTCGCTTCTTCCTTGGAAAGCTTCTGAACCTTCATGGGGCCGATCCTCACGTTGTCGAGCGCGGTCAGATGGTTGAACAGGTTGAAATCTTGAAAAACGAAACCTATCTTCTGCCTCATCTTCTGGGCGTTCTTCGATGTGATCTCCTCGCCTTCGAGAAAAACTCTGCCAGAATCGGGTTCAACGAGGCGGTTTATGCAGGCGAGCAGGGTGCTCTTCCCCGTCCCGCTGGGACCCAGAATGACTACAGTTTGTCCCCTCCTCACCTCGAAGGAAACACCCTTCAGCACTTCGAGAGAACCGAAACGTTTTCTCAGATCCTCTACTTTCAGCACGACGTCATCCACGTCAGTGCAGTACCTCCCTCATCTCGAAACCGGGGATCGTGAGTTTCTTTTCAATCGCGGCAAAAATCTTGTTGGCGGAAACTGTCAAAATGAGATATATCGCCGCGCAGGTCAGAAAGATCAGCGTGGGTTCGTACGTTCTCGCCACGATGTAACTGCCCTGCCTGAGAAGTTCCACCACACCGAGCGCGTAGGCCATCGAAGAATCCTTCAGCACCACCGTGAGTTCGTTGGTCCAGGGAGCGATCGAGAACCTCAGAGCCTGGGGAAAGACGACGTGCCAGAAGGTTTGCATCCTGCTCATACCGAGCGAGTAAGCTGCGAGCGTCTGCCCCTTAGACACGGAAAGTATCGCACCTCTGAAGATCTGTGACTGGTACGCTGAACTCCTTATGGCGAGTCCGAGGACGCAGGCGAGGAACGGTTCGAGCCTGATCCCTATCTCGGGAAGGCCGTAGAAGATGAGCATGAGAAGAACGAGCAAGGGTATACTGCGAAAAGTTTTTTCGTAGATCGAACAGATGAACCTGCTGACTCGTCCGCCGTAAACCTGTAAGAAACTCACAGGCACGGCGATGATGAGTCCAAGCGAGAGGGAAAGTGCGGTCAACCAGACCGTCACGAGCGTTCCTTTAAGCAGGAACGGTAAGGATTCGACGATCAATTTTAACTTCTCTATGCTCTACACTCCCCACGATCTTCAGAAGTATTTATCGATCAACTCGGCCATCTTTCCAGAATCGATGATCTGCTGTAGCGCTCTGTTTATAGCTTCGAGGAGCTCTTTGTTCCCTTTCCTCACCGCGATACCGTATTGTTCTCCCGTCACTATGATACCGACAACCTTGACGGGCTTCGTTGCAGCGAACCTGTTCGCAACGGGTGAGTCGAGTACTATCGCGTCGATGTTTCCGTTCAACAGATCGCTCAGCGCCAGTATGAACGTGTCGTACCTTTTCAGGTTCTTCTCCGGCAGGATACCCTTTCCAACGAGCTCGTCCGTGCACCAGAGATCGCCCGTTGTACCTGTTTGAACCCCGATTCTGTACTTGCCGAACAGCACGGTGATCGTCAGGTTCGAATCAGCCCTGACCACGACGCTCTGGTCCGCAGTCCAGTAAGGTATCGAGAAATCCACAACCTGTTTTCTTTCATCCGTGATCGTCATCGCCGCCGCAGCCACATCGATCTGTCCGGCACGGAGTGCAGGTATGAGCGAATCGAAACTCATGTCCACGAACTTCAACTCGAAGCCGGCGATTTTCGCGATCTCTCTCATCAGATCCATGTCGAATCCGACGAACTGACCGTTCTCGATGTACTCGAAAGGTGGAAAGTCCGCACTGGTCCCGACCGTGATCGTTTTTGAGAACGACAGCGTCACCACGGCGCACAGCACGAGAACAAACAGTTTGAACTTCACGGATGCCACCTCCCTTGAGATTACATCGAACACCTTAGTTGTGATAAACATTATACCATGAGTTTCACATCACTCAAGTGGTTGCCATTCAACATGGAACGTTCCTGGCTTGTCGATCCGCTGGAACGTGTGTGCACCGAAGAAGTCTCTCTGCGCCTGTATCAAATTTGCTGGCAGATTCTCGCTGATCAAACTGAACAGATAATCCAGACACGCGCTCAGAGCGGGTGTGGCTATCCCACAGGATCTTGCGAAGTTGCTGACCTTGATCGCCGATGGGAGCCTTTCTTCAACGAACTTTCGAGCTTCTTCATCGTCCAAGAAGGTTACGTTCTCCGGAGAATTTTTCAGCAAGCTTCTGAGAAAATCCAGCATCTTCGACCTGATGATGCAACCACCCTTCCAGATGCGCAAAACTTCGAGCAGATTCACCCCATAGTTGAAAGATTTCGAAGCCTCGTGGATGAGCCAGATTCCCTGAGAGTAAGACAGAAAGTAAGCGAGCGACAAGGCCCGTCTCAATTCCTCAACCTCGATGCTTCCATCCGGTTTCAGGACAGGTTCGTACCGCTTCGAAAGTTTCTGTCTTTCTTCTTTGTAATAGGACACCACGCGGGCGAAAACCGAGGCCGCCATCGAGAAAACAGGAACCCCCAGATCGAGGGCGACTTGAGTGGACCATTTACCCGTTCCTTTCTGCTCGGCTCTGTCGAGTATCAATTCAACGAGAGGTTTGTTGGTTTCCTCATCTTTCCAGTTCATGATCTTGAATGAAATCTCCATCAGGAAAGACGAGAGTTCTCCCTTGTTCCAGTCTTCAAATATTTCTCCGATCCGCCCGCTGGAAAGTTTGAGAGCCTTTCTCATCACATCGTAAATTTCCGCGATGCTCTGCATGATGCTGTATTCGATGCCGTTGTGGACCATCTTCACGAAATGTCCTGCCGACCCATCTCCTACGTAGGTGCAGCATGGCCCATCCTCTGTCTTGGCGGCTATGTCGAGCAGAATCTTTTCAACGAGCTGGTACGCCTGTCTGGTCCCGCCTGGCATGAGGGATGGACCGTGCAAAGCACCGTACTCACCGCCCGAAACACCCATACCCAGATAAAGGATGCCTTCCTTTTCGAGCTCCCTCAACCTTCTGTCCGTATCAGCGTAGTGTGAATTTCCACCATCTATGATCAAATCTCCACGTTCCAGATGTGGCAACAGCTCGCCGATCATGTCGTCCACAGGTTGACCCGCCTTGACCATGAGTACGATTTTCCTCGGCTTTTCAAGGCTGTCCACGAAATCTTCGATGCTGTAGGCGGGTATTATCTTTTCAGACCTCACCCTGTCTTCGACGAACTTCTTCGTCCTCTCGGCGGTTCGGTTGTACACTGCGACACTGTAACCTTTTCGAGCGATGTTCAGAGCCAGATTCTGCCCCATGACGGCAAGACCAACGAGACCTATATCTGCTTTCACACTGTCCGACCTCCTCGAGCTTTCGTTTCGATACAATGATACAACACAACGTCACGGGAAAAGGAAATAGCTACCTTCTTTCAACAGAATCTGAACGGACTCCCCCACTTCGAAATCTTCATCGCTGTTCACAAAAATGTTCTCTTCCAGATCCGTCAATCTGATCTCATAACGTGTTCTCGCACCGATGTAGAGTTTGCCGACAACAGTACCGTTCAAAAGTAGTTCCTTTGCCTCTCCTTTCTTCAACGTTCCGGGACGGGCCAACCTCGCTTCCTCTGCCCTTATAACCACGTTCACCTCTTCCACTCCTTCGGGAACGTCCAGCCCGATCCTTTCCACAAGCTGCGGCCTCGTGCGGACGACACAGTTCACACCAACGAAGTCCGCAACGAACAAGTTCGCTGGCCTGAGGTATATTTCGCGGGGCTTTCCAACCTGCAGGATCTTTCCGTTGTTCATGACGGCGATTCTATCGGCTATACTCAACGCTTCTTCCTGATCGTGTGTAACGTACAGCGTCGCAATGTTGAGTTTCTTGAGCATCGCTCTGAGTTCGAATCTGATCCTCATTCTGATCTTCGCATCCAGATTCGACAACGGTTCGTCGAGCAACAGCAGATCCGGTTCAACCACGATCGCTCTCGCCAGTGCCACTCTCTGCTGTTGTCCTCCGGAGAGCTGGTTGGGTTTTCTATCCGCAAGGTGCGCTATGTCGAGAAAGTTCAGCGCCCATTCCACTTTTTCTCGTATCTTTTCCTTGCTGAGTTTCCTCACCTTCAAACCGTAGGCGACGTTTTCGAAAACGGTCATGTGTGGCCAGAGCGCATAGTTTTGAAAAAACATCGCCACGTTTCTCTTCTCCGGAGGTAGGTCCGTCACGTCGCGACCCTTTATGTAAATCCTCCCAGCATCCAGTTGCACAAAGCCTGCGATGGATCTCAGCAAAGTTGTTTTTCCTGAACCGCTCGGCCCGATGACCGCGAACAGTTCACCTTCTTCGATCTCCGCAGACACGTCGTCCAACGCCCTCACGCTGCCGTAATACTTCCTGAGGCCCTGAAGCCTCAGCACGTCCATATTTTCAGCCCCCAATCCCAGCTATGTACTCAGCCTTCAGGAACTTCTCGATGACGAGCATGAACAGCAGAGACGGCACCATCAGCACGATGGCGATCACACTCGCTATCTGCATGTTGTAACCAGCGCTCGCGGTGTACATCAGCACGGGTGCCGTTTGTATGAAGGGAGCACCGATGAAAAACGCAGCGTTGAATTCACCCATCGACCAGAGAAACACGTGTATCGCACCCGCAACGATACCCGGAATTCCCAGTGGAAACGTGATCGTCCAGAATACACGGAATCTGCTCGCTCCGAGATTCTGTGCCGCCTGCTCGAGATCGAGCGGGATGGACTTGAACGTCGCAGTTATTATCCAGAGGGAGAAAACGAGCGAGGCCATAGTGTGTGCCAGGATGATACCCCACGGATTGCCTCTCAGTCCGATCTTTCCGAAGACGCGAGCGAGGTTGATGAAAACAGGAAGCTGAGGAAAAGCTTGAGGCATCAGAAACAGAAAGAGCAAAACGCGCTCCGCCGGTAATCTGTAGCGGGCGAAGGCGTAGGCAGCGGGGATCGCAATCGAGATCGAAAGACCCACGGTTATCAGAGCTATCCTCAGACTCAGCATCAGAGAACTCAGCACTCTTCCCTGTCTGAACACTTCAGCCCAATAACGCAGTGTGAATTCCTGCGGAATTGGGCTGGGCCAGTACCAGATTCTTGCGAAACTCCAGATCACTATCCCCACGAGTGGTCCCACCACGAGCAAAAGCACTACGAAAATCAATACAACTTTCAGAGTCATTTTGAGGATCGAGAATCCTGTCACGCTTTGATACCCCCTCGCTCGGCCGCCATGAACTTCAGATAGTAGATCGCAAACACCATGACGATCAAATAAGAAATCACACCTAAAGCGTTCGCAGTACCCCAATCGTTGAAGTAGTTCACCCTGAACATCATGTTCACCGTGATCATGTTCGGGCTGGCGGGTCCGACCATGATCGGTATCGTCAGACTGCTTATCGTTCTCACGAAGGTCAGTATGAACGCCACCATGATGGAAGGCCTGCACATGGGTATCAAAACGTCGAACACGATCTTCCATCTGGATGCTCCCAAATTCCGCGCAGCTTCGATGTAAGCGTTGTCCAAGCTCCTGAACGCTCCAAGCACGATGAGCGCAGCGTAAGGGGTCATAACCCAGACGAACGCCCAGACCAAGCCAATCCAGCTTCGAGAAAGACCAGGTAGTTCTTCAATGCGCAGAATTCTGGTCAACAAGTTGTTCAGGGTTCCGTGTGGCGCCAAAAACACTCTCATCGCATGTCCCACGATCAGGAAGGGTATGAATAGGGGCAATTTGTACATGATTTCCAGGAACTTCCAGCTCTTGAAACGCAGATAACCGGACACACCGATACTCAATCCCAACGTGACAGCGGTGGCAACTAGGCTTATGGCGACACTGTAGATGATGTCACGCCAGTAAATCTCAAAAACCTTGAGATAGTTCGCAAGGCTGAACCTTCCCTGCACAACAAAACTCATGTAAATGGAGAGTACCAGTGGATAAACGTACAGAGTAACCAAGACAATCAACGCGGGGAGGATCAACAGAAAGCCAACCATGAGTTCCTTTCTCCGTCTCATGATTTCATCCTCCAAAAAGAAAGGCGAGGCACGGAGCCTCGCCTGGTTCATTTCTCAACCCATTTTTCGTAAGCTTCCAGCATCCTGGTTCTGTAGTCGGCTATGGGCATGCGTTTGCCAAACTTGAGGAGCTCTTCCTCTTTGATGTCCCGGTAGAGTCTGTCAAAAACCTCCTTGCTCAGATACGGAGAGACGTATTCGATTCCGATGGCTGGATACCAGTTGAACCTGTCGACGATGTACTTTGCGTGCACGGCGGGGGACGTAACGAGTTCGATCATCTTGAGCGCGTAATCTGCATTCGCAGCCTTTGTCGGTATCGCGAAGTACATGGGCTGGCCGGGCATGCCAGGTTCTGGCAGGATCAACCTGATGTTCGGGTCCATCCTTCCTTCCCTTATCCACGTGTAGAACATGTCTACCCAAACTGGACCCATCCAGATTTCTCCTCGGTTGAGCGCATCGAGAGTGCCCGCGTTTCCCGACGTCAGTGTTACGTACTTGTTGAACTCCTTGAGTTCGGCGTAGATCTGTGGCCAGTCTTCCATGTACTTCTCGTCGAATGGGCCGTTCATCAACACGTCAGGGTTCTTGGATTTCCAGTACACCCAACCGAACACGAACGACACGCCAGACATACCACCTTTGATACCGTTGTAACCGAACTTCTTCGGATTCTTCTTCACCCACTCGACGAGCTCGGCGTAGCTCTTTGGTGGGTTCTTGACGAACCTCGGGTTGTAAGCGATGGCCGTCTGACTGTGGAACATCGGCATGACGTACCCGTTCACGTTGACGCCGAGTGCGACTTCTGCGGTCTTCATGGTCACCAGTCTTCTCGTGGTCAGAAAGTCTGTGTACTGTCGTATGAGTCCACGCTCGATCGCCCAGATCGCCCCAGCCTCGTGGATCACGACCAGATCGATCGCCCACTTGTCCTTTCCAGAATCTTTCTCAAGCTGCAACTGCTGGATGATCTGCTGTGAGCCCGCATCTCCCGGACCGGTACCGACGACCTTGACCTTCACGTTCGGGTACAGTTTTTCGAACTCTGGAGCGATCTCGTACTGGAAGAAGTCAACCATGTTCTGATCTCCAGCCACCATCATGGTGAGTGTGACCTTGATCGGGATGTCCGCCTGGGCAAGCAAGACAGCCGCGATGATCAACATCACCACGCCGCACAGTTTCCTCATAAAAACTCACCCCCCTCTGGATTTGGCCATAGAAAGTTCAGAGTCTTTTCAAAACGCTTTGCAAAGTCTTAAAGGCCAAAGTCGCTGCCTCTTCCTGACCTCCAGGCAGTGGTAAGCACTCGACCGAGACGTAACCTTCGTAATTGACTTCGTGCAGAGCCTTCAATATGGAATCGAAATTCAGATGTCCCGAACCAGGTGCCCACCTGTTGCTGTCCGCGACATGGAAGTGCTTGATCCACGCGCCAAAATTTCTTATGCTTTCCTCCAAGTTCACCTCTTCGATGTTCATGTGAAACGTGTCCGCGAGGATTCCAACGTTGGGTTTATTCAGATTCTGCAGAACCATTTTCGCTTCCTGCAGTGTGTTGATGAAATCAGTTTCGTATCTGTTCAACGGTTCGATGACGAGTTCAACCCCTTTTCCCGCCGCGTGGTCTGCAAGTTCGTTGAGGCTTTCTATGAACAGCTGGAATACCCTTTCGAAAGTCCTCTTCTCTCTCTTACCGCGGATCAGTCCAACGATCACTTTGGCCCCAAAAATGGAAGCGAAATCGATGTGATCCTTCAACCTGTCCAGCGCGCGCCGCCTGATGAAAGGATCTTCCGATGTGATGCTCAAACCTTCCACAAGGTATGCCTGTCCCGTTCCGACCGCGGCAACAGGCATTTTCAGCTCATCCAAGAAGCCTTTGAGCTCTTTCACGTTCACGAGTTTTGGATCCCTCACAGCGATCTCAACCGCGTCGTACCCAATCCTCTTCGCCATCTCAACACCCTTCAACAAATCACCCTTGAACGCCAGTGCGTCGAACGCCGCATCCGATGTGCTTACAACCAGCGCTAGTTTCACCGTAACACCGCCCTTTCGATGTGCTTCTCAACGAATTCCCTGAGCCCGACGTATCCGCAAGTGCTCAGGACCATCCTGGCGTGATACCTCAAAGATGGCGGTGCATCCGCGAACGTGATCCCAATGCCGGCGGTTTTTATCATCTCGAGATCGTTTTCACCGTTCCCGAACGCGACAACGTCCTTCAGATCCAGACGCAGAAAACCGCACAACCACTTCAACGCCTCAGCCTTGCTCACCCCGGCCGGTAGCACCTCGAGCAGGTTTTCCTCAGATCGTGTCACGTTGATACGAGGGTCATTGAACTCTGTGGAAAATCTGAGTTTTGTCAACTCGTTGACCAAACCGGCAATGACGATCTTTGTGACCGTTCTGCCAGATAACTGGCTAAGGTTCGTTAAGGAAAAATAGCTCAGACCATCGCGGAAGATGTAATCACTCGCGTGCAAGCCCGGGTTCATAGCGTAAACGTCTTCGTCGACGAAAAAGAATGAGCTCACGGAAACTTCTCTGCACCGCGAGACGAACCTTTCAACGACGCTCCAAGGTAGCGATTTGGAATAGATGTAACTACCGCTCACTGGATCGTACACACGTGCCCCGTTGAAGAGTACCACTGGGATTTTCAGCGGGAGTGTCTCAATGAAGTGTCTGGCGCTTTTCAGGGAGCGCCCCGTGGCGATGGTGCTCTTCACACCAGAGCTGTCGAGTTGTTTCAACAGGTCCACGGTCCTTGGATCGAGCGTTCCGTCTTTTTCGAGGAGTGTCCCATCCAGATCAAACACGAGAAGCCTCACTGTTTCCTCACCACCGCCATGGATGATCTTTCGAAGTTGACATGAACGATCTCCCTCACCTGCGGAACGTTTTGAGTCTCGTGGGCGTGGAGTTCCACACTTATCTGTCCCAGATCGGTTTTGATTTCAAAGTAGAACGTTGAGCCCGTGTAGATCCTCGTCACAACCTCACCACTCAAGATTCCTTCCCGATCGGGCACGAACCGACCACCCTCGGGTCTGAGCACCAGCAACACTTCTTCTTTTGGACTGAACGTCGTTCCCTGCCTTACCTCGACACTGATCTTTTTACCGTTGTTCAGTTCGACGAGGCAGTCGTTCATCCTCTGTTCCACGACCCTCGCTTCGATGAAACTCGCCCGGCCTATGAAGCCAGCCACGAAGACGTTCGCGGGAAATCTGTACAGCATCTCAGGTGTGTCTTTCTGGACGATCTTTCCATCTTTCATGACTATCACGTAATCAGAAAGCGTCATTGCCTCGAGTTGATCGTGCGTGACGTAGATGCTCGTGATACCGAGTTCCATCTGTATCTTTCTCAATTCAACCCTCATTTGCTCTCTCAGTTTCGCATCGAGATTGGACAGCGGTTCGTCCAAAAGTAACACCTTCGGTTCGACCACCAAGGCACGTGCCAGTGCGACCCTCTGCTGTTGTCCACCGGAGAGCTGGCTGGGATATCTTTTCTCCAGTCCTGAAAGTCCAACCAGGTTCAGCATGTGCATGACCTTTTCACGGATCTTTTCCTTCGACATCTTTCGCACCCTCAATCCGTAAGCCACATTCTCGAACACGTTGAGGTGTGGGAACAGCGCGTAGCTCTGGAACACCATCGATGTCGGACGACGGTTCGGAGGAAAATCGTTGACGACGACACCGTCGATCAATATCTCGCCCGATGTGGGAATTTCGAATCCACCTATCAACCTCAACGTTGTTGTCTTACCGCAGCCGGATGGTCCCAGCAATGTCACGAGCTTTCCCTTTTCAACGCCAAAACTCACACCGTCCACGGCCCTCACGATCGAGTGCGTCGCGGGATCTTTAAACAGCTTGACCAGATTTCTGACTTCGACGTAGTATTCACTCACCTCTCGACCCTCCTGAGCTTCATCTGATAGGAAAGGTTGACCGTCATGAACCTCATCAGGAACATCGCGACGATCACGAAACCTATCAGTGTGCAACTCAACGCGGCGGCCTGCGAAAGATCCCCATTGCTCACTGCTCCTAAGATGCGCACCGTGATCAAATTCCATTTCGCCGAAACGACGAAGATCACGGCACTGATGGCCGTCATGCTACGCACGAATGCGTTGAAGAGTGCCGTGAAGAATGCGGGCATCAAGAGCGGTAACGTGATCTTCCAGAACGTTTGGTAACTGTTGCTTCCAAGGTCCATGGATGCCTCCTCGATGGACTTGTCGATCTGGTAGAGCGCTGCAACCCCGTTTTGGACACCGACCGGAAGTTCTCTGAAGACGAACACCAGAATTATGATCAGGGCAGTACCGGTCAGGATCAGAGGTTTCTGGTTGAACGCCAGCAGATACCCGATACCAACGACGGTACCGGGAACCGCGAAAGGCAGCAAGGAAACAGCCTCCATGATCCTTCTGCCAAAGAATTCTTTTCGGGCGACGAGATAAGCGGTCATGATGCCGAGCACACCGCATATGGGAGTCGCTATGGAGGCGAGTAGCAACGTGTCTTTCAAATATTCCCAGCTGAAATTGAACACGTATCTGTAGTTGTCCAGGGTGAACGAATGATTCACACCCCAAAGTTTGGTGAAGGAACCGAGAAAGACCGTACCGTAGAAGAGCAATATTGAAGCTGTAAGCAAAAGACAGATCACTGTCAAGATGGCTTTCGCCCATCTCGGTAACTCCATAGCTTTAGATATGAAACTCTTCCCAGTCACGGTCACAAAAGATTTTCTGGACAGCCAGTACCTTTGAACGAAGAAGGCGATCAGTGTGGGTATCAGCAGTATGATGGCGAGGGCTGAACCGTGGGATACTCTGTAACTGCCGGTGATCTCGAGGTACGCAGCGACACTGAGAACGTGGTATCTACCACCGAGCACGAGAGGATTACCAAAATCGGCCATAGATTGCGAAAAGACCAGCAACCACGCCGACAGCACGCCCGGCAAACTCAGGGGGAAAGTCACGCGCCAGAAGGTCCTCCATTTGCTGTACCCAAGGCTCTGCGAGGCCTCTTCAAGGTCCGATCCTATCGATAGCAAAGTGCCTTCGAGCGTCAAGAAAGCCGTTGGAAAGTACGCAAGCGTTTCCACAATGACGAGGCCCCAGAAACCATATATTTCGAACGGCGGGATCCCACCGAAGAGCTTTCTCGTGAAAAGACCGTTCCTACCGAAGAGCAGAATCGCGGCCAGTGCAACGACGAACGGCGGTGAAACTATGGGAAAGGTCGCAACGGTTCTGAAAAAGTTTTTCGCAAGCACGTTCGCCTTCGCCACTGAATAGGCGAAGACGTAACCGATCAGGACACCGAAACAGGCCACAGTGACTCCAAGCTTGAGGGTGTTGAATATCGGTATTAGGAAGTACCTTTTCGAAAATATCGTTCTGTAGACCGTCAAATTGAAGACGCCGGGTTTCGGCTCAAAACTCTTCAAACCGACCATGAAGATCGGATAGATCACGAACAGGAACAACAGAACCCATACGAACACTATCATGGCAAACAGAACCGGTTCGTTCAGGAGCCTCTTCACCTGCTTGAACATTCCCCCGCACTCCTTGACGAGCTGGCGCGCAGACGCGCGCCAGCCTCATACTCACCTGTTGTATTCGATTTCTTCTTTCCAGCGTTCGATCAACCTGTCTTTTTCTTTACCGAAGTATTCGAAGTCCATCGGGACGAGCTTGACTTCCTCGAGCCTGATGACGCCTTCGGCGACTTCGGCTTCGGGATTTGCTGGCAGCCTGTACCACTCTTTCATCAAGTTCTGAGCCTCGACGCTGAGCATCCAGTCGATGAACTTCGCTGCGAGGTCTGGTTCTGGTCCACCCTTGATGATCGACATGGCCCCTATCTCGTACCCTGTTCCCTCTTTCGGGAACGTCAGCACCAGCGGATAACCCTTGGCGATACCCCTCGCGATGATGTCGTGGGCGAACGCGATACCAATGGCAGCTTCGCCAAGCCCAGCTTGCACCACTGGTGCGGAACCGGACTTCGTGTACTGCTGGATCTGCTTGTCGAGCTTTTTCCAGTATTCGAACGCCTCATCTTCACCCATCAGTGCTATCAAGGATGCTAAGATCGTGTAGGCTGTACCGGAGGTGTACGGGAGCGCCACCGAGATCAAACCCTTGAATTCGGGTTTCAAAAGGTCGTACCAAGACGTGGGCGGATCCACCTTGAGTTTCTTCAAGATTTCCGTGTTGCTCGCAAAACCGATGGCACCGAAGTAGATCCCGACCCAGTAACCCTCAGGATCCTTCAAGCTCTCCGGAACCTTCTCTGTCATCGCAGATTTGTACGGTGCGAGCAACCCTTTCTTCTTGGCCGCGATCTGATCCACTGCGGGTCCGCCGAACCAAATGCTCGCCCGAGGATTCTTCGATTCGGCCTCAACGCGCGCGAGTAGCTCTCCGGAGGACAACCTGACCACCTCGACTTTGATTCCCGTCGCCCGCTCGAACGCCTTCACGTAGATGGGCCATTCATTTTCGTCCAGTGCGGTGTACATGTGCAGGACTCTTTCGGCTGCCAATCCCACAAACGCAAGCAACAGGATCAATCCGATCGAGACGATTTTCCTCATACAACCTCACCCCCTCTGTACGGTCCTGCGTATTGCATCTTGACCGAGGTTACTCTCGCCGCGAGGTCAACGGCTTCTTTCAGACTTTTTCCAGTCAACAAGGCTGCCAGAAAGCTCGCTAAGCATGTATCACCTCGACCTGTACGACCCAACATCTTGTATTCCGAAAAATTCGCCCGGTAGAAATCTCCGCCATCGAACGCGACGACCCCATTCTTGTGTGTTGCGAGCACGATCTTCACTCCGAAGTCTGAGAGGACTTTGCACGCCCTTTCTAAGTCTTTTTCTTCAGTCATGATGTAGGCTTCGTTGCTGTCGACTTTGAAAACGTCGATGAGCGGAAGGTGCTCTTCTTTATCCTGCCAGTCGTGATAGACCATCCTGCCATCCTCAAGTACGTTCCTCAGAAAGCCCTGAGCATCGGCAACGAGCATGTCAACCCGTTGACGCAACTGCTTCAAGAGTTCCTCTGGAAACTCTCCGTGCCACAGTGCGCTGACAACTACCACGTTTGTTCTCACATGAACCAGATCGGTCGCTTCGAAGGGGTCTGCCCTGTGGAGGACACGGCTCATCCTTTCGTCGGGGTTGTCCGAAGGATAGACGTTCTCTATCGTAGTGGTTTGAGGACTGGTCAGTGCGATCAGCTCTGCGCCAGCCTCTTCGATCGGTTTGAACAACGAAACATCCCGGCTCGACACCTTCGTTACCACAACGCACTGCACACCGAGTCTTTCCGCCGCGATCGAACCGTAGAAGACTCCTCCTCCCGGCACGACGACGGTTTCGCTTGATGTCTTGTTGATATCCTTGGAAACATGGCCAACGAACGTGATTTTCGCCACCCGATCACCTCATTTGACTCCCGCAGCGGCAGCTATGAGTTCCATCACCTGCTTCGGTGTGACTTCTTCGCGTTTGTAATCGCCGATTTTCTCTCCACGTTCCAGAATCACAAGCCTGTCAGCGACCTCATAAACGTGGTAGATGTTGTGACTGATGAGCACGACCGATATGCCCCTTTTCTTTGCCTCGAGTATGTGTTCGAGCACGCGTTTCGTCTCACCAACCGAGAGCGCCGCGGTGGGTTCGTCGAGTATCAGAAGCTTGGCTCCGAAGTGATACGCTCTGGCTATGGCGACGGCCTGCCTCTCACCACCTGAGAGAAAAGCCACCGTGTCGTCTACGCTCCGCACGCTTATTCCTATGTCTGAGAGTGCCTCACGTGCGATCTTTCTCATCTTCTTCTTGTCCAAATATCGAAACGGTCCAAACCCTCTCACGATCTCCCTACCCAGAAAGAAGTTGCGCCAGAGCGGCATCAGATTGACCAGCGCGAGGTCCTGATAAACGGTCTCGATACCATGCTCGCGCGCATCGCGTGGTGAGTTGAACTTCACGGGTCGACCCTCGAAGTAGATCTCACCTTTGTCGGGCTGATAGTAACCCACCAGGACCTTTACGAGCGTCGACTTCCCGGCGCCGTTGTCACCCAGCAATCCAACAACTTCCGTGTGACCCACGGCGAAGTCAACACCCTTGAGCGCTACAACTCTTCCGAAACTCTTCCATATGTTCTTCATTTCGACCAGGTAACTCATCCGGCCACCTTCTTTCTGATGCGTGCGTTGATCACTGCCGCGACGATCAATATGACACCGATGAAGGCCCTGTACCAGTAGGCCGGAGCACCTGCCAGCACCAGCCCGTTTCGAACCATACTTATCATGAACGCGCCTATGGACGCCCCCACCACGCTGCCGTAGCCACCCGTCAGAAGCGTGCCTCCCATCACCGCACTCGCGATCGCCTCGAGTTCCAGTTCCTGACCGAACGTGGGATCGACCAGCCTGAACCTTGCGAACGTTGTGAGACCCGAGAAACCTGCGAGAACGGACGAGAAGATGAAATTGGTGAGCTTGACGCGATCTGTCGAGATTCCGAGGGCTCTTGCGGCTCCAGGATTTCCACCGGTTGCAAACACCCAGTTTCCAAATCTTGTCTTTTCGAGTACGATCCAGAAAACGAACGCCAGAATTAAGAACCAGATTGCTGAATATCTCAAACCACCCACAACCCTTCCGCCGAGATACTGAAGCATGTCCACACGACGAGACAATATGATAGGAAAACCACCCGTTACCGCGAGCAGAATGCCCCGCCAGAACATCATCATGCCGAGCGTCGTTATGAAAGATGGGATACCGGTTTTCAGCGTGACGGTACCATTCACCACACCGATACCGACACAGACCAGCAGGGCGGCAAGCAGCGAAAAATAAGGATTCAAATTCGCGTTGATCATGGTTGCAAAAACCATCGGTGCGACAGCGAACACCGATCCAACAGACAGATCGAATTCACCACTGATGATCAGCATTGCAACTCCAATCGATATGATGCCGAGCTCTGCAGCCATCGTGAGTGTGTTGAAAAGATTCTCGGCGGTTAGAAACCTGTTCGACAAAAGCGAGAACATGACCAGAAAAATGGCCACACCGACGATGGCCCCAAACTCTTTTATTCTCAAAGATTCAAGAATCACCTTTTCCTTTGTCAAAGATCTTCCCTCCCATAGAATGGGGTGGTCGAAGGACCACCCCTTCTTTCTCAAAACGTTCAGCTTGGATCAGCGATAGCCAAGCTGCACAGTTTTCTCGACGATGTCGACGTTGCTCTTGTCCACGATGGATGGACCGGTCAGCACGTTCTCGTGTGGGATCAACCCGTACTCCTTGTAAAGGTACAGGAACACGATGGGCAAATAACCCTGCAGATACTGCTGCTGGTCAATGGTGAAAACGACCACACCTTTTTTGATCGCGTCGGTGATTTTCGTTGTCAAATCGATGGCACCTATCTTGACCTTGCCGACGAGTTTTTCCTCCTCCACAAGCTGGATCGCCGGATGTGCACCGAGTGGTCCGAGGGTGAAGATGGCGTCCGTGTCTGGATACTTCGCGAGATAACTCTTCAACAGAGTCAAGGCTTTGGTTGGATCCGTGGTGATGTCCAGCTTTTCAACTGGTATCTTTTTCTCTTTGAATACATCCATGATACCCTTCGCCCTTGCCTCGAGTCCCGCGTGACCCGGCTCGTGGATCGCTATCACGGCACGTTTCGGGGTGAATTCCTGCAGCATTCTTCTGGCGGCGTAAACCCCGGCGAGGTATTCATCCATGCCAACGTAGCACAGATAGGGTATTTTCTGATCGACAGGTCTGTCATCGGGAACGTTGATCGCCACGACGGGTATACCCATCTCGATCGCACGTCTGAGTGGTTCATCCAGGGCCACTGGGTTGGTTATCGTTACTACGAGTCCGTCAGGTTTCTTGGCGATCGCCGCATTCACCAAATCGATGAACTCTTTGAGCGAGAACTTCTCAGGTCCAAGATACACAGCCTCGACTTTGAACTTCTCTGCCGCGTCCTTGACACCTTTCATGACCACGCCCCAGAACGGATCCGCAGGACCACCATGTGACACCACGTAGAACGTGTAACTGAAAGCTGCGACCGCAAGCAGAACCATTGACACTACAAGCAACCTTCTCACAAGTATCCCCCCTCGAAACGGGCGCTCATGGCGCCCGGATTTCGATCACCACATGTTACCGATGCTGTATATACTTCTCCAGCCAGGTGTCAAGGGTTCTTTGAGCACAGATTCGAGTTCTTCTTTCGGTCTCTGCGATAACTCGTGCGCTGGAGGCAGTTTACCTGCCGGGAACCTTTCCATTATGTCGTTAACGAGTTTCTCGAGATAGTCCAGCAACGCCTCAACACCTTCTTTAGCTTTGTCGGCGCTCGCGGCTGTGGCTTTCCCGACGACACCTTCCGGGTAAGCGACGACTTCTATGGGTCCTCCACCGACGTGACCGTACCAAGCGATCGGTCTGTGAAGCAGGTTTCCTGCTTTGTCGATGTGACCCTCAGGTAGATAACCGCGCGGCTGGGTATCCACTGCCCATTCCTGATGGCAGAACTCCGGGAAGAGCGCCAGACTCCAGGAAGTCTCCACTTCGTCGGCGTGTATGAATCTCGTTTCGTACGGTCCACCTTCCTCTTTGGTCTTGAACTTGTCCTGGATCGCGTGGTACCAGTTCACGTTCACGATTATCGCTGGCACCTGGAATATCTTCGCGAACTTGTGTATCGCCACTGGTATGACGAACTCCTGACCATGGCCGTTCAGAAGAATCTGTTTTCTGAAACCACTGTTCCAGAACCCTGCGATGACGCTCACCAAATAATCGATGAACGCCTCATCCTTGACGGGCACTGTTCCGGGCATACCGATGTGATGGTACGGATGGAATCCGTACCAGATGGGTTCCGCAACCGTGCATCCTGTTTTGAGCGCGACCTGTTCCGCCATGCGCGTTACGAGGAACGTATCTTCACCCGTAGGTGCGTTGGGACCGTGGTTCTCTGTGCTCCCAACCGGAATGATTAAAAGATCGCACTTCTTCAATCTCTCTTGTATTTGTTTCATCGTCATGGTCTGAAAGTAAACGCCGGTCGGTCTTTCCATATGACCTCCTTCGGGAGGTATCTGCCACTTGGCCATCGTCATCCCTCCATTCGTACGTGAGCGTTTCCGCTCTCAACAGCCTTGTAGCAAGCGTCTATGATTCGAATCACCGCAACACCGTCGCAAACAGTGACAGGGGGTGTCTTTTTCTCCTTGACGCAGTCGATGAAAAGTCTGTTTTCTTCCACGTAACCCCATTTCTCTTTGAAATCGACTTTCATGAAATCGTGACTCTCAACTTCCTTACCCAATCCTTTACAAAAGTGAACCTTCTCCATCTCTTCGTTCATGAGCATGTTGTGTTCTCCGTACACTTCAACTCTTTCGAACGGGATCATCCAGCTCGCGTGGGCGCAGGAGGTGAAGGTTCCAATCAGTCCATTTTTGAGTCGCATCGCTATGGCCCAGTCATCTATATCCGGATAGACGCTCTTCTTACCGAGCACGTACATCTCTTCGATTTCTCCAAAAAGCCATCTGACCATGTCGAACAGATGTATCGTGCTCTCGAACAGAAAACCTCCGGTGTAGTTACGGTCACTCGTCCACGGAGGATTCAGCAGCTCTCCCCGGTTCATCTTTATCTGGAACGACAACGGCTTGACCAGGCCTTCTTCGATCTTCTGCTTCATGAACTTGTACACGTAGGCGAACCTCCTGTTGTGGCCAACCTGGAAAACGACGCTTTTCTCCTTGACCTTCCTTTCAAGTTCCATCGCGTCTTTCAAAGAAATCGTCATCGGCTTTTCGCAAAAAACGTTGAACCCCAGCTCGAGCGCCTGCATCGCGTAGTCGAAATGGGTTCTGTTCGGTGAGGTGATGTAAACGGCCTCGACACCGGCTTCACGCATCTGTTTCAGACTGTCATAAACCTTCGCACTGAACCTCTCCGCAACTGCTTTGGCTCTGCCCTTTTCCACATCCACCACACCAACGATTTGAACATCTGGAAAGGTCGAGAGGATCTCGAGATGAACCTGTCCGATGAAACCTGCTCCTACAACACCGATCTTCACTTTGTCCATCATTCCTCACTCCTCACGGGTTGAGCATCGTTACCTTCACCAGCTCCTTGTCAGTCTGGAGCTTCTTTATGTACTCGGGCACCTCTTCGATACTGATGGTTTTCGATACGATCTTCGTCATATCCATTCCGGTGGCCATCAGACTGATCACCCTCGGGAAGTTGCCGTGCCCAGAATGACCCTGAGAACCGACGATTTGAGCACGTCTCACCTGGAACACCTCACCTGTGAGTGGTATCTTCGCATCCGCACGCGCAACGATGACCACCGTTGCGTTGATCCCCCTCGCCCTCCAGATGACCTCCTCTATGTCTTTCCACACCACCTGTGGTAATCCCGTCGCTTCGAGGTACAGTTTCGCACCCATACCGTTCGTGCTGTCAAGTACCGCTTCCACGAAGTTCTCCTTCGTTGGATCGATCACAACGTCCGCTCCGAGCTGCTTTGCGATGTTCCGCCGTGTCGCCGATGGCTCGGAAAGTATCACCTTTGCCGCACCAGCCCTCTTGAGTATGGCCACCGCCGCGAGTCCGATGGGTCCACCACCCAGGATCACCACGTTGTCGCCCGGTCTTATGCCACCACCTCTTTCTATAACTGCGTTGTACGCAACCGACGTTGGTTCCACCAGACTGCCCGCCAGGAAGAGACGATCACCTTCATAGACCCCTTCGAGCTCTTTCAAACTCCAGAGGTACTTCGATTCGAGTACGATGTATTCAGCGAACGCTCCATCAACGTCGAAGCCCATTTCATGGAGGTTCTCACAGTGGTTCGGATAACCGTCAGCACACGGTCTGCAGTGTCCGCACCAGAACATCTCCTCTGATGTCACAGGCTCACCGGGTTCGAAGCGTTTGTTTGTTCTTCTATTTATCGCCTCAGGACCAGCTTCAACGACGATGCCCGAAAACTCGTGGCCCAGCGTCGTTGGAAAACCTGTCAAGCCAGGATAGAGGATGTAACCTTCTGCGTCGGTTTGAGCCATGTGCACATCGCTTCCACAGATGCCACAGGCCTTCACTTTCACAAGGACTTGCGTTGGCTTCGTGATTTTTGGCTCGGGCACCTCCTCGACCCGGACCTCAGGATACCTCCAGACCTTGCTGCCAAGCCAGCAGACTTTTCCCTCAACGTCCTTAGGTCCAAGCTTGAATCCAGGCCTCGGATCCCACTTGGCATGTAATCTGACCGCCTTCATCCTCGTCCCTCCCATCTGCCCAACACCCTATTATGAAGTTTATACCACTGTGAACACGTTTCCAACCGTCAAAATTTCCCGTTAACGCCACTTAAAGTAGCTTTCGTTCTAATTTTCTTTTGCTTCCTTTTCATTGCGTACAATTACACCACGTTTCATTCGATTTCGAATTTTCCTTTCGCAAGGTTGGTGCTATAATCTCGAGGGGGTTAGAAGCGTGTTCACCGAGGAAAGAAGGAACATGATCCTCGACATTTTGAAACGAAAAGGCAAAGTAACGGTGCAGGAACTCGTCGAGAAGTTCAACGTGAGCAGTGTAACCATACGAAAGGATCTCGAGTTTCTGGAATCCAACGGATCGATCGTGAGAACGCACGGTGGGGCCATCCTTGCGGATCATTCCAGGTCCGAGTGGAATTTCCTGAGAAAAATACACCAGAAAGAGGCCGAAAAAAGACGCATCGCAAAAAAGATTGTGTCTCTCATAGAAGACGGAGACACAGTCATACTGGACAGCAGCAGTACCAACTATTACGTAACTTACGAGTTGAGGCATGCGGACTTTTCCTCCATAACCGTGGTCACCAACAACGTCTTCATCGCGGCGAAGCTCATCGAACAGGGCGTTGAGGTACTCGTGCTCGGCGGTGTTGTGAGAGAGAACAGTCTCTCACTCGTTGGACCCTGGGCCCTCAGGTTCCTGGAGGAAATCAACGTGGACAAGGCGTTCCTCGGTACCACGGGCTTTTCCATCGAAAAGGGTTTCATGACACCAAGCATCGTGGAGGCGGACGTCAAGAAGGCGATGATCAAGAGTGCTTCGAAAGTTTACATCGTGACCGATTCAACGAAATTCCACAGGAGCGCGTTCGCTTCTTTCGCTATGCCGGAGGACATCGATGGCGTCATAACGGACATGGGCATTCCCGAAGAAGTTGAAAGATTTCTCATCGAAAAAGGTGTTCAGGTTTACAAAGTATGAAAGGAGCTGGTTGGATGTCTGATTTTCTTCAGCGCTTCGAGCGATTGACCCAATTCAGGATGAAACCTTACGCTTCGTCTGTGAGAAAAACCAGAGACGCCACCTTCTTCCTGGTCCGGGACGATCGTTCCAAGTACCTCGTGGTGATCGGCAAGAGGGGAATATGTGAGCGTTTCGAAGGACAGAAGATCGGAGAGATCGAACAGGACGACGTCCTTCTCTGCCCGATGAACAATAAAAACTGTGAAACCCTCACGGAGTTTCTTCCCTCACTCAAACCAGCGACCTGCACCATGAAGCTGTCCTTCGGTTTTGGAGACAGGCTCGGTGTCGCCACGGCTGCCCATGCTCAGTGTGTGAACAAAGAAAAGTGTTTCCCCGTGTTCGCACAGCAATCGGTGAGGGAAATCACACGAACTGAACGAACGTGGTCGGATGTGCTGTACAGTGCCATTTGGGGCGTGTTCGAGAGCGGTTACGATGGGCTTTTTGGCGCGGATGCGGATCATGTGAAAAAGATCGAAGATCTGGAGAAGGCCGCGCGTGTTGGCTACACCATGTTCACGATCGATCCGTCGGACCACATCAAAGATCCCGCGAAGTTCGATAGAAGAGAGCTCGCAAGGTTTTATGAAGAACATCCTTTGAGACGTGCTATAGAGACGCGTTACGTCGGGAAGAGTTTCACAATCCTCGGAGAAAGATTGACGTTCGACGAGGAAGAATTTGCTGAACTGTTCGTGACCTACATCGACGCGATCGATCATGTGGAAGAATGTTACAAGGCGTTGAGAGCTACCATCGGTGGAAGTTTCGACCTCGAAGTTTCGATAGACGAAACGTCCCTGCCCACGACACCACTCGCGCACATCTTCTTCGTACAGGAACTGGTGAGACGCGGTGTCGAATTCCAGACGCTCGCACTGAGGTTCCCCGGTGAGTGGCAGAAGGGCATCGACTACATAGGTGATATCGATCTGTTTGCGGAAGAACTCGACAAGCACGTCGCCATCGTGAAAATGTTCACAGGTTATAAGCTCTCTCTGCACTCCGGTAGTGACAAGTTCAGCGTTTACCCGATCCTGGCAGAAAAGACGGAAGGAACGGTTCACGTGAAAACCGCAGGAACGAGCTACTTGGAAGCCATCAGGGTGGTTGCGAAATTTGCACCGGATCTGTACAGGGAGATTCACAAGTTCGCTCTTTCCAGGTTTGAACAGGACAGAGCCTCTTACCACGTTACAACCGATCTTTCCAAGATTCCGGACGTTGACAGTCTCAGCGATGATGAGCTCGTTCATCTTCTCGATCAACCAGACAGCAGACAGTTGATACACATAACCTACGGTTCTGTTTTGACTGCGAAAAAAGATGGCAAGAGCCTTTTCAAAGAGCGTATAATGAAAGTGTTGTTCGAACACGAGACTGACCACTACGCGTTTTTGAGAACTCATTTGGGAAAGCATCTGAAACTCTTAGGAGTATGAAAGGAGTGTGAGTGGCATGAACGAGGCCTACAAGCTTTTCAGTCTCGAAGGTAAGGTTGTCGTCATCACCGGTGGGGCAGGCATCTTAGGATCTGCGATAGGTGAGGGCATGGCAAGGTTCGGTGCGAGCATCGCCATATGTGACATCAGAAATTACGAAGAGAGGGCGAGCCAGTTCAGAGAAAAAGGTCTGAACGCTAAGGGTTACTACATGGACGTGATGAACGTCGAGAGTATCAAAAAAGCGCACGACGAGATACTCAAAGATTTTGGAAAAGTCGACGTGCTCATAAACGCTGCGGGTGGAAACATGCCCGAAGCCACAACGTCGCCTCAGCTGAGCTTCTTCGACATACCCCTCGAAGCACTCCAGAAAGTGGTGGGTCTGAACCTGTTCGGAGGCGCGATACTACCGTCTCAGGTGTTTGGAAGGACGATGGTGAAAAACCCCGACGGCGGTTCGATCATCAACATATCGTCGATGTCAGCCTTCAGGCCACTAACGAGGGTACTTGGATACTCCGCAGCCAAGGCTGCCGTGAGCAATTTCACGCAATGGCTCGCCGTGCATCTGGCTCTGGAGTACAGCAAGAAGATCAGGGTGAACGCGATCGCACCAGGTTTCTTCCTGACGAACCAGAACAGATACCTCCTGCTCGACGAACAGGGCAACCTTACACCGAGAGGTAAAGCGATCATAGAACACACACCCATGGGTAGGTTCGGCGATCCTGAAGACCTGATCGGTGCCTGCGTGTGGCTCGCTTCGGACGCTTCCAAGTTCGTCACAGGTGCGGTCATCCCAATCGACGGAGGCTTCAACGCGTACGCCGGTGTGTGAGCAGAGGTGTTTGGAATGAAATACGTAGAAAAGTTGCAGGACAGACTCAACGAAACGGAATTGAAACAGCTCGTCGAGTCGACGCTACCTGACAGAAAGCTCGAAAAAGTCTTGCTCATCCATCCAGATTACACGCGCGTGGATTTTTCACACGTGCTCGTCCCGATCATCTACAGAGAATTGAAGAAGAGGGGATTGAAGGTCCTTCACACGCTCAACGCGAGTGGAACACACAGAGCCATGACGGAAAAGGAGATCAGAAAGAAACTGGGCCTGCTCGAAGAAGATTTGGTCATGTTCAACCACGAGTACGCGAATCCCAACGCCCTGCTTTACGTGGGCGAACTGAGCGCCGAATTCGTCAGCGAGAAAACGATGGGAGACCTTCAGCAGCCCTTCCCCGTCACGCTCAACAAACTCTTCTTCGAAAAGTACGATCTCATCATCGTGCTGAGTGGAACGTCGCCACACGAATCGACTGGCTTTTCCGGTGGGCTGAAGTCCATCATACCGGGCATCGCGGGCCCCGACGTTGTGGGACTTTTCCACTGGGCCGCGGTGCTGATCGGTATCCCCAGACTGATCGGACTCGTGGACAATCCGGCTCGAGACGTGATCAACGAGGCGAGCAAACTGGCTTTCAAAAAGGTACGATCTGACGTCATTTTCTACAACATGGTCTACGAGGAAACCGATTCGGGTGTTGTGGCGAAGGGATTGTACTCTGGAGAAGGTTTCGAAGGCGCCCTTGAGGCTTACAGACGCGCAGCTGAGGCGAGCAAGCAGGTGCACATCGTCTACATAGACAAGCCTGTCAAGCGCGCCGTGCAGGTCATAGATGAGAACTACGACGAGGTTTGGACTGCAGGTAAAGGGTCTTACAAACTGCAACGGCCCGGCGTGATAGAACCAGGTGGTGAAATCATCATCTACGCACCGCACATAAAAATATTCCATTCCAACAAACAGATGGACCAGGCCATAAGGCAGATAGGCTATCACTGCAAAGACTACGTGAAGGAATTCCTGAAAAAACACCCCAATTTCGACAGAAACGTTGCGGCACACGTGATAAACGTGCGTGGCGATGGGAAGTACGATCCGATCACTGGCAAGGAAGAGTTCCTGTTCAACGTCACGCTCGCCACGAGCATAAGCAAGGAAGATTGTGAGGCCGTGTCGCTGGGTTACAGACCGTACCAGTCGATACGGCGTGAAGATTTCATGGACGAAGATTCGCTGTGGATAGAACACGGAGGGAAATTTCTCTACGAACTCCGTAAAGGACAATGAGTTTCATTCTATGAAAACCAGCATTTAACATTGGCGCGCAATAATATCTTGGCTCAAAAAGCACGCCTTCCGATCCCGAGCCTCGGTGCCCCGTCACGGGGTCGGCGAGGGAGATGACGAAGGCGGAAGTTTCAACCAAATCAGGAGGTGTTCTGATGCCGGTTGTCACGATGAAACAGCTGCTGGAAGCAGGAGCGCACTTTGGTCACCGTACCAGACGCTGGAATCCCAAGATGGCGCCGTACATCTACGGCAGCCGAAAAGGAATCTACATAATCGATCTGCAGAAGACGCTCAAACTCATCGAAGAAGCGTGCGAGTTCGTTCGATCCAAGGCGAGCGAAGGCGGAACCATGATCATGGTCGGGACCAAGAAACAGGCACAAAAAGTCATCGAAGAAGAAGCCAAAAGGTGCGGAGCGTTCTACGTCAACAACAGGTGGCTCGGCGGTCTGCTGACGAATTTCAAGACGATCAAGTCGAGGATCGACAAGCTCGTCGAGATCGAGCAGATGGAAGAGAGCGGAGAACTGGCGAAGCTGCCAAAGAAAGAACAGAGCAGATTGAGGAAAGTGCTCGAAAAGCTTCGCAAGAACCTCGGTGGTCTCAAGGGCATGGAAAGACTGCCGGACATCGTGTTCGTGGTTGACCCGCGCAAAGAAAAGAACGCGGTGGCCGAGGCAAACATCCTTGGTATACCGGTCGTTGCGATCGTCGATACGAACTGCGATCCTGATCCCATCGACTACGTGATCCCGGCCAACGATGACGCGATAAGATCGATCAAACTGATCGTTTCGAAGATTGCGGACGCCTATCTGGAAGGTAGAGAAGGTGTCTCGTTCGCAGAACCCGAAACACAGCAGCCCAAGACGGAAGCAGCCGAAGAGAAAGAAAGCGAAATAGACATCTCGGACCTTTTCGAGGACACCGATCTCGAAGAGGAGGAAGAATGAGGGGGGATCGGTCCCCCTCTTTTCTATATGAAGGTGTACTTCAAGACTTACGGCTGCCAGATGAACGAGAACGACACAGAAGTCATGGCTGGAATACTGCTGAAAGAAGGTTTTGAAATCGTCGATCAGGTGGAACTTGCCGATGTGGTCATACTGAACACGTGTGTGGTGAGACAGAAATCTCAGGACAAATACCATTCTGCATTGGGCCAGCTCGTAAAGTTGAAGAAGGAAGGAAAGATAAAACTCGTCGGTGTGGCGGGTTGTGGTTCCAACCTCGAAGGAGAAGAATTGATAGCACTCGGTGCTGACTTCGTGATCGGCTCACGTTCCATAGTGGATATAGCCGATGTGCTGAGACGCGCCGCCGCGGGAGAAAAACCCATCCATCTGGAAGACAGAGTGCCCCTGCTGAACGCAGACTTGCCGAGGTTCCGTACCGTGAAACACCACGCATGGATAACCATCATCCACGGCTGCAACAGATTCTGCACCTACTGCATCGTACCGTACACGCGCGGTCGTGAGCGTAGCAGGCCGATGAGCGACGTGCTGAAAGAGATCGAGAAGCTGATCGCTGAAGGCACCATCGAGATCACGTTCCTCGGCCAGAACGTTGATGCGTACGGGAAAGACTTGAAAGACGGTACGAGCCTCGCGAGACTCATCGAAGAAGCGAGCAAATTCGAACAGATCAGAAGGATTTGGTTTTTGACCTCTTATCCGACCGACATCACCGACGAACTCATAGAAACCGTCGCTGAGAACCCCAAGGCTGCGAAGTCGTTCCACATACCGGTGCAGTCCGGCAGCGATCGCATCCTGAGAATGATGAACCGTCGCTACACGTCGGCACAGTTTTTGGAACTCGTGGAAAAGATACGTTCAAAGATTCCGGACGTTTCTGTGAGCAGCGACGTCATCGTTGGTTTTCCAACCGAAACCGAAGAAGACTACAGGCAAACGGTGGATCTGGTCAAGAGAGCGAAGTTCGAACGCCTCAACCTCGCCGTCTATTCTCCCCGGCCGGGCACGGTGGCCGCGAAATACTTCAAAGACGATGTGCCTAAGAGCGTGAAGATCAAAAGATTGAACGAACTTCTGGAAATTCAAAAGCAGATCAACGCAGAGCTGAACAGAGCTTACCTCGGCAGGTCTGTCGAGATCATCGTCGAAGGTAGAACTAAGGATGGTTCGTACTACGGCCGGGACATCAGGAACAAGATCGTGATCTTCACGAGTGATGAAGAACTCAGAAATGGTGAGACCGTTCGCGTCAAGGTGGAAAGAACGACGGCCGGTCCGGTCTACGGAAGGAAGGAATAGAAAATGCGGGCCCTGGTGGGCCCGCCAAAGCCGTGGGGGGTGTATCTCAAGGGGGATAGGGGGGTTCCTGTGTTCAGTTTCCAACTACATTGTAAGGGTTACAAGTTACATTATCTATCAGTTTATGTTCCTGTGTGACAACGTTTGTGTTAACAAATCTCTGACCAAACTGGTCTAGCTTTCCTTCCACTATTATCGACGTCCCAACCCTTCAAACGGTTCAAACCCTTCGAACCTTCTCTGCGATGAACCGATCGAGCACATCTTCGAGATTGGGTTTTCCTATTTCCTGCAACTCGTACCTCACCCTTACGGCAGGTTTGTTGAGTTTCATCACCCTCCGCAGATCGATCGGCGTACCGATGATCACCACATCGGCTTCGGCTCTGTTTATCGTTTCTTCCAGTTCCCTTATCTGTTTTTCTCCATAACCCATCGCCGGCAGTATCAAATCCAGGTGCGTGTACTTCTTGTAAGTCTCCAGAATGGAACCTACAGCGTAGGGTCTCGGGTCGACTATCTGTGACGCGCCGAATTTTTTCGCCGCCACGAATCCTGCCCCATAACGCATCTCACCGTGCGTTAGAGTTGGACCGTCCTCCACCACTAAAGCCCTCTTTCCTTTGATCAAACCAGGATCTTCGACGAATATCGGTGATGCCGCATCTATCACTGTGGCTCTCGGGTTCCACTTTTCGATGTTCTTTCTCACCGTTTCTATCGCCTCCGGTGCGGCGGTTTCTTCTTTGTTGATGACTATCACATCGGCCATCAGAAGGTTGGTCATTCCTGGATGGTAAGAAACCTCGTGACCAGCCCTGTGCGGGTCTGCAACCACGATCAACAGATCGGGTTTGTAGAACGGAAAGTCGTTGTTACCACCATCCCACAGAATCACGTCTGGGTTCTCAGCTTCGGCACTCTCCAGTATGGCCTGATAATCAACTCCAGCATAGATCACAGACCTTCTATCTATGTGGGGTTCGTACTCCTCCCTCTCCTCGATCGTGCACTTGTGCTTGTCCAGATCCTCGTAAGTGGCGAACCTCTGAACCTTCTGCGCCACGAGATCTCCGTACGGCATGGGATGTCTTATCGATACGACCTTCAGGCCTCTGGATCTGAGTATGTCGAGAACGCGTCGCGTCGTCTGGCTTTTACCACAGCCTGTTCTCACGGCACAGACTGCCACAACCGGCTTCTTCGACTTGAGCATCGTGTGCGTCGGACCCATGAGTTTGAAATCTGCGCCCGCTGCGAGAACGATTGCAGCCCTTTCCATCACGTACTGGTGCGACAGGTCACTGTAAGCCAAGATTACCTCGTCCACGTTGTATTTCTTGATCAGTTCGACGAGTTTGGACTCTGGCTCGATCGGTATGCCGTTCGGATAGAGCTTCCCTGCGAGTTCTGGTGGGTATACTCTGCCTTCGATGTCGGGTATCTGTGTTGCCGTGAAGGCCACAACCTCGTATTCTTCGTTGTCCCTGAAGTAAACGTTGAAGTTGTGAAAGTCTCTACCTGCTGCACCCATGATGATGACGCGTTTACGCACCTTCAACACCTCCTACCGGTTCGTGATTCCTTGTGCCTGGATTAATATACCAAGTAAGCTCACCTTTGTCACGCACGAAACTAACTGTGTATCGTCTTCGACGAGCGATTAGTTCCTGGTCAGATACCAGTTTTTTGAGTATGCTCACGTATGCGCGAGTATGCTTCGCCGTGTACTTTTTGATATACTCTGTTCAGCGAGCGAAGAGGTGATGAACGGTGCACTATCTTTATCTGCTGGTCACACTCCTGTTCTTCTCTTCCCTCGAGGTCGTCACCAAACCCATATCTGGAAGAGTCGATCCTTTCTTCCTCACCTTTTTCAGATTCATCGTTGGTGGAACTTTTTTGATCCTGCTCGCCGCCCTCTCAAAGAGAAGAACAGAGCGTAACGATTTCCCCAAACTCGCACTCGTTGGATGCCTCAACGGTGTAATATCGATGAGCCTACTCCAGTTGTCCGTGAAATATTCGAACGCCTCCACCGCAGCGACACTGGTCGCCATGAACCCTCTGTTCGTGGGTGTTTTTGCCCAGCTCCTTGGGAAGGACAGGATCAGCAAGAAGAAATGGCTCGCGATGGCGCTCGGTGCGCTGGGTGTAATCGTTCTGTCTTCTGCAAACGTTTCAGGAGACAGCACTTTCGGAATAATCTGTGGAATTCTGGCGGCGATCAGCTTCGCGCTCTACACCGTCCTGATGAAAGATTTCTCCAGCAAGTACGGTGCACTGCTCGCCACAGCTGTGTCCACCTTCTCTGCCGGTGTCGTTTATGGCGTTCTGCTCGCCATCTTTCGTAGACTTTCACTACCACACTTGACGTGGCCTGAAACTTTTATCCTGCTCTATGTAGGTATCGGCGTGACAGGTGTTGCCTACGTCACCTTCTTCAAGGCCATTCAGCGTTTCGGTCCAGTGAAGACCAGCGTGATCTTCTACCTCAAACCGGTTGTTGCGAGCCTCTTGGCGCTCCTGCTGCTGTCTGAAACGATGAATGTTCAGAAAATCGTTGGTACCGCGATCGTGGTGGTGTCTTTGTTTTTGAAATGAAAATGTGGTATCATCGTAAACGAGGTAAAATGGGTGAAACGAGCACTCCTGCTTTGCTTAATTGTTTGTTCTGTTTCCTTCGCCCTCTCCATAAAAGTGGGAATCTACGACAATCCACCGCAGGTATTCCTCAAAGACGGCCAACCTGCGGGTCTGTACATCGAAGTGCTCCAGAAGATCGCTGAGGAGAACGGCTGGAAACTGGAATACGTCTTCGCTACCTTCCCGGAACATCTTGAGAATCTGAAAGACGGCAAGATAGACCTGCTTGTCTCCATCGCCTACACACAGGAAAGGGAGAAGCTATACGATTACAACACGGAAGCACTGTTACTGAACTGGGGGGTACTGTGCGTTCACAAGAGTTTTGACTACGGGGACATAACCGACCTCGCCGGCCAGACGATCGCGATCTCGAAAGGCGACGTGTACGGCCAAGCGTTCATGAAAGAGATACAGCGTTACTCGGTGTCTGTGAACTGGCTTGAAGTACCGGATTATCCAGACGTGCTGAGAGCAGTTCAGGAAAAACGTGCCGTGGGCGGTGTGGTGAGCAGGATATACGCCGCGCAAAATCACCAGAAATTCGATGCGAAGATCACCGGAACGATCTTTTCACCCGTTGAACTGAGATTCGCTTTTCCGAAGGGAGCCGAGCTGAACAGCGTTCTGATAGAAAAAATCGACGAGTACCTGCGAAAACTCAAAAGCAACTACCAGAACTACAACGAACTGCTCGCGAAGTACCTCGGTGTGGAGAAAGGAGTCGTTCCTGCCTGGCTGGCGACACTGTTCCTGATAGTCGGTGTGGGTCTGGTACTGTTCGCCGCCTGGTCGCTGAGTCTGAGGGCTTTAGTGAAACAGCGGACCAGACAGCTACAGAAGGCGAACGAGGAGCTGAAGGAGTACAACGAAGAGATCTTCGCACAACAACAGGAACTTGCCGCGTTGAATGAACAACTTCAAAACGCGTACACCCAGCTCGAAAGTTCGATGAAGAGGTTCAGCAACATGCTGGGCTTTCTTTCAAACGTCTCGCCAGAAACACCACATGAAGACTTCTATTCGAGCTTCCTGTTCGCCGCACACAGGTTCGAACCTGTTGCCACCACGGTGCTGATCGACGATGATGAGTGTTACGTCCTCGAAGATGGCACCATCAAACGAACGAAATTGAATTGCTCGCTACAGCTCAACGATGAGGAACTCGTCGAACTGGCGAAGGAAACATTGTCACTACCCCAGACGAAGGCTGTGTGTTACAGATCGAAAGATACGGGAATTTCCCTTCTCTTCTTCTACAACGATTCTTCCTCGAAGATGGTAGAGGAAGATCTCATCAAAGCACTCTATTCGGTGCTGAACATGTACGTGAAGCTCAAGAGGCACGAAGAAACTTTAGCTTCGTTGAGTGAGGGGGTTGCGCGTGCCTTCCTTCAGGCGCTCGAGTTCCACGAGCAATACACCGCAAAGCATTCCGAAACGGTTCGAGACTACGCCGTCAAGATGGCCAGAAAACTTGGACTCACAGAGCGGGAAACCCAGCTCATCGCGTGCGCCGCTTTGGTGCACGATCTTGGCAAGCTCGCAGTTCCAAGTTCGATTCTGAACAAGCCTGCGAAACTTTCGGCAGAAGAGCTCGCGCTCGTCAGGCAGCACCCCGTAGTTGCGGCCAACATATTACAGCGCATCAAGGGTTTGGAAGAGGTTGCCAGGATAGTCCGGCATCACCACGAAAGATGGGACGGCAATGGATATCCAGACGGCCTGCTCGGTGAAGAGATTCCCATTGGCTCCAGGATCATAAGCATCGCTGACGCATTCGAAGCGATGACTTCAGACAGACCTTACAGGAAAGCACTGAGCATTGAGAAAGCAGTGTCTGAACTTCTGGACAACGTCGCTAAACAGTTCGACCCGGATTTGGTCAAAATCTTTCTTGAAATACTCGCCGAAGAAGGGGTGATCGTTCTTGAAAGGTGAAAAGTCTCGCGTGGCCCTGTCCATGTTCTTCATCGTGATACTCATCGTCCTTCTGAACGCCGATCAAATGGTGATGTCTCCGAACATAGGCAAGATCGAGGAAGAGTTCGGTGTGGACGATGCACAGATAGGGCTCGTCGGTGCGGTGTTCACCGTGATAGGTGCGGTGATCAGCCTTGTGTGGGGTTATTTCGCGGACAGATACAGTCGAAAACGCCTGCTGATCTATTCCATACTCGTTGGGGAAATTCCTTGCTTCATGACGGCGTTCTCCATGAATTTCGGACAGTTCTTCTTCTGGAGAATACTCACAGGCATCGGTGTCGGTGCGTCCTTCCCGATCGTTTTCTCCTTAATCGGTGACATGTTCGATGAAGTGAACCGCGCCAAAGTTGCGGCACTCATGGGCGCGGCGATCAGTGTCGGGAACATTCTGGGCATGATCGTGGGCGGTTTCGTGGGTCCTACCTTCGGATGGCGCATACCTTTCGTGCTGGTCTCACTGCCGAACGTGGTGCTGGCCATCGTGGCACTGTTCGTCCTTCAGGAACCTGCGAGAGGAGCCTTCGAAAAAGGCATAGGAGAGCTGGTCAGGGCGGGATACGCGTATCCCAAGATGCCGAAGCTCGAAGATTACGCCAAGCTCGTGAGGGTGAAGACGAATCTGCTTCTCTTCTTGCAAGGTATAGCTGGGACCATCCCCTGGGGTGCGATACCTTACTTTCTCGTCGAGTTCTTCAGAAGAGAAAGGGGACTCTCTGTGGAGCTCGCGACTCTCGTGTTCATCGTCTTCGGTGTCGGGAACATACTCGGTACCATCGTTGGTGGCTGGATCGGTGCGATGCTGTACAAAAGATCGAAATCCACCGTGCCTCTCTTCTGCAGTTTGACAACGGCGATCGGAGTCTGGTTGACGGTGCTGACATTCAGTTACTCGAACACCACCAACTCCGGGCTTTACGTTCTCATGCTGCTCGGATTGCTCGCCTCGCTCACCGACAGCCTCACCGGTCCAAACGTGAAGATGATGCTGCTGAACGTGAACGAGCCTCAGGATCGGGGCAGGATCTTTTCTATCTTCAACCTCACCGATTCCTTGGGTACGGGTATCGGAAGATGGATAGGTGGCTTGCTGTCCGTCGGGCTCGGGTCTCTCGGTGCAGCGATGAAGGTTTCGGCGTACTTCTGGCTGATCTGTTCTTTCTTCCTTTTCCTACTCGTTTTCAAATTCGCCAAGGACGTCGAATCGCTCGAGTCTCGCATGGAACTTCTGGCCCAACAGATGAAGGGATGAGGGGGTGTGAAAGATGTTTCCAAAGGATTTTCTCTTCGGAGCGTCGATGTCAGGTTTTCAGGTCGAGATGGGTTACGCGAAGGGCGATACCGATGCCAACACGGACTGGTTCGTGTGGGTGAGAGAACCTGAAAATCTCATCAACGGCGTCGTGAGCGGACATCTGCCCGAGTACGGCGTGGGTTACTGGTACAACTTCCCCACGATCCACAAACTCGCAAGCGATTTCGGAATGAACGTTCTTCGAACGAACATCGAGTGGTCCCGCATTTTTCCCAATCCCACGTTCGACGTGAAAGTTGGAGTCGAACGGACCGAATCTGGGATCGTGTCGGTGCGGATCGACGAACGGGCCCTAAAGCAACTGGACGAGCTCGCCAGCAGAGAAGCGGTGGAGCATTACCGTGAGATCTTCTCGGACATGAGAAAGAGAGGTTTGAAAGTTTTCGTCAATCTCATCCATTTCACGTTGCCTGTCTGGTTGCACGATCCGATCGCCGTGCACAGAAGACAACCGACCGATAAACTCGGATGGGCGAGTGAAAACAGCATCATCGAATTTGCGAAATTCGCTGCGTACGTCGTCTGGAAGTTCGACGATCTCATCGACATGTACAGTACCTTCAACGAGCCGAACGTTGTGAGTCAGATGGGCTACGTAATGAGCGTGTCCGGTTTTCCGCCTGGAATCTTCGACACAGAAAAATTCTTCAGCAGCTTCGTGAACCAGATCGTCGCGCACGCGCGTGCCTACGATGCGATGAAGAAATTGACGAAAAAGCCGATTGGCCTGATCTACTCGGCATCGGTGTACGAATCGACGAACGGCGACGTCGAACTCGAAGAGAGCGTGACCCATTTCATGAACTTCTTCTTCCTCGACGCCCTGCACAGCGGGGCCATGTTCTTCCAGACGAGGGAAGATTTGGCGGGCAGACTCGATTTCATCGGACTGAACTATTACACGCGTACCGTGATCCAGAGATCGCCACAGGAACTGAGCTTCGGTCCTGTGAGTATGAATTGGTCCATCGTGCCGGGCTACGGTTACGCGTGCCAGCCAGCTGGTTTCTCGAAAGATGCGAGGCCCGTGAGTGACTTCGGCTGGGAAACTTATCCCGAAGGTCTGCTGAAACTCCTGCGTGCTTTCAACGAACGTTACGCGCTGCCCATCTATGTGACGGAGAACGGTCTGGCCGACGCGCGGGACTGGCTCAGGCCTTACCATCTTGTGGCACACATGCACGCCGTCGAGAAGGCGATCGAGGAGGGTGTGAACGTCAAAGGGTATCTGCACTGGTCGATAGTCGACAACTACGAATGGGCGAAGGGTTACCACATGAGGTTCGGCCTGGCCGAGACGAACTACCAGACGAAGGCGTACACCCCGAGGCCTTCGATGTACATCTTCAGAGAGATCGTGAAAGATCTGTCCACGGAGAAGTTCAGAAACTATCTGCAGTCACCGTACCAGATTTGGAAACAGGACGTTTGAAGCGATCGAAGAACAATCTCAACGAGTTCAGAGCGCACAGGACCATCACACCCGTGTCGGCGAAGACACCCTGCCACATCGTGGCTTTACCCGTCGCGGCCAGTAATATGAACAACACCTTCGTACCGATCGCAAAGACGATGTTCTGAACAACGATACTCCTCGTTTTCCTTGAGATCGAAAACAGCTGCCAGACCTGGATCGGCTCTGCGTTCATCAACACAACGTCGGCGATCTCCATCACGGCGTCGTTCCCGAGCGAGTTCATCGCTACACCGACATCGCTCCGTGAGAGTGCCGGCGCATCGTTGATGCCATCACCCACGAAGACCGTGGTACCGTCTTTCATGATCCTTTCCTCCAGGAGCGTCAGCTTGTCCTCTGGTTTCAGCTCTGCGAAGTATTCAACGTGTTTCAACTCCTCCGCCACGTCCCGCACCGCACCCTTTCTATCTCCACTCATGACGTACACCTTCAAACCTGCCTTCTTCAACTTACTGACCGCTTCCTGTGCTGTTTCTTTCAACCTCTCTTTGAAAACAAGCGTACCTGCGTATTTTCTGTCGATGCACAGATTGACCATTTTCGCGTCGCTTCTGCAAACGCTCTCAGGATGATCGATGTTTTCTTCATGCAGGAACCTGTCGTTGCCGAGGTGCACGAGCCTGTCCCTCACGATCGCTCTCACTCCGAGGCCCGGAAATTCCCTGGCTTCCTTTAAAAATTCCGCGCTCACCCTGAGCTCTCCAGAAAGCGCTCTCGAAAGTGGGTGGTTCGAACCTAAACCCGCATGCGCCGCGAAAAAGAGAACTTCGTCTTTCGAGAAACCGTTGTGAGGTTCAACGCGCACAAGCTTTGGGTCAGTCTCGGTGAGTGTTCCGGTTTTGTCGAAGACGACGTTCTTGGCGCTCGCGATCGTGTCAAAATACTGTGCACCTTTCACGAATATACCCCTTCTGGAAGCTTTAGCGAGTGCCGCCACGTAGGTCAGAGGTACGCTGAGCGCCAGGGCACACGGGCAGGAAATCACGAGCAGAACGAGAGATCTGTAAAGAGATTCGGAAAAGCTGAGTCGTGCGAAGAGAAAGAGTACCACCGTCAACGCGATCGCACTCACGACCACAGCTGGTGTGTAGTACCTCGCGAACTTCGTGACGAACCTCTCCGCCTTTGCTTTCCTTTCCTGAGCTTTCTGAACCAGTTCGGTAACCTTTGCCATCGATGATTCTGAGTACTCTTTCAAAATCTGAACCTTCACGGTGCCGCTCTCCACAATGGAGCCCGCAAAAACTTTTTCGCCTTCGAACACGGACTGTGGCAGGTGTTCCCCCGTCAGGTGTGACACGTTGATCTGGGCCGTTCCTTCCACCAGAACACCGTCGCTCGGCACCTTTTCACCGGGCCTCACCAAAACGATGTCTCCAGGCTTCAACTCTTCCACACGAACTTTCTTGATCGTACCCTGCTCGATCTTCCACGCGTACCTCGGTGATTCACTGAGCAGTCTTTTCATTTCCCTGTTCGACCGCTCGAACACGTAGTGTTCTATCAACTCGCCCATTCTGTAGAGCACCATCACCGTGGCTGCCTCCGGGAACTCCTTCAGAACGATGGCGCCCACGCTCGCAACACTCATCAGGCTGTTTTCGTCGAAGAACCTCGACTTTGAAAAATTCACCAGCGCCCTCTTCAGCACTTCCCAACCTGATAAAAGATAAGCCACCACAGCGAGCCACGGTGTCTTCGCGAACACGGAGACCAGAAGGATCACACCGGAGGCGATCAACAGCACCAGATCCCGAAAATGATGTTCCTCTTCTTCGTGGTGAACGTGACAGACGCTGCAGTTGTCCAACGTACACTCACTCCTTCGCGTGCTCGAGAGCGGAAGAGATGAGCTCGAGCACGTGTTTGTCTTTCAGTCTGTAAACAACCTGCTTTCCAACACGCTGTGCATCCACGAGGTTCGACAACTTTAAAACTCTCAGCTGGTGGGATATCGCGGAAGTGGAGAGTGAAAGTATGTTCGACAGGTCACAGGTGCACAGATCGGATTTGGAAAGCGCGAGGAGTATTTTCAAACGCGTTTCGTCGGCGCACGCACGGAGCAGTTTCACCATGTTCTCGACGATCTCTTTGGGCTCGAACTCACGCTTGATTTTCTCAACGAGTTCTCTGCGTTCGTGTTTCTCGCCACAGGTGTCCTTCACAAATCCACCTCACTTTTGAACAACTGTTCAATTGTTATTGTACCACAAAAACACGCAGCGTACCACTTCTGTGGGGAACTTCTTTCAGTGGACCAACCAGGTTCTCACGTGCTCTATCTTCGTCCTTTCGCTCAACGGCCTTTCCGCGAGATCCAGCTCGATGGTCTGGCGAACTGTTTTCATCGAGGGACGAGAACCGTCTGGGCAGAACAGTCTCAGGATCACGCCCGATTCAGCGGGCTTAAAGGTGGAAACAAAACCTTTCTCGATCTGGATAGCTATCTTCTCTGGAATTTTCTCGAACCTTCCCTGGACGGCGAACGGAACAATGGTACACTGTCTGGCAGCTTCGTAGATCCTGTCGATACCGTAATCATCGTGGAGCACGATCGAAAAGCTCACCCTGTGCTCGCCCAATCCTTGTGCGTTCGGTGTTTCGAAGGCGGGCCCCGCGTGACCGGGTCGTGTGATCAGATCGTTCCTCGAAAGCCAACCCACACTCCTGAGGATCGTCAAATGCAAGCCAGACTCGTCCACGAAGACTTCTCTGAGCCCCTTCGGGACGATGGTCAATCTGTACTCCGGCACGCTCACGAACCAGTAAGTGGGAAACTGGTTTTCAGGCAGTTCCGCCCAGGAAGAACAATCTTCCTCGAACCTTTCGATCTTCCTCTCAACCGGCCCGAAGTAACCGTCCGTGATCAATTTGGTCAGACCTTTCAGAGGGAACACGACGCTCAGCCTGTGGTCCTTCGCCGCGTTGGTGAAGTGAACGTCCACATCGACCCTCTTCTCGTCTCGGTAGAAGGTGTAGACGAACCTGAACGGTATCGTGACGGTCTCTTCAGATCTGCTCCTTCTATCTTCGGCGATCCTGGCAGGAACGTTCATCGAAAAGGTCGCTTCTATTTTTTTCACGAAGGCTGAATCGAGCAAGGTGCGAACCTTCGCGACACAGTTCCTCGAGTCGTACCTCTCCCGGCACACGTAGCTGTAATTGTATTCGTCTCCCACATCTTCAACGTCTTCAACATAGCACAAACCATCGAGCAGTTCTCCACCGTGCTCGACCTTCAGCGTGGCGTTCTCCAGCACCTCGAAGATGGGTGTGAAACTGCGCGGCTTTTCATCCTTACCTGTAACGAATCTGAACTGTTTGAAAGATAGTCCTTCGAGAGATGTCTTTGCGAAGCATTTATACCAGCGACCCTGGCCTGCGAAAACACTGCTGGTCGAACGGTGAGCGTAGAACTCCACGAGCAGGTTCGTATCCATCTCGAAGCGGTCCAGAGGAACCAGGACAGATTCGACTTCGTTTCCCTCTTCATCTACCAATTTCCACTCACCTTCTGGCAAACGCACGTTCAACTCGATCACACCGTCGTACTGCCTTTCTGCAGGATTGAAAACTGTGATGCCATGTTTGTCGATCATCCTTCCACAGAGATCGAGCAGTGTCCTTATCAAGAGTGCACGGCCGTGGTTGATGGCCCTCCTCAATCTGTCCTGAACGTTGCCGTGTACCTCATCGACGCTGCAACCACAGATGCTGTCGTGTGGATGACACTGCAGAATCAGTTTCCAGCCGTACCACAAACTTTCCTGTGGCACCGCTTTTCCTTCCAGCTTCGCTACAGCAGTGAGCGGTTCCAGATAGTGCAGATACAGCTTTTCAGCCTCGAACTGTAGAAGTTTTTCCCAGATCCTCGCCGAAAGCACGTCCTTCAAAATGGGTGCGTGCCTTGGGCTCCTCAGCTCTCCGATCAACTTTTCTTCAGGCTTCTTCAAATGTGAGACGTATTCCTGGAGCGAAGCGTGAACGAACTCGAACTCTTCGTTGTGGATCTCTTTGAGGATTTTTCCCACATCGCGCCTGGGAATCTCGTGGTCCGTTCCATTCATCAAGAGCGGTGGATTCTCAGGATCGAGCTCTGCCAGATTCTTCGCTTCCTTCAGCAGCTGGGATTTGAACCTCTCTTCGTCGTGGTCCCAGTGCGCCGCGTTGGAGTAACTGTGAACGAGATAGACCGTGTCTATCGATTCGCCTGTCGGTGAACTCCACAGAAAAGTTGTACCTTTCACGTTGTTCACTCCGCGCCACACTACTGCCCAGTCCATCCCGAGGCCCTTCAGCACCGTGGGGGTGTACGCGTTGTGGCCGAACATGTCTGGCAGGTACGCGATGCTGCTCAGAGGAAGATCGAACTTCTTCGCAAGCCTCTGACTGTACAGATAGTTCCTTATCAACGATTCGCCGCTTATCAAGAACTCGTCCGGAAGTACGTACCACGGTCCGACGGAGATCTTTCCTTCACGGACGAGTTTGAAGAACTCTTCCTTGATCCCGTCGTTCTCGATGAAGTCTTCTATCACGACCGTCTGACCATCCAGATGGAAGTGCTTGAAAGAATCTTCAGACTTGAAGATGGACATGAGCTCGTTCAGGAGGATCGAAAGCCTCTGCCGGTAGATTTCAAACGTCGTGTACCATTCCCTGTCCCAGTGCGTGTGCGTCACGACAAAGACTTTTTTCATGAAGGATCACCTCGAATCAAGAAGATTGGGTTGACTATCAGGGCGGGTCTAACTTCGCTGTCGAATCCCATCAGGATCAGCACATCCTCTGGTTCTTCTACATCGATCTTCTTTTCAAAGCTTCCACACACATCGAATCGCTGTACTTCTCTCTTTCTCACAACGAGCAAGCTCAGTCTGGGCAGGTTTTCCACCCTCAACACTACTGATCCTCTATGGAAAACCGTATCACCGACACTCTTTCCGGAGACATCTATCTTTATCTCTCCAACAGAGGACAGGTACACTCTGCCAGACTTGATCGCCCACAGGATCTCCGAAAGTTCCATCCCCCTCGCCGAAACGTAATTCGACATCCAGTCGGATTCGTCCCGTTTGTGAAGATCCCTTCCTGCCGTAGCCGTTATTCTTTTCCCGCTCCTCACCGCCTTCAGCCAATTTCCAACCGCCTCGTAGTTGAGTTCAACTCTGGACAGGTCCGCGTTCCAAACTTCTACGAAGTCCAAACTGAAGGGATCAAACGCGTATGTCCATTTGCATCCCACACACACGGGGTCTCCCATCGCAAACGGATGAGCCACACCAACGAGAGCTCCCTGACCGTGTACCTCACGAACGATCGTAGAAAAATCTTTTTCCTGACCCTCTTCGTCTTTCCAGTCCACGAAGGTTTTTGCACCCAAAACGAGCGCGTGGCCTTTGAAGGTGTTCAATTCCTGACCCGGGAAACCTACAGCTCCAGCCACACTGCCCAGTTCTCGCCAGCCCGAGACGTTGCTGTGGTCGGTTAGAAAAAAGAAATCGAAACCCTTCTTCTTCAAAAATGTCGAAAGTTCTTCCACACTGAGCAATCCATCGCTGTGTCGTGAATGCGTGTGGAGTTCACCTTTGAATGTGTGGAACTCCTCGTTCCCTTCGACCACGATCTCGAGTTTGTAACGAACATCGCAGAAAAGTTGATGGTTCTCGAAAAACACCGTCCACTTTCCAGGAAGGGGTTTACCTCTGACGGCGGCTTCACTTGCATCCAGGCCTACGACGAAGTTTTTCGTACCTCTGTCGTACCTACCCATGAACCTTCCGAGCGAGTCGTGAAAGAGAAGATTCACATGGTTCTGGAGCGGACCAATAGACGTGGGGGAATATTCAAAACGTACGATGAGTTCACTTGCATTAGTGGGCACGTCGAAGATGATCTTTTTCACTGTTTTGCTTTCGCAGAGTTCTATTTTTCCTTCGAAGATCACAGTTCATCTCTCCTAAGTATCCGCACACCGTTCTCATCGAACACGTGCAACTTATCTTTCCTCAGCCTCAGGAATACTTTATCACCAGTCTTATAGGGTACATCTTCGAAAACCAAAACTTTCACGGAACAGCTGTTTATCTTCACTGTCACGATCGTTTCAAAACCGAGTGGCTCGACCACGTACACTTCACCGGCAATCTCTCCGTTCTTTGCATCCAAAAGTACGTTCTCAGGTCTTATGCCTATGAATCCCTTCCCTCTCGGAAACGCGACCAGGGATAGTTCCGAAAGGTCGATCCTTCGGCCCTCCAGAACACACGTTGAACCATCGAAGTAACATTCAATGATGTTCATCGGTGGATTACCAATAAAAGATGCCACGAAAGTGTTGATCGGTTTATCGTAAATCTCTCTCGGTGTACCTACTTGCAGCACACGGCCTTGGTTCATCACAGCTATTTTCGTTGAGAGTGCCATCGCTTCGGACTGATCGTGCGTCACGTAAACAACGCTCGTTCCAAGTTCCATACTCAATCTCTTGAGAAAACTCCTCGCTTCTATTCTCAGCTTTGCGTCGAGGTTACTCAAAGGTTCGTCGAGGAGAAAAACGTTGGGCGTCTGAATCACCGCCCGTGCCAGCGCTACTCTCTGTTGCTGACCCCCACTGATCTGTTGAGGGTATCTGTCGAGCAGTTCAGAGATCTGCAGGCTCTCCGCGACGAAGGCGACTTTCTTTCTGACTTCGTCCTTGGGAATCTTTCTCACAACGAGAGGATAAGCGATGTTTTCCCTCACCGTCATGTGAGGATAGAGCGCATAATTCTGAAAGACCATCGCCACGTTTCTGTGCTTTGGAAGCTCCATCGTCACGTCCCTACCGGCGATGTATATTCGCCCCTCGTCTGGAAACTCGAGGCCTGCGATCAACCTGAGAGTCGTCGTCTTACCGCAACCGGATGGACCGAGCAGCGTGAAAAAGTCTTGCTTTTCTATCTGTAAGCTCACACTCTGTACGGCAACGACATTCGAAAATCGCTTCGTTACATTCTCCAGCACGATCCAGGACAAGACTCTTCCCTCCTCAACCTTTGATGCCGCCGTAAAAGGAAAAACCGAACTTTCTCTCAATCAGCACGTATGTGAATATCACTGGTAACGTGTAAAGGAGCGAGTACGCTGATATCATCCCGATGTCCGGGACACCCACTTCGCTGAAGAAGGTGTATATCGCCACAGAAACGGGATATTTACTCGCGGACCTCAACAGGACAAAGGGTATGAGGAAGTTGCTCCACGATTGCGCGAACACGAGCATTGCGATGACTATTATGCCCTTGCTCGATAGCGGCAAGAAAATGCGGAACATCACCTGCATGGGAGAACTGCCATCGACGAGAGCAGCCTCTTCGTAAGTTCTCGGAATCGAGTCGAAGAAGTCCTTCAAGATGAACAACGCCGTCGGCATGATGCCCCCGGAAAGCGTGAGAATCACGCCGAGCTCTTTGTTAACAAGGCCGAGTCTGAGATTCAGCACGAATATGGGAACCATCGCAGCCGCACCGCTGACCACGCTCGAAAAAAGCACCAGTACATACAAAAGGACGTTTCTTCCCCTGAAATCGTGCCTGGAAAACACGTAAGCTGCGAACAGAGCACACGTTGTCACAAGAGCGACCACTGACACCGAAATGACCAAGCTGTTGCGGAAGGCGATGATCGCTGTCCTGTTTTGAAAGACTCTCACAAAATTGTTCAGTGTGAACCCATCGAAAGAAATGAAGAGAGAAGGTCTGACGGAAAAGGGCGTTACGAAAAGCCAGACGATCGGAGAAATGAAGAAAGCAAGTATAGGAGCAAGCAATATGTAGGAAACGATTCTACTGAACCTTCGAGGATCTTTCATGCCTTTTTCCTCCTTGAAAGACTCAGATAAAACATGGCGAGCGCGAAGTTGATCAGAAGCGCAATGGTTGCGATCGATGCACCATAACCCAGCTTGAAGTACCTGAAGGCGGTTCTGTAGATGTATATCGACAGAAGTTCTGTTCTGAACGACGGCCCCCCGCCCGTGAGCAAGTAGGGAGTGAACACGTTGAAGGTCCAGAGGGTGATGAGAATCAGATCTGTCAGGGTGTATGACTTTATGTTGGGGAATATGATGTCTTTGAACTTTCTCCAAGCAGAAACACCAATGACGTCGGCCGTTTCGAGATAAGACGGAGGAATCGTTTCCAACGCAGCTGAAAACAAGAGCATCGAATAGGCCGTACCACGCCAAATGTTGAAAGTGATGATGGTGGGCAACGGATACTCGTAAAACCAGTTCACCTTTCTCAAACCCAGAACAGAGAGCAGCATGTTCAGTGTCCCATAATCTTTGTCGAGGAAAGCGATCCAGAGGTACGCCACCACGACCTCGGGAATGATCCACGCCAGAATCACAACGCTTTGAACGAAACTTCTGAGTTTCCTTTTTCTGTAAGTCAACAGTGCGAGCGAAAGTCCGAGCCCTGCTTGACCAACGATCGCGGACCCAAGAACGAAAAGCAAGGTCACTCGCAGCGCGTTGTAGAAAAATCTATCGCTCAGAACCTTCGCGTAATTTTCAAAACCAACGAAATCAGGATTTCGTGCCTTTGCCCCGGTGAGTGTTTCGTTCGTCATGCCGATTTTCAAGACCCAGAGACCTGGCAGGATGAGAAAAATAAAGATCAGTGCGAGGGCAGGTATCAACAGAAGGACAACGACTTTCTTCCCCATCAACGATTTTCTCACTCGATCCACCTCGAAAAGGGCGGGCAATGCCCGCCCTTCGTCTTCCTCACGGTTTCTCTATGACATTTTCTTTCCCAACGATCCTCGTGACCTCTTTTGCAAATTCCTCGATGGCTTTATCAACGCTCATCTGACCCGTGACGACTCTCTCAGTCAGAAGCTGAGCCTGGAAGGAAATCTCAGGATAAACGGGGAACGCCGGTCTGAACGTTGTGTACTTGACCAGTGCACGGCTCGTCTCCGCAATGAATTTATCCTTGTTCACAGTCCAGCAGGAATCTGCGAGATCGGATCTCGGAGACACGAAAGGTTTCATTTCGAAGTAAGACAGCTGTGGCTCGATGTAAAGTAATCTCTTCAGCACTTCCGCAACCAGTTTTGGATTCTTGCAGTTGATGTTAACAGCAAAACCCGTACCGCCAGAGATAGAAACAAACTCCGGATCACCCGGCTTACCGCGGCCTGGCATCGCAGCCCATCCGATGCGCTCATCCCTATCTGGGAAGCCCCAGGACGGGTTGTTGGGATTCAACACGGACGTGTAGAACCAGGTTCCTTCAACATACATGGCGATCTTTTCCTGCCTGAACAGTTCAAACGTTTTCTCTCTCGCGCCGGCCGAAACTTGCAGAGCCGCATCCCCAAGCTTCTCGTCAACGTAGATCCGCTTGTAAAAGTTAAGGGTGTCACGCAAAGCGCTACTCTTGATGATCCACTTTCCGGTTTCCCAGTCGTACAGGTTGCCACCCGCACCGAGCAGGACCATGAAGAAACCCTGCATTGTCGTTGCTTCACCCATTTCTGTACCTGCGTTCAGCTGGATCGGTATCACACCGGGCAATTTTTCCTTGATGATCCTCGCCGTTTTGATGATGTCTTCCCAGCTCCTGGGCTGCCATGGTATGGGTATTCCAGCCTTCTTGAACAACTCCTTGTTGTAGTAGATCATCCTCACATCAGTGCTTGCGGGTATCAGATACGTTTTACCTTTGTAGCTTCCCATCGCTTTCATGGAGTCATAGTAGTACTTCCACGCCGGTATCTCGGCGAGGATGTCATCGATGGGTCTCAGATATCCCGCCTCAACGAATTCCGGGACCCAGAAACCATCGATCCAGAGTATGTCCGCTCCACCGCCACCTTTGATGTCGAGGACGATCCTTGCTTTGAAGTCTTCATCCTTTATACCGGTCTGAATCAGTTCGATGTCTATTCCGAGTTCTTTCTCGATCTCTGGTATGTACTTTTCGAACCAGTCAACCACCTGGGTGTTTTTTCCACCCTTGATCGCGTTGGCGATGATTGTTACCTTCTCACCAAAGATGAAAGCAGCCATGGCTAACACGAGGACCAGCACCAGCAACCTCTTCATAAAAACACCCCCTCACGAATGCGGGTGTTCCATGCACCCGCAAGAATTTCTCACAACCAGTTTCGTCGGAACATAATGTTTCTTGATCGGAACGTCTCCCCAGCTCAACAGTGAGAGCAGTATCGCCGCAGCCTTTTCCCCCATCCGTTCGGGGTATTGTCTGACAGTCGTTAGACTTGGGCGCACGAAATCGCTGAAGAGTAGGTCGTCGAACCCTACCACAGCGATATCTTTCGGAACATTCATTCCAAGCATCTGTAGTCCAGATATGACCTCGACGGCCAGAAGATCTGTACACGCAAAAACGGCGTCAAAACTCTTCAGCGCCTTGCATTGTTCTCTTACGCTACCTCTGCGTACTTCGATCAGTGTCAGGCTCGCGTTCGATTCGCTACAAGCTAAACTGGCTCCGCGAAATCTGTCTCTTACACTACTCACTTTCGTCGTCTCCCACGTGACGAAAGCTATCTTTTTACACCCGTGCACCTCGATCAAGTGTTTCGTAACATCGTAAGCCCCTTTCTGGTTGTCCGATTCGACCGAATATCCATCTAATCCCTCCACCGTCCTGTCTACGAAGACAATCGGTCGGCGTTCTGTGAGAAGCTGCTTGATTAGCTCGTTCTGCGACATGCTCAGGTGTGGAAACACTATGAAACCGGACACGTTCAGTTCCAGGAATTTTTTAAACTTCTCCCACTCCGAAGAGCTGTTTTCGTCTGCGAACTGAACCACGGCGTGGAAACCCAGGCTCGAGATGTGTTGTTCGATGCCTTTGAGTATCCCAATACTCAGAAGATCAGAGGCCGAACTGAGAAAAACACCGATCAGGTTCGATGTCTGTCCCATCTCTTCCTTCTTCTTCACGAAGCTTCCTATACCTTGCAACCTGTAAAGATAACCCTCTATCACCAGCTCGTCTATGGCTTTTCTGACCGTAATTCTGCTCACCTGAAACATGTCCATTAACTCTTTTTCAGACGGGATCCTGTCGTCTGGCATCAACTCTCCTGTCTTTATTTTGTTCAGCAGGTACTCCTTTACCACCCTGTACATGGGTTTCTGTCTGGCGGCACTCATCATGACATATCATATCATGTTATTGCAAAAGTGTCAACTATTTCGTCAAATATGTTCCACGTACGCTAAGATCGTGTTTCTCACGTCGTCGAAATGAGGCGGGCAAAAAGCGGCGCTCAGTTTGTCAAATTCCACCAGTACGTCACGGATAAATCTTTCTCCCTCTCTCGTCTGGTATGCCCGTTCTTCGGTAAAAGTACGTGTTGATGACGTCCCTCCATTCTTTTGCATGTTCCAGCTGCATCGTCAATCTCTCGAGCACACGTTTGTACCTGACCGGATCGATCCTGCCTTCGAGTTCCTGCCATTTCTTCACGAATTCTTCGACTTCTTCAACTCCTTCGAAGTGCAGATCGTACATCGCCTGGATCAGGGTCTTACCGGATTTCAACCTGTGATCGTAGCGGACCCGATGGAAAAACAGAAGGAGATCTTCCGGACACGTTTCTATGCTGTCGAAGATCTCGCGCCAGGGTGAGCGATACTGGAGCGTGAAACCTGTTCCTCTCGACGTTCTATCGACCCCGATCGCCTCCCAGTTTGCCCTGTGGTACGTGCCCCACTTCGAGTATTCGTAACCTTCGGGATTCGGACCGTAGTGATGGTTCGGATTCACCATCCAGCCGAGCCCGAACGGGGTCGTGTACTTCTCGTAAGTTCTGTGAGATTTCATCAGCATGTACTCGATGTTGTTCATCACTTTTTCATCGTTACCGAAAGTCAGAACAATCCATTCCCTCACGATCTTCTCCACGCGCTCATCAGGGTTCCACGCGAGTCTTCCAAAGGTGTACAGGTTGGCCTGCGCAAGGTCGTGTCCCGTCCAGTTCGGATCCGTACCAACGTTCGAAACGCCAGCCACACCGCAGAGCTTCCTTCCGAAGAGCGTACCGTCCACGATCCTCTTGACGAAGGATCCCTCTCCCTTCGCAAAGGTGTCAAAGTCGAGCACTTCCTTCCAGAACGTTCCAAGATAACACAGATGTACCTGCTGACCGGTGTACTCCTGCGTGATCTGAAGTTCGAGCATTTGGTTGGTCCGCTCCAGTGCCCCGAACAGCGGCGAAACGGGCTCCCTCACCTGAAAGTCCATCGGTCCAAACTTGGTCTGAAGGATCACGTTGTCGCTGAACTGACCATCGAGAGGCTTGAAATTGTCGTAGGCTGCCTTCGCCCTGTCAGTTGAATGGTCCCTCCAGTCCTGCAGACAGTTGTAAACGAACGTGCGCCAGATCACGACGCCCCCGAACGGCTCGAGCGCTTCGGCCAGCATGTTCGCCCCATCCACGTGCGTTCTACCGAAAAAGTGTGGACCTGGGTTGAATTCTGAATCTGCCTTGACGAGAAAACCGCCGAAGTCTGGTACGAAGCTGTAGATCTTCTTAGCCTGATTCTTCCACCAATTTCTGACTCTTCGATCCAGCGGATCTGCCGTTTCCAGACCGCCGAGGATCATCGGTGAAGCGAAATTCACACTGAGATAGATCTTTATGCCATAATCTCTGAACAGATCTGCCAGCGCTGACAGCTTCCTCAGATATCTTTCATCGTCGATCAGTTTCACAGCTTCATTTCTCACGTTCACGTTGTTCAACACCACGCCGTTGATACCGATCGAAGCGAGCAATCTGGCGTAATCCCTGGTCCTTCGGTTCATCACGATGCGACCGTTTTCGAAGAAAATCGATCTTCCAGCGTACCCTCTTTCGACCGAACCGTCCATATTGTCCCAGTGGTTGACCATCCTTAAAGGCATCGCCGGCTCAGAGATCACGTTCATCGTCTCTACGCGTTCGCCCAGCCTAACGCGCTTGATGAGTTCAAACACAGCGTGGACAAAACCTGACGATCTTTCCGCTCCAACAACGAGCGATTCCGTGCCATGAACGTTCCTGTGGAGAATGAAGAAACCTTCTTCGTGCAGCTCTGGCGTCTCAAAGAGTTCGGCGAGTTTCCCGATCCGACCGAGCACTAACGCCTTTTTCTTCTTGAAGCTGTGTTCGATCGAAGGTTCAAGATCGAGCGCACACTTGGCAAACAGTTTCAGCTCGGTGAGCGCAGTCTTCACCTCTTCACGATCGGCGAGCAGAACGATCCTTTTGAACCATTCTCTGTACCAGGAAAGTTCCTCCTCTGGCAGTTTTTTGTATTCGAGCCAGCACATTTCGTACTGATCCATCTTCATCACCTCATTGATCGATCCTTTCCAGAACCAGAACGTCCTCAGCATCCAGAACCAACTTCTCGGAGAACAGCTGACCGCTCAGAATGTCCCGCCACCTTCCTTCTTTCAAACAGATCTCTTTTCGCTCCTTACTGAAATTCATGACGAACAGATAAGTTCTTCCATCTTCGCTCCGTCTTTTGACGATCTCGAGGCCGTCGGACGGTCCATCGCAAACAGTTTCAATACCGTGCTGTTCGATCACGTAGCGCACAAAGTCGTTACAGAATTCCTGTGAGGCGCAGGACGCGATGTAGTACGCTGTGCCAGAGCCATACCCGTTCACTGTTACACAGGGCTGGTTCGCATAGATACCATCTACGTAAGTGCCAAGCACGCTTGCTCCTTCGACCTTTATCAAACTCTCGAGCAGTTTCACAACATAGCTTTTTCCCATGAAGGTCATTTTTCTTTCTTCGTCGGGTGGGAAGGCGTCGAACTCCTCGATCCGCACTCCAAAAACATCGTTCAGTGACGCCAGATAACCTCCCAGCCACGCGAGGTTGTTCTCGTCGACGATTCCACTCATCGTTGTGGCAACGAACACTCCACCAGCTTCAACGTACTCTCTGATTTTTCTGGCCGTTTTCTCGTTCAGCATGAACAGTGCCGGCGCGAAGATGGCTCTGTACTTGCTGAAATCCTGTTCTACCGAGAGGATGTCCACACCAGTGTTCATCCTCAGCAGGGCTCTGTAGTACTTCTCAACTTCCTGAAGGTAGGTGAAGTCGATGTTTGGCCCCGGACTGTCCTCCAGCGCCCACCAGCTGTTCCAGTCGAACAGAACGGCAGTCCGCGAGTGAACCCGCGTGCCAAGGATTTCTGGTTCGAGCCTGCTCAGATCCTGTCCAACACGCTTGACAGCTCTGAAGACCCGGGTCTCGTTGCTGTTGGCATGTGTTATCACGGCTCCATGGAAGCGTTCACATCCTCCCCGAGACTGGCGGATCTGAAAATAGAGTGCTCCGTCCGCACCGTGGGCGATGGTTTGAAACGTATGTAGCCTCAGAGCCGATTCAGATTTCTGGTGGTTGTACCATTTCCAGATCGCCTGCGAGGGTGATTGCTCCATGAGCAAGACAGGTTTTCCGTCTGCGGCTCCCCTCATGAGCGCGCATCTCAAAGATACCTTCGCATAGTCTTCGGTGTAATCCGGATAGCTGTCCCAGGATATCACGTCCATTTTTCTGGCCCAGAGGAAGTAATCGAGCGGTTTGAAGGTGGCCATGAGGTTCGTGGTGATCGGTACGTGCGGTGTGTGCTTTTTCAAGGCCTGGTATTCCAACTCGAAGCATTCGAGCAGGCTCTCGTTCATGAACCTTCTGTAATCCTGATAGATCGCGGGATTGATCGACTGAAATCTGTCCTTTCTGAACAGCAGAAGGTTCCGTGCTGTCGGTACAGTGATCTCTTCCCAGTCGTAGATCGTCTGACCCCAGAACTGGGTGTACCAGCTTCTGTTCAACTCTTCCAGCGAGCCGTACTTCTTTTTCAACCATTCTCTGAACTTCCGTTCGCACACTTCACAGTAACAGTAGTTCGCGTACTCGTTGTTCACATGCCAGAGGATCAAAGGTTTATAACTTTTGTACCTCTCAGCCAGTTTTTCGGCGATGTTCGCAGCGAACTGTCTGTATTTTTCGCTGTTCGGACAGAAGTTCGCCCTGCCCCCAGGAGTTCTTCTGTGACCGTTCGCATCAACCGCAAGGATCTCGGGGTACTTTCGGGTCATCCACAAAGGTGGAGCAGCCGTCGGTGTCGCCAAGCAAACGAAGAAACCTTCTTTCTCCAGAATTTCGAGTGCTCTGTCCAGAAAGGAAAAATCGTAGCTGTTCTCGTCTCTCTGTATCAAGGACCAGCAGAACACCCCTACGGTTGCGATGTTCATGTGCGCCTCTTTCATCCACTTCAAATCCTTCCTGAAGATTTCCTCGTTCCACTGTTCCGGGTAGCACTCTCCACCGTACAGAAACTCCTCTTGTCCAGGCATTATCAAGGCACATCACCACCTTCAAGATTTTAAAAAGGGCCTACCGTCCGGGTAGGCCCCCAGATTGAACACACAAAAGGATCACTTCTGCTTGATGAAGAACTGCATGGGCATGGCGTTGAGCGGGCTTCTCAGCACGTCGTCGGTCACGATCTTTTCCGGAACGTTTCTGAAGTTGTTCTTCACCACGGCTGGAGACAGATCTTCACCCACCGTGCCTATGAGCCACAGGTTCTCTCTGTGGATCTTCGTAACTTCCCTCATGTATTCTTTGATCTCTTCGTCGCTCGTGGCTGTCTGTATCTTGAGCCACAGATCCACGAGTCTTATCACATCTTCAGGCGGGACCTCCGCATCGGCTGGAGGTGTTTCACCCTTCAGATACGCCTGGATCCAGGTGGTCCATGGTGCGTACCACCAATCACTGTACACAGTCACGCCGGGGAAGGTGAGCATCGGGGAAGCGAGCGGTTGGGCTGCTCTGTCGAACGCCCACACGGCCGCATCGTATTCGCCGGTACCCATCCTGGTTTCGAGCAGGGACCTTTCGATGTTGTTCACTTCGATCCACACACCTATCTTCTTCCAGTGCTCCTTCACCATCGTCCAGATGTCTGCGTGCATCTGTCCTGTGACTTCGACCGTGAACCTCAGCGGTCTTCCATCCGGGAGCAATCTGTACTCGTGCTTTGCATCCCATTTCAAACCCATTTCATCGAGCAGTTTGTTCGCCTGGTCTGGATCGTAGTCTGCGTAGGCTTTCTCCCACTCGGGATCGTAGTAAGCTGAACCGCTGACAAACGAAGCCTGCCTCGGTTTGGCCATACCATTGAACAGCACTTCGCTGATCTCTTCCCTGTTGATCGCCAGAGACAGGGCCCTTCTGAACCTCACATCGTTGAACACCTGTCTCAAAACTGGATCGGGATGTGCCGGGTTCAACGACACCCTGCTGACGGACCCGTTGGCTGCGATCCAGTTCAGAACCCTGTAATCGCCTTTCTTCTCATTCTCCTTGAGCAGTGTGTAGTTGCCGGCTCCCGACGCGAGACCACCTATGTGCCTCCACTGCATGTCGATTTGACCGGACACCGCCCTCAACAGGATGATTTCGTTGTCTGTCACGTATTCGTGTCTGATGTAGTCGATGTACGGCAGCTGGTTACCCTCGATGTCCACCGCCCAGAAGTACGGATTTCTCTCCAGCACGTAGAAGGGTTCCGACGGATCGGTGATGGCTTTCCAGGTTCCCAGCACCGGCAGTTCCACGTTCCTCACGATGTTGTTCTTCTGGTTGAAGAGATCGACCCACGTGTTGACGCCGGCAACTTTCCGCATCTCTTCCTGAATCTTCTCCATGGGTGTGTACTTCGGATGGAACTGCTTGAGATAATGTTTCGGAGCGCCAGTGAACCCGGTGCTGTACGCTACCTGGGGCATGAACAGTGCGTAAGGCTTACCGAATTCGAATTTGATCGTGTAATCGTCGATCTTGGTGACCTTGGTTTGCACGCCACCGATCTTGAACCATTCTGGCTTGGTCGGTGTGAGCTCATCGTTCCCGACGATGTCCTCGACCCAGAAGAGGATGTCATCGGCTGTGTAAGGATGTCCATCCGACCACTTGACGCCTTTCCTCAGATAGAAGATGTATATTCTTCCGTTCTCGAGTATGTCCCACGCCTTGGCAAGACCGGGCAGGAAGGAACCACCTTCCATGTCCCAGTACACCAGGTGCGGCTCCACGATCTTGTAGATTCCCCACTGGTCTGCCAGACCCTTCCAGACTCTCCTCCACGTTCCACCGAACTGGCCAACCTCTTCGTGTGGTATGACCACCAGAGGTTCTTCCGGGAGTCTCTGCTCAACTGGTGGCAACTTTCCCTGCTTGACAAGCTCCGTCAGCATCGGAGACTCCTTGTACTGCGTGATCTTTTTGCCCGTCAACTTCTCCATCTCGGCAGGCGTCGCGTACACACCCCAACCGAAGGCCCAGACCACGGCCATTGTCAGGACTAACATCAGCAGCAGGCGAACCTTCATGAAAATCCCCCCTTCTAAAGTTGTCGCACACTCCTTAGAGAGAGTTTTTCTGCGAAGTGGCAGGCCACATAGTGTGGGACTTCCTCCGAACCAACGTTGCGGAACTCCGGTACCACGGTTCTGCAGACTTCTTCCGCGTACGGACATCTCGGATGAAAATGGCATCCGGGTGGTGGGTTGATGGGGCTCGGTACCTCTCCCTCGATAGGTTTCAACTCTCCAGCCGCATCCGGATCAGGTTTTGGAACCGACAGTAGCAAGGACTCAGTGTAAGGATGCTTCGGCGAGTTGAACAGCTCCTCCGTGTGCGCCAGTTCAACGATCCTTCCGAGGTACATCACCGCTACCCGGTCGCTCACGTGCTGGACAACGCTCAAATCGTGCGAGATGAACAGGTACGTCAGTTTGAACTTTTCCTGAAGTTCCATGAGCAAGTTGAGAATCTGAGCGCGAATCGACACATCCAATGCGGCCACTGGTTCGTCGCAGATGACGAGCTTCGGCCTGAGAGCCAGCGCCCTGGCGATGACGATCCTCTGTCTCTGACCACCGCTGAACGCGTGGGGATACCTGATCATGTATTCCGGTCTGAGGCCAACAGCTTCCAGCAACTCGGCAACTTTTTCCTCGAGTTCCTTACCCTTGGCTATTCTGTTCACGAGCAGAGGCTCTCCGACGATCTCCTTGACCTTCAAACGCGGGTTGAGGGACGTGTACGGGTTCTGAAAGATCAGCTGCATGTACCTTCTCAGAGGTTTCAGCTCTTTCTTCGACAGTTTCGCCACGTCGACCACTTTCCCATCGACGTTGAGCAGTATCTCGCCTTCAGTTGGATCGATCGCTCGCAGTATGCAGCGCGCCGTGGTCGTCTTACCGCAACCGGATTCTCCCACAAGGGCGAGCGTCTCACCTTCGAAGAGATCGAAGCTTATTCCATCGACCGCCTTGACATAACCCACAACTTTTTTGAAGAGACCCTTTTCGATCGGAAAGTACTTTTTCAGATTCCTCACTTCGAGCAACTTCTGGCCCGTTTTCAACTCACTTACCTCCATACAGGAAGCACTTCACCATGTGTTCTTCTCCAACTTCCACTTCGATCGGTTCCTGTTTATCACAGAGTCCTTCGATGAAACTGTCACACCTGTTGTGGTACCTGCAACCAGCGGGAAGGTTGTAAGGGTCCGGCACGATCCCTTTGATGGCTTCCAGCTTCGTCTTCCTTTGAGCCAGCCGCGGTATGGATTTCAAAAGTGCGCGCGTGTAAGGGTGCATTGGGTTTCGGAAAAGATCTTTCACCCTCGCCGTCTCAACTATGTGACCGAGATACATGACTGCCACCCTGTCGGCGATCTGAGCGATCACGCCCATATCGTGTGTGATCCACATGATGGCCGATCTGTACTCCTTTTGAAGCTGTTTCACCAGGTACAGAATCTGCGCCTGGATCGTCACGTCGAGCGCCGTGGTCGGCTCGTCGGCTATCAGGACCTTCGGATTCAGTGCCAGGGCCATGGCGATCATGCACCTCTGCAGCATCCCTCCCGAAAGCTGGAACGGGTACCGATCCAGAACCTGTTCCGGATTCGGTATCCTGACCTTCTCCAGCATCCTCAGAGCCAACCTTCTGGCTTCTTGCTTTGACATGTTTTCGTGCAACGTTATGGCTTCGATCATCTGGGCACCGACCGTGTACACCGGTGCGAAACACGCCGCCGGTTCCTGAAAGATCATGGCTATGTCCTTTCCCCTCATGTTTCTCATTTCTTCTCCATCGGCGTCCAGTTTCGCCAGGTCAAGAACACCCTTCTCGTTCCAGAACAGGATCTCTCCGTCCACTATCCTGGCCGACTTTGGCAGTATCCTCATGATGGAGAGTGCCGTGACGCTCTTGCCACAGCCCGATTCGCCGACGATACCGAGGACTTCTCCCTCGTTCAGCTGGAGATTGACACCGTCGACGGCTCTAACCTTGCCTTCAACCAGTTCGAAGTAAGTCCGCAGGTTCCTGACCTCTAAAACCTTCCTCATGCCATCCCCTCAAGTTTTGTAAGGATCCGCCGCGTCCCTCAAACCGTCGCCGACAAAATTGAAACACAGGACCGTCAGTATGACGAAGAACGCGGGCGAGAGAAGCCACGGATACAAAGCGACCGTTCTTATGTTCTGAGCCTCCTGGAGCAACACGCCCCAGCTTATCGCAGGAGATCTGAGACCCAGTCCAAGGAAACTCAGGCCCGTTTCACCCAGGATCATGCCAGGTATCGCGAGCGTTACAGAAGCGATGAGATGGCTGGTGAGCGCTGGCAACATGTGTTTGAAGATGACTCTGAACTCGCTGGCACCTGCGAGCCTCGCCGCAACGACGAAGTCCTCTTCCTTGAGTGCGAGGAACTTGCTCCGAACGACGCGTGCCAGTCCCGTCCAACCCACGAGAGAAAGGATCACAGTGATACCGAAATAAACCCTGATCTGTGACCAGTACCGTGGCAGTGCCGCAGCGAGTGCCATCCACAGTGGTATCGTGGGGATACTCCTGATGAACTCGATCGATCTCTGCACGAAATTGTCCACCCAGCCACCGTAATAACCCGAGATCCCACCTATGAGGATGCCCAGCAACATGCTCAGAAAGACTCCAACCAGACCTATCGTGGTCGATATCCTCGCTCCGTACAGCACGCGAGACAGAACGTCACGACCCATTCGGTCTGTCCCGAGCAAGAACATCGTTCCCCGTTCGACACCGAAGAAGTGTATGTTCGTCTTCCACACGCCCCAGAATTTGTACTCATCGCCTCTCACGAAGAACTTGATCGGGTAAACTTTGGAAGGATCTTCTTTGTATATCTTTCTGAGTGTCTGTGGGTCGCGTTCGACTTTGAACCCGTAGACGAACGGCCTTGTGAGCTTTCCATCCTTGAAGAAGTGTATCCGCTGTGGAGGGGCATACACGTACATCGAATAGATCTTCTCGGGATTGTAGGGTGCGAAGAACTCACAGAAGATTCCAAGAATGTACAGCACGAACAGAACGATGAGTCCAAAGACGGCGAGTTTGTTTTTCTTGAACCTCCACCAGATCAGTTTCCATTCAGAGGCAAGGTATATCTCTTCGGTCTTGATTTTTTCCTTTTTCTTCCCCACCATCGTCGATACCTCACTCGAACCGTATCCTGGGATCCAGCCAGGCGAGGATGATATCCGAAATGATCGTTCCAACGATAGTGAATATGCTCAAAAACATCACCAGACTCCCGGCAAGGTACATGTCCTGGGATCTGAGTGCATCGAGCAATATCACACCCACGGTCGGAAGGTTCAGGACGATCCCGGTCACGACCGCTCCAGAAACGATTTCAGGCAACACCCATCCCGCGGTGCTCGCGAACGGAATGACCGCGACACGAAGCGGGTACTTCCAGTAAAGTTCCTTCTCCGGTACACCCCTCGCTCTCGCCGCGACCACGTAAGGTTTTTCCAGCTCGTCCAGCAAATTGGCCCGCAGGATCCTTATCAAACCAGCCATGCTCCCGGTACCTATCACGATCACGGGCAACCATATGTGCTTCAACAGGTCCACGAATTTCGCCCAGCTCCACGGAGCGTTCGCGTACTCCGGTGAGAACAGACCGCCCAGGCTGACACCAAACGTCGTGTAGACAGCCCAAAGCAGTATCAGGGCGAGCAAGAAGTTTGGTGTTGCAAGCCCTATGTAACCGAGCACCGTGAAGGTATAATCGCCTATCGAGTACTGGTGTATACCAGAATAAACACCGATGAGAAAGCCGAAGGCCCACGCGAACACAGTCGACAGCACAGAGATGAGCACGGTGTACCAGAGCTTGGGACCTATGAGCTCGCTGACAGGCTTTTCCCACATGAACGAGTAGCCGAAATCGCCCTTCAGCACACCCTTGAACCAGATGAAGAACCTTACCAGGAGTGGTTTGTCGAGCCCGTAGCGAGTCCTCAGCACTTGTAGAGCTGCTTCATCGATCGCCTCACCGCTCTGTTTCAGGTTCATCACGTAGACTGTCAAATAATCTCCTGGCGGCAACTCGATGATGATGAAAGAAACCACCGCTATGACGAAAAGCAATGGTATCGCAAACAGGAGCCTTCTCAAAAGGTACGTGAGCATGGATCAACCCCCATTTTTTCTTTACCGGCCGGAATTATCTTGACACAATCGTTATGCTCATGTCAAGGTTGTTCGCGCAGATCTTTCCAACTTTAACCAGAACAACGCGGTTTATGGAATAGTTTTTTCGCTCGTTCCTCACTCTTACTCTCTTGCTTTTCCTTTTTCGCGATTTTACATGTCAATCTAACTCGATTCATTCCTGGTTAAAGCTCAGTGACTGTGCTTTGAACTGAGGCTCAACGAAGAGAGCACGAGCAGGAGACCGAGCGCAGGTTTGATGAAATATTTCACATACTCCGCCCAGCCGAGCCTGTAACCCAGTGTGAAAAAGAACGGACTCTGAAACAGGGCGATCAGGAGCAGCTGAATCCCGGAGAAGATGAAAAAGCGTGCCAGCAACTTTTTTGAACCCTTCTCAGATGCGCTCCTGTAACGATCTTCGAAGTAAACCATCATCCCTATGAGGACCACACCAAATACAACGATGAAAAACTTGCCCAGGGCGTTCATGAGCTCCGGTTTCATGCCAAACAGAGCCGCGACGGTGTAAAAAAACCTGTACGCTTCGAAAAGCGTGTAGAAGCAAAGCAACACGTTGATCAGCAGGAAAAGGTAGACCAGCGTGCGCCTCAGTTCTGCCCCTCCCTGAACATGTCCTTCAAAGTTGAATAAAGTTTTCTGAACGTCTGGTAGAACTTTTCATATCTATCGCCGTTCTTGCGATCTGGTCTGGTCGATTCCTTCAGTTTGAACCACTCTCTGGATATCTTCCTGACGTCCAGGTTGAAATAACCTGAACACGCCAGCATCGCCGCACCGTACGAAGCGCCTTCGTCCACGAAGGGCTTTTCTATCTCAACACCCAGCGCGTCCGCGATCATCTGGTTCCACACTCTGCTCTTCGATCCTCCGCCAGCGATGCGCACGCGCTTTGGATTCAACCCCAGTTCTTTGAGTATTTCGAAGGAATCCTTGATTCCAAACGCCACACCTTCGAAGATCGCCCGCACCACGTCCCATTTGGAATGGAAGGAGGAGAGTCCGAAGAACACACCCCTCGCGTGTGGATCTCTGTGCGGAGTTCTTTCACCGTTCAGATAAGGCAGAAACAGAATTCCGTTCGATCCGATCGGCACCTGCGCCACCTGTTCGTTTATCTCATCGTAGTTCTCACTCAGGAATCTCTCTTTGAACCACTCCAGCGAATACGTCGCCGTCAGCATCACACCCATGTGGTACCTCACGTTCGGCACGGTGTGCGCAAAGAAGTGAACCCTTCCTTTCGGGTCGAAAGAGCCTGTGAGCGTTGGTGCGACCACCGTCCCAGAAGTCCCCAGGCTCACCATCACGTCACCCGGTTCGATCACACCGACACCGAGCGCCGCACACGCGTTGTCCGCACCACCCGCGACGACGACTGTATCTTTCAGGTTGAGCTCTTCAGCGATCTCGCGCTTCACCTTGCCAACGATTCCGTTGGAAGGCAAAATTTCAGGAAGGATCTCTTTCTTTATTTTCAGAACCGAAAGCACATCGTCGTTCCAGCACATTTTCGAAACGTTGTACATCGTCGTGCCCGATGCGTCCGAATGCTCCGTCGTGACGTTGCCCGTGAGCATGAAATTGATGAAGTCCTTCGGAAGCATCATCTTGTGGATCTTCTCGTACACTTCGGGTTCGTTCTTTCTCAACCAGAGAAGTTTCGGCAGCGTGAAGCCCGTCAGGATCGGGTTACCCACCATCTTCAGAACCTGTTCTTCGCCTCCCAGCAGGTTCGTCGCTTCCTCGCATTCAGCGTAGGTTCTCTGATCGCACCACAGTATCGCATCCCTGAGCACACGGTTCTCTCGGTCGATGATCACAAGGCTGTGCATCTGCCCACTCGTGGCGAGGGCTCTTATCGTTCCACCGATCCTCGAAGCTTCACTCGAGAGCGCCTTCAGCACTTTCACAACCGCATTCCACCAGTCGTGAGGATCCTGCTCCGCCCAGGCTGGCCTGGGTGTCGAGAGGGACAACTTTTCACCGTGTATCGCCAGAATCTTCCCCTCAGCGTCCACCAGTAAGCCCTTAACACCCGTCGTACCGAGATCCAGACCGACGAACAGTTCCACGGCCATCACCTCACGTCACGTTCTCGATGATGTTTTCCACCGCGAGGACCGCAGCTCCAACGAGGTTCGAACTCACGGTCCCAAAGATCGAGGGCCTTATCTTCAGCTCTTTGGTTGCGTCTTTCAGCGCCCTGCGTTTGACCTCCTCCTCGATGATCCTGTAGAAATATTCGCCGAGGTCCTGAACCTCCCCACCAAGGATGACGATCTGTGGATTGAGAATGTTCACGATGTTCACCACACCGATCGCGATGTTCTCGGCGAGTTTCTCCAGAACCTTCCTGCTGTCCTGTTTCTTTTTCAAAGACGCGAACTTCTCGATCGCGTTCTTTCCTTCGAGCTTACCTTCGTAGTGCTGTATGGCCCAGTTGATCGAAGCGAACAGTTCCCAGCAACCTCTGTTCGAACAGTGACAGCGTTTGTCCGAACGCATGTCCACGGTCATGTGGCCCGCTTCACCGGCGGTGTAAGTTGGGCCGCGGTAGAGTTTTCCATCGATCAGCACTCCCGTACCGACACCTTCTCTGATCACTATGAACACTGCTTCCTTCACGTCCTTCATATCTTCTGAGTGGTACTTCTCCGCCAGTACAGAAAGGTTGGCCTCGTTGTCCGCCAGGATCGGAATGTCAAGTTTCAGAAAATCGTTTATCACCACATCGCGCCAGCCGAGGTTCGGTGCCATGAGGATCCGGTTCTCTTCCATGTCCACCATGCCGGGCACCGAAAGCGAAACGCGGTTGATCTTCTTGGTTGCAGAGTACCTGTCGAAGATCTCTTTGACTTTCTCGAAGAACTTTTCTGGGGCTTTCGGAGTCTCGAACGATCCACCGAGTGTAACGGTCCCGTCGAAGTAACCGAGACCATATGTGGTCACGTTCACGCCAACATCGAAGACGAGGCTGATGAACGCATCGCTCTTGATGTCGAGCAGGATTCGGCGCCTTCCAGGGGAATTCTTTCCCTCGGAACCGACTTCCTGTACGAAGCCTTCCTCTATCAGTTCCTTCGTGATCCTCGTGACGCTGCTCGGGGTCAAACCCGTGATTTCGGAGATCTCCGATCGCGAAAGGGGTCGGTTTTCGTGGACTATCTTCAGGACGTTTCTTTTATTGAGAACCTTGATCCACGGCGAGTTGTATTTCAAGTTCTATACCCCCTTGCGGTAAAAGATCTCTTTCAAAAATTCTATCTTCTTTTTCGTCTGGTGTGATCCCCCTCCCTCGTGACCGGCGAACGGATAGATCTCGATCCGCTTGGGACCCGCGTAATGATTGTAGGCGGCGAAGATTGTCGACGGTGGGCATATGTCGTCCATGAGGGCAACGGAGAAGAGCGCCGGACACTTCGCCCTTGCAGCGAAGTTCACACCGTCGAAGTAAGAGAGCGTCCTGAAAACAGTTTCCGTTTTATCTGGATGGATCTTGCAGTACCTGCTGATCTCGGCGTACGGTGTGGTGTCCACAAGTTTGACGGCGCGCTCGAAATGGCACAGAAACGGTACGTCGCAGACCAGTCCCTTCACCCCTTGAGAAAGAGCCGCGGCGGCGAGCGCTATGCCGCCGCCCTGGCTCATACCCCCCACGGCGATCCTTTCTGCGTCGATTTGTTCGAGATGCCGAACGGATTCAACCGCCATTACTGCGTCCGTGAATACCCTCCTGTAGTAGTAGGTCTTCGGGTCGAGTATTCCCCTCGTCATGAAACCGGGATACTGTGGCCCATAGGAAGGTTCATAATCCGGCGTATCACCTTTGAGCCAGCCACTGCCCTGTCCCCGCGTGTCCATGACGAAATGCCCGAAGTTCGCACACGCGTACAGCAACCAGTCGTACGGGTAACCCCTGCCCCCACCGTAACCGATGAACTCAACCACGCACGGCAGTTTCTCCCGGGCATTTTTCGGGAGGATCAGCCACGCCTTGATCTTCTGCCCCATGTACCCGCTGAACGTCACATCGTAAGTATCGAGAAGATCCAACCCAAAGTCCACCTTTTCCAATCGTGGTGGTTCGAAACGGCTCAGACTCTCCTCTATGGTCTGACGCCAGAAGTCATCGAAGTCTGGTTCTTCTTTTCTTTCCGGAAGGTACTGTCGCAACTGTTCTAAGGGCAGATCGTACTGAGGCATATCAGAATACCTCCACTTCGCTGAAGAACTTCCTCATGGTCGGAACCTTTCTTTCCTCACCCGTGAGCTCGACTTCACCAGAATACTTTATGTCCACAGACGAAGCCCCGACCATGAACCTGTACACACCTGGTTCGACGACGAGTTCCATGCGTTTGTTGTAGTACGCCAGCACGTCGGTGTGTACCTTGAACGTGACCGTTTTCTTCTCACCGGGCTTGAGGTGCACCCTGGCGAAGCCTTTCAGTTCCTTCACCGGCCTTGTGACCGATGCGTACTCCCGGCCAACGTAGAGCTGAACAACTTCTTCTCCTTCCACGTCACCCACGTTTTTCACATCGACCTTGATGACGATCTGATCTCCCGTTGGAACCTTGGCGGGTTGAATTTTGAAGTTGCTGTATTCGAACTTCGTGTAGGAAAGTCCGTGTCCAAACGGATAGAGCGGTTCGACAGGTTCGTCCACGTAGTCTTTGTGCCAGTGTGACCTTCCACCCGACGGTTTCACGTAATGGAAGACGGGAAGTTGACCGGCACTCCTCGGGAAACTGATCGGAAGCTTTCCAGAAGGATTCACCTTTCCGAGCAACACCTCCGCGATCGCCTGTCCTCCAGCCTCACCGGGCAACCAGGCTTCCACTATCGCGTTGACTCTGTCTACAAAATCACTCAGCGCGTAAGGCCTGCCCGTGATGAGCACCAGCACGATGGGTTTGCCCGTCTTTGCGAGTTCCGAGAGCAGCTTCTCCTGCAAGCCTGGCAGTCTCAGATTCGCGCTGTCTCTCGATTCACCAGATGTGCAATCTTTTGTCAGACCCGCTCTGTCGCCCAGCACGGCCACAACCACATCGCACCGCTCCGCCAGCTTCACCGCCTCGCGAATGTCTTGTTCAGTTCCTTCGAGCACGCCACAGCCTTCCGCCCATTCCACATCCACGCCTTCCTGTTTCAGCGCATCGTAGACGCTCATGATTCTTGAAAGCTCCTTGTTGACCATTTCCTCTACCTTCTTGAGGTTGAACCTCGGCGCGTTTATGTCCGCGAAGTTCACCGTGTCGAGCAGTCCCCTTATGTGCGTGTAGTAAGAATAATCACCGAACAGGTTGCGTACGTTCTTCGCGTTCGGTCCCACGAGTGCAACTTTGAGCCCTTTCTTCAGTGGCAACGTTCCATCGTTCTTCAGAAGGACGATCGATTTTCTCGCCGTTTCGAGCGCAAGATCGTAGTGCCTCGGGAGCGATTCACAGTCTTCCACGTAAGGATTCTCGAACAGTCCGAGCTTGAACTTCATCAAAAGCACCCTGTAGACTGCTTCGTCGAGCACAGTTTCAGAAAGTTCTCCAGTTTCGACGAGCCTCTTCAGCTCGCGGTAGCAATCGATGCCCGGAAGTTCTATATCGATGCCCGCTTCCAGGGCGAGCTTTGCCGCCTGCGCTTTGTCCTTCGCAACTCTGTGATAACTCCTGAGCACGTCCACCGCGAAATAGTCAGAAACGACTATGCCTTTGAAGCCCCACTCTTTTCTGAGCGTTTCGGTCAAAAGTTCTTCCGAACATGCGCATGGAACACCATCGATCTCGCTGTAAGCGTTCATCACGGACAGCACGTTCGCACACTTCACTGCCGCTTCGAACGGCAGCATGAACACTTCGCGCAGTTCTCGTGGACTCACGTTGCTTGGAGCCCAGTTCCTGCCGCCTTCCGAAGCACCGTAAGCCACAAAATGTTTCGTGGTGGCCACAACACCATTCTCCTGTATCCCCTGCACGTAAGCAGTCGTCATGCGCGCCACGAGATAAGGCGATTCACCGAAAGTTTCTTCCGTCCTTCCCCACCTGGGGTCTCTCACCACGTCCGCAACGGGTGCCAGACCCTGGTGAGCCCCCACCTTTCTCAGATCGCTACCGATGGCCCTCGCCACGCGGTTGACAAGTTCAGGATCCCACGTGCTCGCCATCGCTATGGGTTGCGGGAAGTTCGTTGCGCCCAGGCCCATGTACCCCGCGAGACACTCCTCGTGTATCATCGCTGGAATGCCAAGCCTGGTGTTTTCAACCAGGTACTTCTGAATCTGGTTAACGAATTTGACCACTTCCGCCGGTTCCAGGTTCGTCGCCCCACCGGGTCTGGTTATCTGTCCTATGCCGTGTTTCAGCAGCTGGTTGGCCCTCTGCTCGGAGAAGTTTCCCTTTTCGTCGAGCAACTCGTAACCCCAGACCGACCCGAGCTGTGCGATCTTTTCATCGAGAGTCATCCTCGAAAGCAGATCCTTCGCCCTCATCTCCGCCGGGACATCGGCTCTCCTGTAAAGCTCCATATTCCCAACCTCCCTGAAAGATGCCTTCAGCACTATCGATACCGTGATGATCGAAGCAATAGCAACCAAAACCACCCAGTAGCGTTTCATCTGTACAGGAAACATTTCACCTGGACCCCATTGACCTCAAAATAAGGAGGTGATTCCTTCTTGCAGATTTCCATAGCGTTCGGACACCTTCCAGCGAACTTGCACCCTGTTCTCAGATACTCTTCGTGCTCCTGATCCGCGAGGACCACCTTCGTCGTCCAGCGTCTGGATGGATCGGGCTCTGGCACCGATTCTCGGAGCAGACGCGTGTAAGGATGTTTCGGCTCCTGCAACACTTTTTCTGCAGGACCGAGCTCGACGATCTCGCCGCGGAACATTATCGCCATTCGATCGCTCACGTAGTAAGCTGTGGCGAGATCGTGTGTGATGTACAGCACGCTCAAACCGTACTTGTCTCTCAGATCTTTGAACAGGTTCACTATGGACATCCTCAGAGACGCGTCCACCATGGACACGGGCTCGTCCGCCACGAGCAGTTTCGGATTCGTGAGGAGTGCCCTCGCGATGGAGATTCTCTGGAGCTGTCCTCCGGAGAACTCGCTCGGATACTTTTCACAGAATTCCTCGAAGGCTATACCCACGGCCTCGAGCTTTTCTTCTATGATCCTTCTCGCTTCTTCTCGTTCTTGAGCCACACCGAGATTGAACAACGTGTCGTAGAAATAGCTCTCGACCTTTCTGAGCGGATTGAAAGTGGAGAACGGGTTCTGAAACACCGCCTGTATCTCTTTCAAAAGCCGTCTTCTCTCCTCCGTTTTCAGATTGTCTATCCTCTTTCCCTTGTAGTGGATCTCTCCCGATGTTGGCTCTTCAAAGCCAAGGATGATCCTCGCGGTCGTCGTCTTGCCACATCCACTCTCTCCGGCGAGCGTGAATATCTCCGCCTCGTTGATCTCGAACGTCACGTTATCAACCGCGAGAATCTTCAATCTCGAAAAAATGCTTCCTATGGTGAAAACTTTCGTCAGTCTCTTCACTTGCAACAGGCTCATCTCTTTCCCTCCTGAACGAGCCAGCAGGCTGCCATGTGGTCTTTTTCACATTCGATGAGTGCTGGCGTTTCCTCAGTGCACCTGTCGAAGACGTGTGGGCACCTCGGGTGGAACGCGCAACCGCTCGGGAGCTTCTCCAAAGAAGGAGGACTGCCTGGGACACTCTCTCTCCTCATTCTGTCTCCAAACTTCGGCAGGGAACGTATCAGATACCTGGTGTAAGGATGCGTGGGATTGTTGAAGATCGCTTCGGTGGGTCCTTCTTCGATGATCTTACCCGCGTACATGATCGCTATCCTGTCCGAAATGTTGGCGTGCACGCCCATATCGTGCGTGACCAGAATCAGCGTGTTCCTGTTGGCCTTCTGAATATCCCTCAGAAGCTGTATGACACCCCTCTGGGTCACGACGTCGAGCGCCGTCGTCGGCTCGTCTGCCATGATCACCTTAGGTGACAGGACCGTTGCCAGTGCAATGGTCACCCTCTGCCTCATGCCCCCAGAGAGCTGGTGAGGATAGGCGTCCAGCAACGTGACGGGCAATCCGAGCTCCCTTATGTGAACTTTCGCCATTTCGTATGCTTCGTCTTTCGTTTTTCCTTTCACGTGACTTTCAATGAAATCCTTGAAGGTTTCCTTTATCTTCACAACCGGATTCAGCACGCTCATGGAACCCTGTGGAACGTACGAGATGAATCTCCAGCGAAGCTTCCTCCTTTCCTCCTCGCTGAGTGAATACACGTCCACGGCCTGCCCGTCGACGAAGTAGTAAAGCCTTCCACCGAATATCTTCTGTGGTGGCTCTATCGCAGCGAAGATGGCTTTCAAAAGCGTGCTCTTACCACAGCCACTCTCCCCCGCTATGCCGTAGATCTGATTCTCATCGACGGACAAACTCACATCGTCCACAGCTTTGATGATTCTTTTCCGGCCGAAGATCTCCAGCACATAATAAGATTTGAGCTGCTCCGTCCTCAACATTTCCATCGATCTCACCTCAAGCCTGTCCTATTCTCTGTATCCTCATCCTCGGGTCGAGATACGCGCTGATACTGATCGATATCAAATACAGCGCTATGAAGAGGAACACGGACGTCACCACCGGTGTCAGCACCCACCACCAGTACCCCAGAAGAAGCGCCTGGTAGTTTATCGCCCACTGGAGCATCGTTCCGAGCGTGGGCAACATGAGGTTTGAAACTCCCAGAAACGCGAGAGTGACCTCCATACCTATCGCCCAGGACATGTTTCCTATGAGCGTGGCGAAGATGAGCGGGACCAAAAACGGAAGGTACTCTTTTGAGACAACCGAGAACGCCTTCAAACCAGAAAGAACGGCGGTGTATGTGAAATCCCTTTCTCTCAAACTCAGAACCTGGGACCTTATGACTCTTGCATCCCACGCCCAACCGAACACTCCAAGCAACAGTCCGAGCATGGGCAGGCTCATCCTTCCCTTCGTTATGGTTGCCACGAGGACGATGATGATGAACAGAGGCACCACGAGGAAAGTATCACAGAGAAACGTCAAGATCCTGTCCACGAGACCTCCTTTGTACCCGGCGATCACACCTATGATGATCGCGATGACTCTGGAAATCAAAGCGGCGATGAGGGCCATGACGAGAGAATTCCTCACCGCGAAGGTGAGCTGCCAGAAAATGTCCTGACCGAGGGAGTTGGTCCCCAGAATGTGTGGCCATTTTGGAGGTAGATCGCGCATCAACGGATTGCGTTCGTAAGGACCGTACGGGGAGAAGAACGAAAGTACGGAAAGGAACACTAGGACCAGGAGCACAGAGAAACCGAACGCAAAGCGACCGTCTCTGAGAAGGTCTTTCAGCACACGCATGCTTTCACTCCTTCCTCATCTGTATCTCACTCTCGGGTCGAAGAGTGGATAAAGCAGGTCTATCAAAAGAATGCTCGTCGTAACCAGAAGAATGGAAAGCGTGCTCGCACCCAGCAAGAGATTGTAATCGCCGGAGAAGATGGCACTGTACATGAGCATTCCGATGCCCGGATATGAGAACACTATTTCGGTGATCAAAGCACCACTGAATATCTGGCCTAAGGACAGTGCAAGACCCGTTATCTGAGGAAGCATCGCGTTCCTTATGACGTACTTGCTGACGATCCTGTTCTCCTCTATTCCACCCATCTTCGCGTACTTGACATAATCTTCCGACCTGACCCCCTGGACGATGAGTTTCATGCCCTGGAACCAGGCGAACGTGCCGATCAGCACCAGAGACAGCGCCGGGAGAAACGCGTACTTGAGAAGTATCAGCACGTTCTCCAGGGTGAAAGTGAACTTCGTGCCTATCCTGAAGCCTCCACCGATGGGGAAAACGGGGATCACGTAGGCCAGCAGGATCAGGAGCGCGAGTGCTAAGATGTAGTAAGGCATGGGTCTTATCACCATCGCGATGCCGTCGAGCACCTTACCCCAGTTTCTATCGGAATAGTACCCCGCGAGTCCTCCGAGAATGTTTCCGACGATCCAGGAAATCAGGGTGGTCACGAGGAGCAACCCAGCCGTCCACGGCAGAGATTGTTTTATGAGTACGATGACAGGTGTTGGAAATTGAAAGTACGACGGACCAAAGTTTCCCGTGAAGAGTCGCTTCCAGAATCCCACGTACTGCTCCCAGAGGGTTCCTTCAAGACCGTAGAGCTGTCTCAGAGTTCTTATCGTCTCCTGTACTGCCGCCGGGTCCCAGTAAGTACCCTGTGAAGACAGACGGTCTATAAAGCTCTGAACCGGGTCTGTAGGGAGGAAACGGGGAATGAAGAACACCATGGTGATACCCAGCCAGATGACGAGAACGTAAGTCACTAAACGAGGAAGGAGATAACGTTTGACGAAGCTCAAAACTTTCAACCTCCTTGTCTGCGTTTTTAAAAGGGCCGGGGTCGCCCCGGCCCTTCATCAAGGATCAGATCATCACTTCTTTCCTGTCGGTTTCAGGAACGGCAACATGTACTTGAAGTTCGGCCAGTGTGGATAAGGCTGTGCGTACATGTTCTCAGCACCCGGGAAGTTCGTCCAGTAGTATTCGTCCCACGCGATGACGCCAGGATAGTTGAAGGTTGGTATCGTTGGCATCTTCTCGACCAGGATCTTGAGAGCCTCGATACCGAGCTCGATCAACTTCTCAGTATCGTTCCAGTCAGTTACCTGCAGTTCTTCGATGATCTTGTCCATTCTCGGATCGGTGAAGCGTGCGTAGTTACCCCACGGTGCACCTTCACCAAGCGCTGGTACGTACGCAGAATAGTACGGCGTGAGTGTTCTGGACAGATCCGGATGACCACCCCACGGCTCTGCAGCGGGCCAATCTGTCGACACTTCGAACTCACCCTGCGCGTTCTGTGCAATTTCCAGCGACTGTGCGACAACGTCGATACCGAACTTCGTCCACGCCTGAACGGCAGCGAAGGCGTTCCTCTCAGCTGGCCCAGCAGGGTTGTTACCCGTGTTGATCGTGATCTTCCAGAGCTCGCCGTTGGGCAGGCGCCATTTTCCTTGCGCGTCTCTGTAGAAACCGTTCTTCTTGAGGAGCTTCTCCGCAACGTCGGGTGCGTACTTCCACCAGCCGGGTCCGAAGATCTTCTTGATCTGTTCAGGATCGTCGGGTACAGGATAACCTCTCTTCTTCGCGTACTCTGCGAGCCTCAGACCCGCTGTTGGATCGTAAGGTTTGAACTTTTCACCGTTTCCAAGATCGAGTTCGAAGTTCATCAGCCACTCTTCCATGCGCTTGTAGTACCACTCGTAGTATGCTGGCACGAGCGGGATGTGTATCGGTGACAGCGTGACGGCTCCGTCGAACGCATTGGCGGCGTATTCGACGATGTCGATCGCCAGCGTGAGTGCCCATCTGACCTCAGGATTGTTGAAGGGTTCTATTGCGTTGTTCAAGTGCAAACCGGTGACGCACGGATCGATGTTCACCGTCCACGGGAAGTCTTTTCTCCACGCGCGTGCGGTCTTGACCCTCCTGAGAACCACCTGCAGGGCCTCGTAGGAGAAGTCAGAGATGTCGAGGTTGTGTTGCGCCATGGCAAGCACTCTCTTTTCTGCAGCGCTGTAGAACACCATCAACACGTACTTCGGTTGTGGCATACCGTACAGCATACCGGTGGGTGTTCTCTGCCAGTCATCTCTCCTCTGCCACAGTATCCAGTATCCGCCTGGATCGTAAGAGTGGAGCACGTATGGGCCTGTACCGACTGGTGGGTTGAAGTTGAAGCTCAGAGGATCTTCAACCTTTTCGAATATGTGTTTCGGGAGTGGTCTGAACGCTCCCCATCTGTCGACGAAGTTGATGTGGAACCTCGAATTCGGTTTCTCAAGTTTGATGAGCACCGTGTAGTCGTCGATCTTGACCATCTCTTTCACCTGCTGCATCTGGGTGTGATAGCCGAAGCCACTCGTTTTCTTGGACAGTTCGATCGTGTAAATCAGATCGTCTGCGGTGAACGGCACGCCATCGCTCCAGTAGACACCCTTCCTCAACTTGATCGTCAGTTGCGTGAAGTCTGGACTGTAGATTGGAGGTTCTGCCGCCAGGGCGTTGATGACCTCTCCAACCGCGTACTCCATGCACCACAGCGGCTCGAGCAACAGGTTCTGAATTCCCCTGTCGTTCCAGACCCACGTCGCCCAGATGTTGAAGTTTCCAGGGTTCGCAGCCCTTCCCGTCAACCATTGAGCGATGAGAGTTTCGTTCCTTGGAATGCCTGGAGGCAACTCCTGCGAGAGGGAAAGACCTGCGAACAATGCCAGCACCAAACCGATGAGGAGAACCTTCTTCATCCACGCTCACCCCCTGAATGATGTGATGCTTTTTTTCCTTTCTGGAAGTATCTTAAGAAAACACCGTTTAAAAATCAAGGCGCGTTTTCCGGGATTTTCGGTGATCGCCGGGAAATATTCCCGGTTTCTGTCACTTATCTCAAGGTTTCTTGATCTTTGATGAAAAATCACGAAAAACCGCCGCTTGTTACATGGAGCTGAATAAATTATCCTTAAAGATGGGGGTGAAGAGCGTGAAAAAACTGCTGGTTGCGTTTCTGTTGTCTCTTTTGACATTGGGACTTGCATCGAACGGATTGGAGGGAGAAACTTTGAGATCCTTAGCGGAAAAGTTGGGAATCTACGTCGGTTTTGCGTCGATCAACAACTTCTGGGTCCTCGCAGATGGCAGCACGTACATGGAGGTTGCAAAGCGAGAGTTCAACATACTGACGCCTGAGAACCACATGAAGTGGGACAGCATACACCCGGAGCGTGACAGGTACGATTTTTCGAAGGCCGAAAGACACGTCAAGTTCGCGCTCGAGAACGGCATGGTCGTCCACGGTCACACCTTAGTCTGGCACAACCAGCTCCCACCCTGGTTGAACAAGGAATGGACGAAAGAAGAACTGCTCCAGGTTCTTGAAGAACATATAAAGACAGTCGTGGGATATTTCAAAGGAAAAGTCAAGATATGGGACGTTGTGAACGAGGCGGTCAGCGACGCTGGGAGGTACCGGGAAACGATCTGGTACAAAGTCATAGGCCCGGAGTACATAGAAAAGGCCTTCATCTGGGCCAGGGAAGCGGATCCAGACGCCACTCTCATATACAACGACTACAACATAGAAACGATCAATCCCAAGTCGAATTTCGTTTACCAGCTCGTGAAAGAGCTCAAAGAGAAGGGCGTACCGATCGACGGCGTGGGCTTTCAGATGCACATAGACATCAACGGGATCAACTACGAGAGCTTCAGGAACAATTTGAAGAGGTTTGCCGACCTGGGACTCAAACTCTACATCACCGAGATGGACGTGAGGATTCCCAAAAACGCCACGCAGGAGCATCTACAAAAGCAGGCCGAGATATACGCGAAAATATTCGAAATCTGCCTCGAAAATCCGGCGGTCGAAGCCATACAGTTCTGGGGCTTCACCGACAAATACTCCTGGGTGCCGGGCTTCTTCACAGGCTACGATCACGCTCTGATTTTCGACAGAGACTACAATCCCAAACCTGCGTACTTCGCGATAAAACAGGTTCTTGCGAAGAAGCTGGAAGAAAAGCTGAAGGGTAAATGAAGTGAGCTTCTCATTTTCTCGCCCCGCTCCCGGCGGGGCTTTTTTGCTACAATCGTGAGAGTGAGGTGACAACATGCCACTCGCCGTTTACGATGCGCTCTGTCCAAACTGCGGTGGCAGGATCGAAGCGGAAAGGCTCCAGGAGGGTCTGGCCTGCGAAAAGTGCCTCCCGGAAATCGAAAAGGGAGACCTGTGTGAACTTTTGAAAGAAAAAAAGTTCTACAGCTTCGTGTGCGAACTTGCAGAGAAAGAGCGACAGTTTGCGGAATTTTTTGAAGAAAGGGTGGGCAATCCTCCGTGGTCACTGCAGAGGCTCTGGGCGAAGCGCGTCTTTCAGAAACAAAGCTTCGCCATCGTTGCACCCACGGGTGTGGGAAAAACCACCTTCGGTGCGGCCATGGCGAGTTTCCTCGATGGCAAATCTTACATACTCGTTCCGACGCGGATGCTCGTTGAACAGGTGAAAAACAGATGCGAATCCTTCACGAACAAAAGGGTGGTTGCCTACACAGGCAAAGAGAACGAAAAGAAAAAGATCGAGCAGGGCGACTTCGACATCCTCATCACCACGAACATGTTCCTCGCGCAGAATTTCGACATACTCGAAGATAAAAGGTTCGAATTCATCTTCGTTGACGACACAGACTCGCTGCTGAAGTCAGGAAAGAATGTGGACAAAGTTCTGAGGCTACTCGGCTTCGATCAGTCCCACATCGAACTGGCGCTGAAGAATCAGCTCGAAAGCCCACCTGAGAACACGGCGGTGCTCGTCGTGTCTTCCGCGACCTTGAAGCCCAGGACGAACCGCGTGGTGCTGTTCAGAAAGCTTCTCGGTTTCGATGTCTCGCCCGTTCGGATCTCGGTGAGGAACGTTTTAGACAGTTTCGTCGAGGTGGAAGACGAAGAAACGGCTCGCGCGCAGCTTCTTGATTGGATCGAGAGGTTCGGAAGAGGCGGGCTCGTTTACGTGAGTTCCAGATTTGGCAAAGAAGGGGTCGAAGAACTCGTATCGTGGTTGAAAGAACACGGGGTGCGGGCGGTCAGCTACGAAGACTTCGATCCAGAAAGTTTCAGAAAAGGAGAATTCGAAGTCGCCGTAGGGATCGCCCTGCCCAACAACAGCCTGGTCAGGGGGCTCGACCTGCCAGACACGATCCGCTACGCGATATTCTTCGACGTTCCCCACCTCACCTTTCCGCTCAAACTCGAGAACGAGAACGTTCAGCGCTCACTGCTTCTCGCATTGAGAAATTTTGTGAACGACGAGCGGATCGAAAAATATCTGAAGGTCCTGTCCGGACGCGTTTCACTGGCCCAGAGACAACAGATCGAGAACTTTCTTGCAGAACTTTTGGAAAAGAACGAAACCGTCGAAAAGCTCAAGAACTCAGAGGACATATTGATAGGGGAAAGGGAAGAAGGACTGTACGTGAGCTTCGCGGACGCCGCGACGTACCTGCAGGCTTCCGGTAGAACCTCGCGCATGTTCGCCGGCGGCGTGAGCAGGGGGATAAGCCTGATCGTCCACTGGAACGAGAGACTGTTCAAGAACCTCAAAAAGAGGCTCAGACTCTTCTTCGACGATGTCGACTTCATCGACGCGAAAGAAATAGACTGGCAGCAGGAACTGAAAAGAGTCGACGAAGACCGTGCAACGATCGTGAAGGTCCTCTCATCAAAAGCTGCGACGCAGATCTCTGTGAAATCGACCCTCGTGGTTGTGGAATCGCCGAACAAGGCGAGGACCATCGCCCGCTTCTTCGGAACACCGCAGATGAGGTTCGTCGACGATGTTCCGGTCTGGGAGACGACCACGGGTGATCGGCTGATCGCCATCACCGCATCGCTCGGTCACGTTTTCGATCTGGTCGAGGATGAGGGCATCTACGGCGTGGTTGAGAAGGACGGCGAATACGTTCCCGTCTACACGAGCATAAAGGTCTGCGAAGAGTGCAACGAACAGACGACCGCACAAACCTGTTCGAAAAAGCATACCAAGATGAAGGACAAACTGAACCTGGTGAACGCCTTCAGAAAACTCGCCGTACAGTTCGACGAAATATTGATCGCCACGGACCCGGACGCGGAAGGTGAAAAGATCGCCTACGATCTGACCATGGCGCTGAAACCCTTCAACCGAAACATCAGGCGCGCCGAGTTCCACGAGGTAACCAAGCCCGCGTTCAGACGCGCCATAGATGCCCCGAGAACGATCGATCTTAATTTGGTGAAGGCTCAGCTGGCGCGCCGGATCCTGGACAGGTGGGTCGGGTTCTCACTGTCCAGCAAGCTGTGGCGCGCTTTCAAGAGGTACGATCTGTCCGCCGGCAGGGTCCAGACCCCCGTGCTTGGATGGATCATCGAACGGGACGAGCTCGCGAAACAGAAGAAGGCCATCGTCAGGCTCTTCGCGAAAGATGAGAAAAACAACGGCGTGTGGCTCAATCTCGAGCTGGAAGATGCGAGCCACGTGAAAAACCTGTTGAACAAACTCGCGGGAAAGAAGATCGAGCTCGTCGAAAGTTTTGAGGAAGAAATACACCCGCCCTTACCTTACAACACCGCGTCCCTGCTGAGCGAGCTGGGTGGAAGGCTCGGTTGCTCGACCCTCATGGACATCCTTCAGGAACTCTTCGAACAGGGTCTGATCACCTACCACAGAACCGACAGTTTCACCGTCTCGGAGATCGGGATAAAACTCGCCGAACAGATCATCCTTGAAGAATTCTCCAGAGAACTCTTTTTCCCACGAAGAAATCCATCCGCCAGGGCGCACGAGTGTATCAGGATCACGAAGCGTCTGAAACCGGAAGAGCTCAGGCTCTGGATCGAGCTTGGAAGGGTGCAACTGTCCCTTCCGAAACAGGCCCAGCTCGTTTACGGTGCGATCTACAGAAGGTTCCTCGCCTCTCAGATGAAGCCCGTCAAAGTGTTGAAGAAAAAATTCAAGCTCACACTCGGTTCACAGACCTTCGAATGGGAACTGATCGACACAGTTCTGGAACACGGCTTCGATCTGATCATGCCACTGAAGACTCAGCACACCGAAGGCGATGTGACGATAGTTTCAGCGAACGTGAGGTTCGTCCCGAAAGTCCTTCCGTTCACACAGGGAACCCTCACGAAGCAGATGCAGGAAAGAGGGCTGGGCAGGCCCTCAACCTACGCGAAGATCGTTCAAACCCTGCTCGATCGTGGCTACGTGGTTCAGAAAGGTGAGTACCTCTTCCCCACCGAGCTGGGTGTGAGGGTCTTCGCCTGGTTGAAACGGCATTATCCTGCGTTCGCCGCCGAGTCCCTGACACACGAGCTCGAAGAGAAATCCGACCTCATAGAGCGCGGTGAGATGGACTATCAGCAGCTCATCAGATCGCTCAGGAACAGTGAACTTTTCTCCTGACGCGTGCTAAAATACTATTCACACGGTTCTGAATCGAGAGGTGTTAAAAGATGCTGTACGTGGCCGCGGCAGTTTTTCTCGGCTGGATCCTCGGGGCGAACAACACCGCGTCCATCCTTGGACCCGCTATCGCCACGGGAGTGTTTCACCATAGAAAGATCACGCTGATCGCTTCCATCTTCGTCGTGCTCGGAGCGCTCGTGAACGGTCATGAAGGTTTGAGAAACGTTTCCTCGCTGGGTTCAGCTGGCCCGTACGACGGTGTGATCGTGCTTCTCTGTGCCGGTATTTCGATGTTGCTTCTGACCAGGCTCGGCTTTCCCGCCTCGGCCTCACAGACGGTTTTCGGCGGCTTGGTCGGAGTTGGCCTGGTAAGGATCGGTGCCGAAAGTATGAACTGGCACACGATCGTGAAATTCATGGTGAGCTGGATCTTGACACCCTTTTTCGCCGCCATGATCGCTTTTTTCATCTACCACGTACTCGCACTCTGGTTTCGCACGATCCACAAAACGCACCTGCAGGACCTCTTCATCTACGCCGCATCGTGGCTCGCGGGCCTGTACGATGCCTACGCGCTCGGTGCCAACAACGTTGCCAACGTGACGGGCCCCGTGCTGACTCACTTCAACTCGATCGAACTCGCGGCTTTCCTCGGAGGTTTATCCATAGCCTTCGGAGTCCTCACCAGCAGCAGGCGGGTCATCGACACGGTCGGAAAACAGATCGTTGCGCTCGATCATTTCTCCTCAGTCGTTGCGATGCTCGCGCAGGCGACCACCCTCTTCACCTTCAGCTTCATCGGAGTACCGGTGGCCGCATCCCAGGCCATCGTGGGCGGTGTGATCGGTGCAGGTTACGCGAGGGGCGTGAAACTGTCGAGTGGAAAGACCGTGCTGTGGATGGTGAGCGCGTGGCTCCTCGCCCCGATAGTTTCAGGTGTGTTCGCCGCGTCGCTGTGCAGAATTCTCTGACCGGGTTGATATAATTCTTTTGATCTTTCAACCTTTCGGGAGGTGAGCGTATGAAGAAGTTGTTGATCTTCGTACTGATGTTCAGTCTGCTGAGTTTGGTCCTGGCAGAAAAGTGGCCCGCGCAGTTGAGGTTCGTCTCTGGACCGTCCGGTGGAACGTGGTTCGCCCTCGGTGGTACACTCGCTGGAATGTGGACTCAGAACGTCATACCAACGACCAGCGGTACGGGTGGTGGAACGTCTAACATCGTCACCATCTCCAAAGGTCAGGCCGACATAGGACTGACCACGCTTTCTGTGTTCAACGCGGCTGTGAAAGGGATCGACCCGTTCAGCGAACCGATCAAGGGCACGGTGCTGTTCGCGAACCTCTACAGACAGTACGCATACTTCATCATGAGGAAAGACTACGCCACCAAGAACAACATCAAAACCCTCGGAGATGTTATCAAGAAAAAGCTGCCGATCAGGTTCGCCACCCTTACGCCCGGTACCGCTTCCGAATTTGTCATCAGGTTGCTCTTCGAAAAGGGCTACGGCGTGAGCTGGTCGGACATCAAGTCCTGGGGCGGTAGAGTTTCGTTCGCATCGTACACGGACGGCGCAAACCAGCTGTGTGACAACCAGCTGGACATGTTCGCGTTCCAGATAAGCAGGGTTGCGTCGGTGATCATGGACATCGAAAGCCGAACGGACGTCGTCATACTGCCCGTGGACGAGGAAGCCATTCAGGCCCTCGCGGATTATCTTGGCACGACCAAGTTCTACATCGAACCAGGAGTGTACAAGAGCGTCACCGAGCCCATCCCGACCGTTGGAGATTACACCTGTCTCGTGATCAGAGAAAACCTGCCTGAAGACCTCGTGTACAAGCTCGCAGAAGCCCTCTGGAAGAACAAGGAACAGATCGCCAAAGCCTTCGCCGACATGGCCGAACTGAACCCGAAAGAAGCCGTCGCCGGGAACGTCCCGACGCATCCCGGCGCCCTGAAGTTCTGGTCGGAGCAGAAGTGAATCCCGAGGGGGCTTTTGCCCCCTCATTTTGACGGGGTGATGAAGATGCGCAAGCTCCACGGGGCAACGTACTATTTCGCGTTCTTCTCGCTCGTCGCGATGGCCATTTTTCACATATACACCGCAGTTTTTGGCACCCTCGAAGCTTACCTGCAGAGGAACATACACTTGGCCTTCGCCCTGCCTCTCGCGTTCATCTTCTATCCTGCGACGAAGAACAGCCCGAAGGACAGAGTCCCCTGGTACGACTGGCTCCTTGCAACACTCGCTCTGCTGCCGTGTTTGTACGCCATCGTGAACTACGAAACGATCATCTACAGAATGGTCCAGGTGGACGAGGTCACACCCGTTCAGATCCTGCTCGGCACGATCCTGGTGATCACGATCCTCGAGGCAACCCGAAGGATCGTCGGTCTGGCGCTGACCATCCTCGCAGCGGCATCGGTCTTTTACATGTACATAGGCCACCTTCTGCCGGGCGAGTTCAAGGGCATGTACGTCACTTACGACAGGATCATAGAGCATCTGTATCTGACGGGTGAGGGAATCTTCTCCACGCCACTCGGAGTTTCCGCCACGCTCGTCATGATGTTCCTGATCCTCGGCGGTTTTCTCGAGCACAGCGGTGTGGGCGAATACTTCATGGACCTGTCGAAAGCCCTGGCCGGTAAGGCTGTGGGAGGACCCGCAAAGATCGCGGTGGTGAGCTCTGGATTGTTCGGAAGCATCTCTGGCTCAGCCGTTGCGAACGTGTACGCGACTGGCACCTTCACCATACCGATGATGAAACAGCTCGGCTTTTCTCCCGTTTTCGCGGGTGCGGTCGAGGCCGTCGCAAGCAGCGGTGGACAGATCATGCCTCCCATCATGGGAGCTGCAGCGTTCATAATGGCTTCGTTTTTGGGAATTCCTTACAGGCAGGTGATGATCGCCGCCCTGATTCCTGCCGTCCTTTACTATTTCTATGTGTTCATGTCGGTCCACGCGAGGGCCGTCAAGCTCGGCTTGAGGGGCCTTCCCGACGAGATGATCCCCAGCGTGAAGTACGTGTTGAAAAAACTCTACGTGCTCGCACCGATCGTCGTACTCGTCATCATGATCATGAGAGGTTATACTCCAATGAGATCAGCGTTGACAGCCCTGATCGTGAGCTGGCTCGTTTCTCTCCTCGATAAGAGATACCGCATGGGTCCGAAGAGAATTCTGAACGCTTTGTTCGACGGTTCCAAAAACATCTTCGTCGTGGCGATCGCCTGTGCCGCTGCGGGTATCGTCGTGGGCGCCGTCACCCTGACGGGCATCGGGTTCAAGCTGGTCAGCTTCATATTCAGTCTCGCTCAGAACGTTCCCTTCATGGCGCTGATCATGGTCATGCTGATGGCCATAGTGCTCGGAATGGGTCTGCCGACGACGGCAGCCTACATAGTCGCTTCTGCCCTGGCTGTTCCTGCGCTGATAAATCTCGGCTTCAAACCTTTGGCATCACACATGTTCGTCTTCTACTACGCCGTCTTCTCAGCGATCACGCCACCCGTGGCGCTCGCAGCCTACGCGGCCAGTTCGATCTCCGGAGCGAAGCCTTCCGACACGGGTTATCAGGCGTTCCGTCTGGGTATGATCGCCATGATCATCCCGTTCGCGTTCATGTACGATGCCGGCTTTCTGCTCCAATCGAACTGGTTGAACAACCTTTTTGCGATCGTGGCGGGTCTGGTTTCTGCGATGGCGCTGAGCTACGCGATCGAAGGCTATTTCAAAACCAAGCTCACACTCGCGATGAGATCGTTACTGGCCGCGCTCGGAGTTCTGGTGCTCTTACCTGTGCTCTGGCTCAGGATCGTCTGCATCTTGGCCTTCGTGCTGGTCTACACGATGTTCACGATCAAAAAAGCTTGAAGGCGCCGCGGGCGCCTTCTTCATTCAGCTGTTCTGTACAAAGACTTTGAGTTTCTCGAAGGCTTCCCTCGCCACCTCGCACGCGTTCAACTGCCAGTAGCGCTCGTTGAACAGCTCCACACTCACAGGACCAGAATAACCTATCTTTCTCAAGGTCTTGAAAAAATCCCTCAGCGGCAAGATCCCGTCGCCCGGCATGAGTCTGTCAGAGTCTTTCACATCTTCGAGCTTCGGCAGATCGTTGACGTGCACGATGACGATCTTCGAAGCGTCTATCCGTTCAAGATCTTCCAGCTTCGAACCACCCGCGAAGAAGTGACACGTATCGATTATCAGATCGACGTTGTCTTCACCAACCTGCTCGACGATCTTCCAGGCGAGAACGAGCGTGTTCACCGAACAGTCTGGAAATCCGAGGAACTCGAAACCAAGTTTCACCTTGAACCTTCCCGCGATGCGTGCCATCTGTTTGAGCACCTCAACGGATTCCTTCACGACCGTTCCCTCATCGAGCCTTTCTCTGACAAATCCCGGCACGACCACGATGGCTTCCACGTTCAGCGTGTTCGCAAGTTCGCACAGCCTTTCACACTCTTTGAACTTTTCTTCTCTGTTCGAAAACGTCGCTTGCTCGATCGAATTGATCGTCACGGGTTTCAACGCGTTCTGCTCGAACAATTCTTTCACCGCTTCGACGCCGTCACTCTCGATCGTGTCAAACAGCTTGCTCTTCCATATCTCGAGCATCTCGAAACCAGCCTTCTTTGCACAAACGATGTCTTCGGCGAGGTTCGCCCCCATCGTCGTTGCCCCGTTGAACGCGAACTTCAAACGCTTCACCCCCAACACTATCATAGCTCAGCACGTGGAACGATCCCGGGATCTCACTTCCAGACGATCGAAGCCCGAAAAAGGGTGTGTTAAAATTCAGGATGGATCGTAAAAAAAACGCTTGGGGGAAGATGGGTGAAGAGATACAGCTCCTTTGCGCTCTATCTATCGAACTACGTCGCCCTGGCGCTCATCTATCTGATCCTGACCAGATCGCTCGCAGGTTCAATCCTGACCGCCATCACCGCGTGCATTTCTCTGTTTTCCTTCAGAGTCTTCGACAAAGAAAATCTGAGCGATTTCAACCAGCTCATCGTGAGATCTTTCATCGCGCTGCTGTTTGCAAACGTTGTGAACTACGTGATCGCCCGCCTGATCTATCTGTCCTTCTTCGGTGGAGTAGGTAGAGTGAGGCTGGCCCCACTGGGCGTGCACACGATCGTTTCAACCTTCGCAGTATCGCTCCTCAGTTATTATCTTTTCAAATTCCTCAAAAAAAGAGTTAGGCCAGGAAACTGCGCCGTGATCGGCCGCAAGGACGAACTCGATGAACTGCTCAGAGAAATAGAGCAGAAGAGCGATGAGTACAGGTTCGTTCAGTTCATCGAGAGCGAGGAAGATCTCAAAAAGATTCGAGACGATGTAACGGGCGTAGTCGTGGCGGATTACTCGATGTACGAATCGCTCCGATCACGCCTTTCCACAATGAACAATCTTGAAATCGTCTTTCTCCCACACATCGCCGAAAGCGTTTTGAAGAGAATCCCGCTCGCCCTGGTGGACAGGTTCAAAGCTTACTACGAAACTTCTTTCAACCGCGTCGTGGAGAGCGCACCGAAGAGAATTCTGGACGCTGTCTTCGCCACCCTGGGTCTGATCGTCACATCACCCGTGATGCTGATCATCGCCATCCTGATCCTTCTGGAAGACGGAAGGCCTGTCATCTACAGACAGAAACGTGTGGGCAGAGACTCTAAGGAATTCGAATTCATAAAGTTCCGCTCGCTCAAGCAGGAAGGTTTCGATCCGTCCGATCCGAACAGAAACATAGAACAGAGAGTGCTCAAAATCGGCAAATTCATTCGAAAATACAGACTCGACGAACTGCCCCAGCTATGGCTGGTGCTCAAAGGCACGATGAGCCTGGTCGGACCCCGTCCGGAGATGGTAGAATACCATCTGCAGTGTGCAAACAAAATACCCTACTATCTCTACAGGCTCAAGCTCAAACCCGGCCTCACTGGCTGGGCGCAGATAAACTATCGGCACACCACTACTTTGGAAGAGTACAGAACCAAGCTCGAGTACGATCTTTACTACGTTAAGAACCATTCTGTGTGGCTGGATCTGAACATCGTGCTCAGAACTTTTGAGGCCGTGATCTTCAAGCGAGGTGCGCGGTGATGAAATGTGTCATCCTGGCGGGGGGTAGTGGGGAGCGATTCTGGCCTCTGTCGACGAAAGAAACTCCGAAGCAGTTCTTGAAGCTCTTTTCGAACAAAACCCTTTTGAGGGAAACCTTCGAAAGGATATCCTTCAGGTTGAAACCACAGGACATCTACATCGTCACGAACCATTCTTACGCCGAAGCCACCTACAGAGAAATACCCGAACTTCCGAAAGAAAACGTACTGCTCGAACCGGCGAAGAAGAACACTGCTCCCGCATGCACGTACGCGACTCTGATGTTCGCTCCGGAAGAGATCGTGTTCATCGTTCCATCGGACCACTACATACCAGAGACTGAGAAATTCTGGCGGTGCGTGGAGATCGCCGAGCGGTTTTTACAAACGCACGAAGGTATCATCACCTTCGGAGTAGTTCCGAGTCGTGTCGAAACGGCCTACGGTTACATTGAGGCGGGTGAGCAGATCGAACCGGGCATCTTCAAAGCTAAAAAATTCCACGAGAAACCGGACCGTGACACCGCCTCCATCTACATAGAACGGGGCAACTACTTTTGGAACAGTGGTATGTTCATGTACAGGGTGAGCTACTTCATCGAGCAGATGAAGAAGCACGCACCGCAGGTGATAGGACCTTTCTTGACGGAGAAAGACACGAAAAAGATCTACGAACAAACACCATCCATAAGCATAGACTACGCCCTCATGGAAAAAGCCGACAGGATCTTCATGGTGAGAGCAGATTTTGTCTGGTCGGACGTTGGCAGTTTCAGATCGCTGAAAGAACTCGGTGTGGCCAATTCGAAGCGAGCGGTCGTGATGAACGGAGAAAATCTGTTCGTGAAAACGAGCAAACCAACGATCGTGATAGGCGTCAGCGATGTCGCTGTGGTCGAGAGTGAGCACGGAATACTGGTCTGCAGGATGGACCAGCTGGATAAATTGAGAGAAGCGCTGAAAATGCTTGAAACAGATGCATCAACGTAGCGTTGAAGCAGACAACGCAGGAGGTATTCCCTTGGAAACGTTGATCAGCATCGTTACACCAACCTACAACGTAAAAGAAGAACTGCTCGACACACTTTTATGCGTGTCTGAGATAAAAAGGCTCGATCCATCGATCGAGTATCTGATCATCGATGGAAACTCACAGGACGGCACGCTGGAACTCATCACCGAGTACCATCGAAAAGGCGTGGTCGACAGATTCATCTCCGAGAGAGACAGCGGTGTGTACAACGCGCTGAACAAAGGCATAAAGATGAGCGCTGGAAAATACATCCTGATCGTCGGGGCTGGCGACACGCTCGTTCCAAGCAAGTTCAAGAAAGTCATGGAGATAGTCCGTGAAGAAGCACCTGACGTCGTCTACGGCGATCAGCTCATGATAGATCCAGAAACGAAAAAGGTTCGCAGATGTTTCATCCCTGGACCTTTCTCGATAGAAAAACTGAACTTCGGCTGGCATCCACCGCACGCGAGTACGCTTGTGAGAGCAGACCTTTTGAAATCCATAGGCGGTTTCGACGAAAGGTACCGAATAGCGTCCGACATAAAGATGCACTGGCAGGTGTTTTCGAAGGCAAACACTGTGGTGTACGTACCCGAAGTTTTATCGATATTCCGTCTCGGCGGCATGAGCAACGCGAGCCTCAAAAACATCGTGAAGGCGAACGTTGAAAGCTACAGGATAGCGAAGGAACTCAAATTCAAATTCCCGGCGTTCGTCGTGCTCGGCAAGATGCTGTGGAAAACGAAGATGAAATTCCTCACACCGTTCGTGAAGATCGATGAGGAAGTCAGACAGTTTCTCGAGAGGGGCGTCATGAGAGCATGAAGAAAGCCCTCATAACGGGGATCACGGGCCAGGATGGCAGTTTCCTTGCGGAACTGTTGCTCGAGAAAGGCTACGAAGTTCACGGCATAATCCGTAGAAGTTCCTCCTTCAACACGGCGCGCATAGATCATCTTTACCGCGATCCTCACGAAAAGGACGTTCGTTTGTTTCTCCACTACGGAGATCTCACAGATTCCACCAACCTGATCCGCCTGCTTCAGCAGATCCAGCCGGACGAGATCTACAACCTCGGTGCCCAGAGCCACGTGAAAGTTTCGTTCGAGACACCGGAATACACAGCCAACGCGGACGCGCTCGGTGTGCTCAGGCTGCTTGAAGCCATCAGGCTGCTCGGCATGGAAAAGAAGGTGAAGTTTTACCAAGCCAGCACGTCCGAACTGTTCGGGAAAGCCGTCGAAGTTCCACAGAAAGAAACGACACCGTTCTATCCGAGGAGCCCATACGCCGTCGCCAAGCTCTACGCCTACTGGATAACCGTCAATTACAGGGAGGCTTACGGTATCTTCGCCTGCAACGGTATACTCTTCAACCACGAATCGGAGAGAAGGGGTGAAACCTTCGTCACCAGAAAGATCACCCGCGCCGCAACCAGGATACTCGTCGGCACGCAGAAGAAACTTTACCTCGGAAACCTCAACGCGGTGAGGGACTGGGGCTACGCGAAAGATTACGTCGAGGGCATGTGGCTCATGCTGCAGCAACCTGAGCCCGACGATTACGTCCTCGCCACCGGTGAAGGCCACACCGTGAGGGAATTCTGTGAAAGGGCGTTCAGAGAGATCGGCATCGAACTGGAATGGGTGGGCCACGGTGTCGATGAAAAGGGCATCGTGAAAAATGTAGACAGGTATAAAACGCAGGAGCACGTTGAAAAACTGAAAGAAAAGCATCCCGATCTCAGGAACTTCAAACTCAGCGTGGACCATTTGAAAAAGGGTGACATCGTCGTGGAAGTCGATCCGCGCTACTTCAGGCCGACGGAAGTGGACCTTCTCATCGGCGATGCGACGAAGGCGAGAACAAAACTCGGCTGGAAACCGCGCGTGAGCTTCGAAGAGTTGATAAAGATCATGGTCGAACACGATCTGGGTCTGGCGGTCAAGGAGAAGTGGAGAAACGAGCGCATCAACGAGTGATACCGGGGTGGGACCGTGAAGAGGGATTCGAAGATATACGTCGCGGGCCATAGGGGAATGGTCGGCAGTGCGATCGTGAGAAAGCTGAAGGAAAAAGGATACACGAACATAATCGTGAAGACCCACCAGGAGCTCGATCTGACGGACCAGAAAGCGGTGCGCGAGTTCTTCGAACAGGAGAGGCCCGAGTACGTCTTCCTCGCGGCTGCGAAAGTCGGCGGCATCCTCGCGAACATGACCTACAAGGCCGATTTCATATACCAGAACATCATGATCGCAGCCAACGTGATCGAGGCTTCGTACAGATACGGAGTCAAGAAACTCCTCAACCTCGGCTCGTCCTGCATCTATCCCAGGCACGCGCCACAGCCCATGAAAGAAGAATACCTGCTCACAGGACCGCTCGAACCGACGAACGAACCCTACGCGATAGCGAAGATCGCAGCGATAAAGTTGTGCCGGTACTTCAACGAGCAATATGGGACGAATTTCATATCCGTGATGCCCACGAACCTCTACGGTCCCAACGACAACTACAATTTGGAAACGGCCCACGTGCTACCGGCGATCATGAGAAAGTTCCACCTCGCGAAACTGCTCATGAGGCAGGACTGGGATGGATTGATCAAGGAGATGAAGAGATACCCGCTCGGTTTCGGGCTGGACGGCAGGATAGACTTCAGCAGTAAAGACAGCGTCCTTCAGGCGCTCGAAATGGTGGGCGTGAAAAAGAACAGCGTGGTCGTTTGGGGAACCGGAAACGTCTACAGAGAATTTCTTCACGTCGACGATCTCGCCGACGCGTGCGTGTATCTGATGGAAAACGTCGATGCGGAAGACATGAGAAAGATCTGTCCAGACTATTTCGTGAACGTCGGAACCGGTGAAGACATCATGCTCAACCATCTGTACGAGCTGGTGAAAAACATCGTGGGATACGAAGGTGAGATAGAGCACGACACGAGCAAACCAGACGGAGTGGTGAGGAAGCTTCTGGACGTTGGCAGATTGAGAAGCTTGGGATGGAGACACAGAATCACGTTGAGTGACGGTGTGAGAAAGGTTTACACGGAAACTTTCAGTTGAGATGTGATCGTTCATTTGGTTTGGGAGTTTCGGTGTGACTTTCCAGCTGAGTGCCCCAGGGCTTCACGGGAGGTAAACGATGCGCGTAGGTATCAACTTACTCTGGTTGAAACCGAAAGCCATAGGTGGGGTTGAGGTATTCGTCAAGAACCTGCTGAGAGGCATCGATGAATTGTCTCCAGACATGGAATTCGTTGTGTTTGTCAACCGCACGGCGCTCGACTACGTGAAGTCCTGGAGGATAAGCGATCGGTATCGACTGGTCGTGAAAGATGTGGATCCTTTCAACGTCTTCAGAACGTTGATCTACCAGCGTCTGCACATGAAGAAATTGTGCGAGGAATACAGGATCGATCTACTGTACCATCCTACCCCGATTTACCCGATTGGAAAGATCAGGAAAGCCAAGCAAATGGTCACCATTCATGATCTACAGTTTCTCCATTATCCACAGTACGCGACGAAACTTCAAAGACTCAAATATCTCTACTCGTGGAAGAAATGCCTTCAACATGCGGACAAAGTGATCGCCATTTCGAACTTCACCAAACAAGATATACTGAACAACTTCCACGTGAAAGAAGACAAAATCACTGTCATCCACAATCCCGTGGTTCTACCGGAAACGCCGGCTGACTTTTCAGAAATCAGCAAACGCCTCGGTGTTGGGAAGAAGGAATATTTTTACACCATAAGCTCCCTGCTGCCACACAAGAACACAGAAGTCCTCATAAGGTTGATGAAATTGATAGAACAGGAAAAACCACTGGCACTTCCCAAAAAATTGATCATCTCTGGTATCGGAAAGATGCGAGGAACGAGGCTTGAACGAATGATCAACGAATTCGGTCTATCGGACCGGATAATATTCACCGGTTTCGTCAGTGACGAAGAAAAACGAGCCCTCCTGGAAAATTGTTACTGCTTTCTTTTTCCAAGTCTTTTCGAAGGTTTCGGAATGCCGCCAGTTGAAGCGCTGATGCTGAACGTACCGGTCGTAACAACGAAGGCAGGAGCCATTGAAGAAACCACCATGGGTCTTGCAATATATGTGGACAACCCTACTGACGAACGAGAATGGCTCGAAAAGATCGTGCACCAAGTACCGAAGTTCAGTGTCGTTGATGCAGACCGCTTGAAGGATGAGTACGACTTCAGAAATATATGCCAGCGGTATATAAATGTGTTCTACGAACTTGGCGGTTGAGATAAATGTGCCAAGTGGTAAAGCCGTATTTCATGTGATGTGCGGAGGGACCGTACTTGAAAGTCCTTTTTCTCACGAACATCCCGAGTCCATACCGGGTGGATTTTTTTGAAGAACTCGGCAAATACGTCGATCTGACAGTCTTGTTCGAAAGATTGCATGCGAAAGATAGAGAAAGAGATTGGCACAAACTCGCTTTCAAGAACTTTCGGGCTGACTTCTTGATATGCTGGCGATCGCACGCTGGAGGAAAACTATCCGACGGTGGACCTTGAAGCGCAGGCACGTGGCAGCTATGTGATCACGTCAGATTCAGGTGGGTGCAAAGAAACCATAGCTTTTTATACGCAGCCACATGGAGGCACGGGTGAGGTGACAAGATTTGAAGATTGTGCACGTTCACATAGGCCCTTACTCGGAAAAATGGGCTTATCATGAAAACCTACTCCCTAAGTATCACAAAAGGCTTGGTCACGAAGTGACATGCATAACCTCCACTCTGGCTTTGTCAGAGACCGGAAGGATCATCGTCGAGCCTGAAAAAACGTTTGTGAATAGCGAAGGAGTAAAGGTGATCAGATTACCCCTTTCAAAGTTTTTACCCGCGAAAGTCGCATACAGGCTTGGATTAATTGATGGATTAGGAGACGTGCTCCGGGCGGAAAGACCTGACCTGATCTATGTGCATGGCGCAGGGCGACTTTCTAACCTCGAGCTTGTTCGATACTTGCGTGAATGTGTGAAATCTCACGGAAAACCTATCCTGCTCGTTGACAATCACGCCGACGAGTTCAACTCAGCTCGTAATTGGTTAAGCAGGTTGATCCACAAAACACTGTGGAGATTTGTGGTTAAACAGTTAGACACGTACGCCACCGAGTTCTACGCGGTAAACGAAGCGTGCAAGAACTTTCTCACTAAGTACTATCGCGTGCCATCCGATCGCATCGAAGTACTCCCAATGGGGGGTGATCCGGACTGGTTTTCTCCTCAGAAAAGAGCATCAGTACGCAGAGCCCTCGAGATAGATGACGAAGATTTCGTTATGATAACCGGGGGCAAAATCGATGCCAACAAAAAGACCATCGAACTCATGCAGATAGTATCTAAATTACCGTTCGATAGGGTAAGGTTGATTGTCTTTGGTTCAATTCACGAGTCTGTGAGGAACAAGTTCAATGAACTGCTCGAGCGTAACAAAGAGAGAATCAGATTCATTGGCTGGCTTTCTCCCAGAGATATGTATGACCACTTCGTCGCAGCCGATCTTGGAGTCTTTCCAGGCACCCAGTCCGTGGTCTGGAATCATGCGATATTTTGTGGTTTACCGCTCGTGCTAAGACGATGGCCCGGCATGGTCGATTTCACACTCGGTGGGAAGTACTTATCCTGCTTGCTGATTGATGACGTTTTCGAACTCGAATCGGTTCTCCGGAGAATAATCACAGATTCCGAACTGTACGCAAAGATGAAAGAAGACGCAAGGAAAGTGCGAGACTTCTTCTCGTACGAGTACATTGCAATGAAGACAATAGAAAAAGTACATCCTAAGAGTCAATTCTAAAAGATTTAGTCTCGAAGGTCGTGAGTAGAGGGTCAAGTAATAGCTATCGTGGATTCTCAGGTACACATCGATTAAATCCAACGCGAGATCGATATTCAAAACGGTCGAAAAATTTTGTTGCAGAAACTCCTGCTTGCTACAATATAACGCGGTTAAGTTCGCGCAACTGCATGTACAAGGTGTGAGACCTTGTCAGCTCAGCTGAGTCAAACGACGGAAGGCAATTTTAAGGGATGGAATCCGACATTGCGATGAGTTTAGGGGTGCCTTCCCTCGTCCGGGCACGACCGCAGATCACAAAGGAAGCGGTACTGAATAAAGAATTTCAAAAAGCCGGGATAAATGAAATCCTGGTCCATTCAGACCAGCACTACGATTACAACATGTCCGACGTGTTCTTCAAGGTGTTGAACATAAGACAACCGGATTACAACTTGAACGTGGGCTCTGGCACCCACGCAGAAATGACAGGGAAAATCATGATAGAGTTTGAGAAAGTCGTGCTCAAAGAAAAACCGGACTTTATATTAGTCTACGGTGATACGAACACTACCTTAGCTGGAGCGCTGGTGGGAGCGAAGTTGAAGATACCTGTCGCACACGTCGAGGCTGGCTTGAGACAGAAACCGAAAGACATGCCTGAAGAGATAAACAGGATAGTCACGGACCATGTTTCGAGCTTGCTCTTCTGTCCGAGTGAGCTTGCCGTAGAGAATTTGAAGAAAGAAGGCATCATTGAGGGAGTGCACTTCGTTGGTGATGTCATGTACGAACTGTTTTTGAAGATGAAGCCTTATTTCACATACGAGCTGATAGAACAGCTGGGCTTAAAAGAGAACAACTACATCGTGTGCACGATTCACCGGGACTTCAACACCGATGCGAAAGAGAACCTTGAGGCCATTTTCAAAGAGCTTTCAGAAATTGCCAGAGAAATTCAGATCGTTTTTCCAATCCATCCCAGGACAAGAAAGAAGATAGCCGAGTTTGGACTCGATGATTATGCAAAGAATTTGACTTTGATCGATCCTGTGGATTATTTGAGCATGATGGGATTGGTTGAGAAAAGCCTTTGCGTGATCACGGACTCAGGCGGGCTGCAGAAAGAAGCGTACTGGTGTGAAAAAAGAGCCATAGTTGTGATGCCGGACACAGGCTGGAGAGAACTGATCCAGTGCGGCTGGAACATGCTCGCTGATCCAGGAAAGATACGCGAAACATTGAATGAATTGTTGAAAAGTGATAACATCGACTATCCCAGAAATGTTTACGGCGAAAGTGATTCGAGTCAGAGGATCGTTAGAATACTGCAGACCTGTGGAGCAGGTTGGAACGCGGGTCTGGTGAACCCTGGAGGTAGAATCAGATTGTGAAAGTCCTCGTTGTAACCAACCTCGCTTCATGTTATTGAAATCACGTTAAGGAGATAATGGCCATGGATAATGGTCATACTGGTTGTTCGTGTGTGATTTGCAAAGCTTTCATAAGGTGTTGAAACAGTGATACAGCTCAGAAATGCCATCATGATCCAGTTGTGAGAGTTGCCGAAAGGAATCAAGAATCAAAGAATTACTTGTTCATTGGATTACGAATTGCTAAAGAACTCCGACTACGCTTGGGAGGACCTCTATGACTCTCAACGAACGTGATCTTTTGAAGAAATACATCTCCTTCTCTCTTGGCACCTGGCTCAGAACGCTCATTTCTTTCTTCACCACACCCATCACAACCTGGTTGATCAACCCCGAAGAGTTCGGTAAAGCCACCATGTTCTCCACAGTGTATTCGATCCTTCTTCTTGTAGCTCTCCTCGGTACTACAAATTCTTTCCTCAGATTCTTCCCGCAGAAATCAGAACAGGAAAAACAAACTCTCCTGTGGAGTTGTCTGATCCCACCAGTCCTTTTGAGCATCTTGGCGAGCCTTGTTGTTTTCATCTTTAGATCTTCCATAAACACATTTCTCGTGGGAACATCTGATTCAAAAGCTCACGTCATTTTGATCGCTACGCTCATGACTGGAATTTTCCAAACCTTCAATTTGAACCTCGTGAGGTCCAAGGGAAGAGCCATTCTTTTCTCAACGATCGAAGTGGTTCAGTCTCTCAGTCAAGTGGGCTTCATCCTGCTCTACGCCCTGCTTGTGGGCCGCAACTTCTACGCTCTGCTGTATGCTCAGCTTTTTTCCAATCTCGTAGCACTCATGGTCGGTATGGCCTTCGAAAGATCGTACTGGTTTCCAGTAAAGGTAAACAGAAAGCTTGTCCTCGAGATTATAAAGTACGGATATCCCTTCGTTTTTTCTGGCCTTGTCTGGTGGCTTCTCCACTGGATAGACAGACTCGTGCTCCGTTTGTACACAAACTTTTCTGAGATAGGTCTTTACTCTGCCGCGTTCAAAATAATCTCAGCCATGAACCTTTTCACAACTGGTTTCTCCACCCTTTGGTATCCTTTCGCATACGAGCAGTACGAGAAGAACCCTGAAAACCAGACGATCTTCAAAAGAGCGCTCGATTATGTGGCTTTCCTGGTGTTCTCTGCCGGGTTTCTTCTTCTTTCCTTCAAGGACGTTATCTTCCTTCTGCTCGCAAGATCTTACCGTCCAGCTTCGGCAATTGCTCCGTTTCTGATCCTGAACCCTGTGATGATAACCATGGCCATCGTCGTTGCAAGAGGAATAGATTTTTCCAAAAAAACGTACTGGTTCATCGTGAGCGATGGAACAGCCGCCGTGCTCAACCTCGCTGGAAACTTCTTGCTGATTCCCATCTTCGGTGCAAGAGGAGCCGCCGTCTCCACAGGGTTGTGTTTCATAGTCGTGTTCGCCATCGAGGCGGGTGTGTCCAAAAGGTTGTATCCTGTTCCCTACGATTTGAAAAAGGTCTACTACCTCGTGGCTGTTTTTGTTTTCTCGGCGATCTTGCACACATTCTCTCAAAATCTGTTTCTGCCAGTTCTTTCGTCTGCATTGGGGCTTCTTGCCACGATCTTTCTGTACAGATCGGAGTTTTCAAAAGTTTTGTCCATAGCTGCCGATTTTCTCAAAACCATTCTCCACCGTAAATAGTTTCGACATCTTCATCCCAAAACACACAGAAAAACTTGCAGGAAAGAAAGCGCACCGAAGCGGAACCAGATTTTCACAGCTCCTGCGTCCTGGAAACTCCATTTTATGATTCACGTAGTTCACACCCTGTCAGCAAATGTTATGTTAGCCCAGTGCTTAGCTTGCCCATGATTATGTTCAACAAGCTTGACAGACATTCACTAAAATGTTATCATGTACGTGGAAATCACTTTAGAACACTTGCAAAATATTTTGACAGTCTGAAGCGAATGCGTTCGTCAGAACCGATTTGAAAAATGAAGATTCGACGTTTCCTGAATGGCTCTGAAGTTGTCTCATTCGAACGGATTGGGTATATAATGTTACTGCTCAGGGCGTTGAGCAACAGGCAGGAAAGTAATGTATCAATTATCCCCCGCTTGGTAGACGAAGCAAGGGTCCAGAAAATTGCTCAAGGGGGATCAAGGTGAAGAGATGAAAAAAGCAGCAGTGCTGTTCTTTCTGGATTGGTCGGTGCTCTTGCTTTTGAATTACACACTGAGTGAAGCTTTGCTTGCCAGTGTTGTATTTTCTTTCATCTGTTGTGTTCTTCTGTTTGCCTTCAGGGTGTACGAAGACGAGTACCTGACCGATCTTTATCAGCAATTTGTGAGAATTCTGGTCGCGCTGCTCCTTTCAGGTTTTGCCAGATACATACTCTATCCCTTATTTCACGACGCGATTGGGCTGAGACATCTTGCCATCAATGTTTTGCTTGGAAGCGTTACGATCGGCTCTGTTAACTGCTCGCTGGGTGTACTGTTCAGAAAGAAAGTCAAGCCGAAAAGATGTGTGGTGATCGGAAAAGCGGAGATAGAACCCGTGCTTGAAGAAATCGCGAAGAAGAGCAACGGTGAGTTCGTCTTCGTCGAAAGGATCAATCCAGACCCAGCCAAACTGAGGCAAAAAGCAAGCAGCGTCGATGCCGTCGTTGTGGCCGACTACGGACTGTTCCAGTCTGTGAGAAACCAGCTCGATGGAAAGTACCAGATACTCTTACTCCCGGAGCTCGCAGAACGCGTTCTGAAGAGAATACCACTTGAAGTGGCTGAATCTTTCAGAAGTTACTACGAAATACTCTTCACTCAGGCAAAAGAATCACCGGCAAAGCGTGTGCTGGATATCGTTTGTGGCCTTGCAGGTTTGATAATCTTTTCCCCCGTGATGCTCGTCGTGGCTTTGTGTATACTCGTAGAAGATGGAAGGCCGGTGGTATTCAAACAGCAGCGCGTTGGTAGAGACGGAAAAACCTTCACCATCTACAAATTCAGAACGATGAGGAACGAGAAGCCAGGCGAAGCGAGGTTCGTTGACAAGGAAGCACACAGAATTTTGAAGATAGGCAGGTTGATCAGACCGATAAGGCTCGATGAAACTCTGCAGTTCGTCAACATTTTGAAAGGCGACATGAGCATCGTTGGACCGAGACCGGAGCAGATCGATTTTGTGAAAGAGTTCGAGCAAAAACTTCCCTTCTACAGCTACAGGCACAAATTGAAACCCGGTCTCACCGGCTGGGCGCAGATCATGTACAAATACGCATCAAATCTGGAAGAAACCAGAACGAAGCTGTCTTACGATTTGTACTATGTCAAAAACAGAACGATCTTCATGGATATCGCGATACTGTTGCAAACGATAGAGGCAGTCATCTGGAGGAGGGGGGCTAAATGAGAAAAAGTAGGTTATCGATTTTGTTGATAAACAATTACTTTCCACCGGAGATCGGAGCAGCTTCGCATCTGTACTACTACCTTGCCAAGCAACTTGTCGCAAGGGGTCATGAAGTCACCGTTTTGACCGGTGTGCCGAGGTACAACGTTGCAAAGCAACTGTATCAAAGCTATTCCGATAGGTTCAAAGATAGGTCTGTACTCGAAGAGAACTACGAAGGGATAAAAGTCCTCAGAGTCAAGCTGCCCTACGTCGATCGTCGGAACGTTATCAGAAGAGGCTTTGAACACTTTGAAATCGCTTGGAAGTTGTACAGGAATTTCGTCAAACTTCTTGATCGTGGTTCACATCGTGTCGACGTGTCGCTCGTTTATTCTCCTCCTCTCACACTTTACTGGACTGCTGAAAAGGTGAGACAAAAAACGGGCGCACCTTACGTGCTAAATGTTCAAGATCTTTTTCCTCAAGCCGCGATTGACTTAGGACTTATGCGAAGTCCACTCATAATTAAGTTCTTCCGTTGGCTCGAGAAAAAAGCGTATGAATCTGCCGATTTGGTCATGACTCATTCAGAGAAAAACAAGGAATACGTTGCTTCGGTTGTTGGGAATCACAAGAAAGTCTTGTTCATTGAAAATTGGGTTGATACAGAGGAGATACTGCCAGGGCAGAAAAAGAACGAGTTCTCCGAGAAGTATGGCTTGGTCGACAAATTCGTCGTTTCTTTCGCAGGAACACTGGGTTTTTCCCAGGACATAGAAGTGATACTTCGCGCTGCCCAACTGTTGAGACAGCAAAAGGATATCGTTTTCGTGATTGTCGGGGACGGTACACGGCTTGAAGAAGCAAAAAGGATGGTGCATGAGCATAAACTGGAAAATGTTCTGTTGTTACCACCGGTTACTAAGGAAAAATACCCTCTGGTGCTTCAATCCTCCGATGTTTCCCTTGTCACGCTGACGAAGGATGTAAAAACACCAGTGGTACCCTCCAAAATCCTGAGCATAATGTCAGCTGGTATTCCTGTACTTGGAGCAATGAACCTGGATGGAGACGCCCCAGATCTCATAAGAAGAGCAAAAGCGGGTTACGTGGTGGCAGCGGGCGACTATGAGTCTCTTGCGCAGAAAATAATCTACTTATACCAGAATCCAGAGATCAGAAGGGAACTTGGTACGAACGGAAGGAAATACATCGAAGAGAACCTTTCTGTTAAGAGAGCTGCTGTGAAATTGGAATGCATATTTAACGATCTCTTGATCAGAAGAGAAGGGAGGCATTAGGTGAATGGACTATCTAAGTTATTACAAGGGCAAAAGAGTGCTGGTAACGGGTGGCGCAGGAGCGGTAGGTTCGAATTTGGTTAAAAAGTTGGTTGAGCTTGGTTCGTTCGTAGTTGTCATTGACAACCTCTCGAGCGGATACACCTGGCTTTTGCCTCAAGATTCTTCCAACTTGCTGTTTATCAAAGGGGACATAACCAACGATATCGACTTGAAACGTGTTTTCAACGAAGAACCAGAAGTAATTTTCCATTTGGCTGCTTTCTTCGCCAATCAGAATTCCGTTGACTATCCAGAAAAGGACCTAATGGTGAATGGGTTAGGAACTCTTAAACTACTTGAGTACTGCAGAATTTACGGAAAAGTGGAGCGCTTTGTGTACGCATCAAGTGGATGTTCCATATATCCATCGGACGCGCCGATGCCGTACAAAGAAGACCTCCCGCTCTCTTCATGGCTCAGCACACCTTATCAGATAACCAAGGCTCTGGGTGAACTGTATGGAAATTATTACTACAAGATGTATGGGATCCCCTTCACAAAAGCACGTTTCTTCAATTCGTTTGGTCCTGGTGAAGTGCCAGGTCAGTACCGCAACGTGATACCAAACTTCATCTACTGGGCTATGCTTGGTAAGCCTCTCCCAATAACCGGCACCGGTGAAGAAACGAGGGACTTTACATATGTTGGAGATATCGTTGACGGTCTCCTTAGGATGGGATATTACAAAGAAGCTATTGGTGAAGCTTTCAACCTGGCGGCTGGGAGAGAAATCAAAATAAGGTATCTGGCTGAGAAAGTAAACGAACTCACCGGCAACAATGCTGGCATTGTGTTCAAAGAAAGAAGAAAGTGGGATACGAAGCCAAGGATGCTTGCATCGAACGAGAAAGCGAAGAGGATCTTGGGCTTTCAGCCCGACACAGACTTTGAAAGACGGCTCAAAGAAACGGTCGAATGGTTCAAGGAAAATTGGGATAAAATCGTTGAGTGTGCTGAGTTTGGTCCTGGGATCAGCTCTGCGGTGAGGTAGAACTGTATTCTTGCTTAGTGAAAGGGGGTTAATGTTTCTGCTCCAACTCATTCAGAACTACAGAACAGGAAAAATCGAGCTCGTTGATGTACCCGTACCGAGGGTGGGATCGAAGTTTGTGCTGGTGAAGAACGCAGCCTCTGTCGTCAGTGTGGGTACTGAACGCTCGATGATTGAACTTGGTAGAAAGAGCTTACTCGGAAAAGCAAGAGCAAGACCTGATCTTGTGAAGAGATTTTTCGAGAAAGCGAAGCAACAAGGGTTCATCAAAACTCTCCAAGAAGCACTCGAAAGGCTGGACGAACCAGTCCCTCTTGGTTACTCGTCTGCAGGTGTGGTTGTTGAAGTTGGTTCAGCAGTGAGGAGTCTTTCTCCAGGTGACCGCGTTGCTTGCATAGGAGCTGGTTTTGCTTCTCACGCAGAGTACGTCTGTGTCCCTGAGATGTTGTGTTCGAAGATTCCGCCCAATGTGGATTTTGATGAAGCAGCATTTGGAATGCTTGGAATCATCTCGATGCATGGTATAAGATCCGCGAATTTGTCCGTAGGGGAAAAAGTAGCTGTCGTCGGACTGGGCCTATTAGGGATTCTAACCTGTCAACTCCTCAACGCGTACGGTTTCGACTTTGTGGGATTCGATATAGATTCATCTAAGGTCGAATTTGCGAAGAAACTGGGATTTTCAGGTGTTTATTCGGATGTCGAAAAATTCAAGAAAGCAGTACTAAACTCAACTAAAGGTTTTGGAACCGATTCCGTACTGATCACAGCAGCTACGGAAAGTTCTGAACCAGTGCGACTTGCCGTCGATCTTGTTCGCCCCAGGGGGAAAATTGTGGTTGTCGGAGTAGCTGACATCCATCCGAACCGCAACGAGTTATGGCACAAAGAAGCAGAAATAGTAGTTTCAAAGGCAGAGGGGCCTGGTATTAGCGATCCAGTTTATGAAATGGAAGGCGTAGATTATCCTATCGGCTATGTACGATGGACTGAGAACAGAAACCTCGAAGAATTTCTCAGATTGCTGTCAAAGAAGTCGATTAACGTAAGAAGCCTGATCACTCACAGAGTTAAAATCCACGATTCTGTCCAGCTTTATGAAGCAATTCTATCCGGTCAGATAAAGCCAATAGGAGTGGTAATTGATTATGATACAACCCAGGAAAACAAAAACAAGTTTGCTCTTATCAATCAAAGAAATGTCTCTTCTAATCAAACCGATCACAATGTTACAATTGGCGTAGTTGGTTCAGGTCTTTTCGGCAAATCCGTGCTGTTACCTAGGTTACGAAAGCTGGTCAAAAAAGATCCACGGGTGAAGTTGAAATGGCTTGTTAGTTCGCGTGGATATACAGGATTTCATGCCGCACGGAAATTTGGCTTTGAGGCTTGTTCTACCCAGTTTGAGCAAGTGCTAGAAGACCCTGAAGTTTCTGCCGTCATGATACTCACACGACATAGTCAGCATAAGCATATGGTGATAGAGGCGTTGAAGAACGGGAAGAAGGTGTACGTAGAAAAACCCCTCTGTGTGAACGAGCAGGAGCTGGAAGAAATAACGAGCGCCTATACTGACCTGATAAAGCAGGGTGGATCTCCCGTTGTGTTCGTTGGTTACAACAGAAGGTTTTCGTCCCATGCAAAGATGTGCAAGGAGTATTTCCGCGATCGACGTTCGCCAATGATGATAAACTATCGCGCCAACGTTGGTCCAATACCAGCAGATCTCTGGGTACACTCTGAGAAAGAAGGTGGGGGAATGATCATCTCAGAGGTGTGTCATTTTGTCGATTTGTTGATATACTTGATCGGTTCGAGACCTATCAGAATATATACTGAAGCGATAAGAGGTGATGGACAAACGGTGATCCATAAAGACAATGTGGTCATAAGTATTGGATTCGAAGATGGATCAGTTGGTAACATCTTTTACACTGCTGTGGGTTCACGATCGTATTCAAGAGAAAAGGTGGAAGTCTTCTGTGACGGTAAAGCAGCTGTTATAAACGATTTTCGGCGAACAGAGTTTTTTGGAGACCGCAGATGGAAATTCCAGACAATCAGCCAGGATATGGGATATGAGAATGAGTTAAAGCATTTCCTGGAAGTTATCAAGGGTAAACAACCGCTTTCCCTCACGTACGAGGAGATATACTATTCCACACTCGCGATTTTCAAAGCTGTGGAGTCACTCAACAAGTGTTCATCGGTGAATTTGTGAGGGTAGTTTGATGAAGGTGTTGCAAATAAACACAGCATGTGGTAGAGGAAGTACAGGACGAATAGTTCTGAACATTCATAAAACGCTCCTGCAGATGGGTCACGAAAGTTATGTGGCGTACGGTAGACCTCTTGCTATCTGCTGCCCGGAAGCCATAAGGATATATAAAGGCGACTGAAGGAGGAAGTTCCGCCTTGCGAGTTTGTGTAGTATCATTGAAATTCTCACCCGGGCATTTTTCACATATGATTGCGTACGCTGAGCTGTTCCGCGAATTGGGCCATGACGCGTTCTTATTTCTGTCAAAAGATTATTCCAAGATGATCGAAGGGCAAGAAATACCGGTTTTATTCTTCGAAGAAGATGCCCGATATCCGGAAGCTGATCTTGTGTTTTTCCAAAATGTATCAACAATCAATCACAAGGTTGCAGCTTACTACAGGAAGATTGGTAACAAAATTCTATATCTTTATCACGAGCCATTCGACAGTATCTCCGAGTATCTGAAACAAGGAGTAAAGCAGGCAATAAAAGCTGTAGTAGCGCATCATTTCTCCGTCAAGCTGTTGAAACTGTCAGATTTGGTAATTGTACCCTCTAATTTCGCTTTGAAGCTTTACCAGAGAGGCGACGTAAAGTACTGCAAAAATGTAGTAGTCATACCACTCCTGTTCACGGATGAACTGCAGGAAGACCTGGATATTCAGAAAAAAGAATACTTCTCGTACATCGGCCATGCTGTGATTGGCCATGCGTTTGATGTTTACCTGGATTTCATCAAGTACGCCTACAAAAACCAGAGCAGGCTTAAATTCATGATCGCAACCAGAACAGATCTGAGCAAAGTTATCTCGAAGGACGAAATCCTTCAGGAGATGATCTCAAAAGATGCTTTGAAGGTAATGCACGGAAGGCCCTTGAAGAATTCCGAGATAAACGATGCGTATGCAAAGAGTTTTTGTGTGTGGAACATTTACAGAAGAAGTACTCAGAGTGGAGTTCTGCCAAAAGCCTTCATGTTTGGAACACCAGTTTTGGCGTCCAGTGTTGGTAGTTTTCCAGAGTATGTTGTGAACGGTAAGAATGGATATATTTTTGACATAGACAGTGCGAGGAACTACGAGAACCTCCTGCGAGTTGTTTGCGAAGTCCAGGCTAGATTAGAAACCATGAGTCTGGAAGCAAGAAGAACCTTTGAGAATATCTTCCACTATAAATCGCAGGTAGAGAATGCAAAAAATATAATAGGCTCCCTTTTCGTGCGTACTTTCGAAGATGGCAAGACTTTAGATTAAACGAATTCCCACCTAGAGGTGAAAGCAAGAATAACGGGGAAGGGACTAGAAAGCAAGGTTTGGATACAGGGAACTTACAAGATTTCTTTGAAGGAGGTGGAACACTTGGGGCAAAAAATCTTAAGCGTTGTAATTCAATTCGATGAGGGCCGACAGTCAGGGAGTTATATATTACGTGTTTTATGGTAAGATGCGGAGCAGAGGAGTTGGAGTTAGCTGGTATCGAATACAACAATAGAGCGGAGCTAGGAAAGAAAAATTCAGCGGAAGGCATTGCTACAAAATCTTTAAGATCATGAGAAAAGAGATAAATTGACAGAAGATCCTGGCCAGCACATTCGAGATGTGTTTGGCGTGCCGAAAGAGAAACTGCCACAGCGAAATTCCTGTTGCGTGTTTATGTAACGCTCAAGGAGGACGATGATGACTTACAGAATTGACGTTTTGAAGGTAGTTTTCATAGGGTGGTTGCTAGGTATCTCTTCGCTGATTTGGACATCATCCGATTTGCTTAAACAGCAAACGTTTCTGCTCTTCGTACTACTTGTTCCTTCCGCGCTGTTTTGTCTTGACGACTCGCTTGCCTTGCCTACGTTCCTATATTTTTACCTCTTGAGGAGATTCTTCATAATATTCGACAACTATATTTCGACATACCTTATATATTTCCTGGGCAGCGCTGCAATCGTCAAAGTTAGTTTTAGAAAGGTTCCATTAACCGCGAGTTTTCTCAGATCACTGCTATTACTTTTTACTGCTCTTGCTGGGTACGATCTTTTGATCAAGTTTGCACTTTATGGCACGAACAATGGTATTGAATCATTTCAGACAGTTGCTTCAAGCCATCTTTTATCGTGGCTCTCAACCTTTGCGACTATTATTTTGGCATACTATTACTGTTACTTTTTCGAAACGCGACTAGCAGGTAATAACGATAAAAGCCTCTTTGTTACTTTGTTTTTAGCCAACATCTCGTACGCTTTATTCCTGGTGAACAACGCTTCCATTTTACAAAGAGTTGTAGTTGTTAGTGAAGTCATCGGTCTCGAAACGACAAGTTTTACAAGGGTAGATCCGAATTTCTATGTATCTGAAACGCTGATTATAGCTTTACTGTTTTTAAGGAGGAAAGGTCTCCTAGTTGCATTGCTCATGCTGCTCTTCGTTCTCAATGCACTTTATCTCAACTCAATGACTGGTTTCGTTCTGATCATATTTGTTACAGTTTTCCTATTCCTCCGAAAAAAGACTCCAGCTAGGTATGCTGTGACATTAATTGCAGTCGCATTGATACTTTTTATTGCTTCAATACCTGCGTACTTGAAGTATCTGGAAATTACAAACACCATAGGTGTCTCCCAATATGGTGCTTTGAATCTCATCCTCACTGGCAGAATCGAAAAGTGGTTTGGCTATATCCGACTAATATTAGACAATCCATTCGGTTTAGGACGGGATAGCGCTTGGAAGTTCACCACAAAATACATAGGTTATGCAACGTATGCACACAATTTCTACATTCAGACAATGGCGGATCATGGGATTTTACTCGGTGGGGTATTGATAATTTACCTTCTTGCGCAACTGAGAGACCTTTATCGAATCAGAAAAAGCGAACCGCAAATGTACATTGCGTATCTTCTTTTTCTTTTGGCAGGTACCGTTCTTTCTAACAATTATACTGTTCCTATGTTCTTTTTGCTAGCTATGCGGTACACTAAAGAGTTGAAAGTAGAAAGTAGGAGGAACATTTATGAAGATCGCTATTCTCTCAGCACATAAGAGTTATGATTACAGAATCCACAGGCATATTAGAATGCTCCTGTCATTAGGACATGAGGTGGATTACTACAACATCAGCAATGAATCGGCGCCGGACCCAGGTATAAGTGACTCTCGTTTTAACTATATACACCTTTATTTGAGGAAGAAATTTTCACCACAAACTCTCAAAGTAGCGTATAAGCTGATCAAAATGCTCATGAAAACGCATTATGATTATTACTTCGTTCAGGACGAGGAACTACTTGCCTTGTTCCCTTTGGTTCGAACCATCGAAAAGGGAAAAATCATTCTTGATGTTCATGAAATGCTGCGCGGTGATTTTCTAAAGCGCATCTTGATACGTACTTTGCTTAGTTTTCCAAAAAAACACAGGGCTTGTCTAACTGCGTTGCACAGCAACGTTGAATACCTGAAGCGTTATTTCGATGATGTCTATGTTCTCGACAACCTGCCTTTATACACCGACTTCGACGTCTGTGCTGAAATGAAACAAAAGGAAAAACTGAACGTCATTTATGTTGGAATGATAACCGAAGAAAACAGGCAAATGTTGAAGACCTTGGATGTCATGCACAAATTAATCGATACAGGTCGATTCACGGCAACGTTGATAGGACCTATCGCAAACCGCACTCGTCGTGATGAGATTGAACGCAGAATAAAGCATCTTCAATCAGAACACCCACAGGACTTCCATTACCTTGGTCCACTTGGAAGAAAGGAAGTGGTTGCTTATCTTTGTCATGCTGATATCATGATAGTGTTACTAAGCTTTCCAAGCGAATGTAAGGTGGCGTCAAATAAATTTCTCGAAGCAATCGCCGCCGGGTTGGTTTTGGTCACTGACCACGTTAATTTCTCGCCAGCTGTTCCCGAGCATTTGATTGTGAAGGTGGACAAGAATGATACACCAGATTGGATTGCTGATAGGATAGTAAGTTTGTATGATTGCCAAGAGAAAATTCTCACGGCGAAAAAAGAGATAAGAAAATGGTTCAAAAATTCTAGGCTATTTTGGGAATCATACGAGTACGTTTATAAGCAATTGTTCCGAACAAATTGACTCGAAAGTGAAGGAGCATGAAAATCCTTTCCCTTGTTGGGGCACGACCGCAGATCATAAAGGAAGCGGTGCTGAATAAAGAATTTCAAAAAGCCGGGATAAATGAAATCCTGGTCCATTCAGACCAGCACTACGATTACAACATGTCCGACGTGTTCTTCAAGGTGTTGAACATAAGACAACCGGATTACAACTTGAACGTGGGTTCTGGCACCCACGCAGAAATGACAGGGAAAATCATGATAGAGTTTGAGAAAGTCGTGCTCAAAGAAAAACCGGACTTTATATTAGTCTACGGTGATACGAACACTACCTTAGCTGGAGCGCTGGTGGGAGCGAAGTTGAAGATACCTGTCGCACACGTCGAGGCTGGCTTGAGACAGAAACCGAAAGACATGCCTGAAGAGATAAACAGGATAGTCACGGACCATGTTTCGAGCTTGCTCTTCTGTCCGAGTGAGCTTGCCGTAGAGAATTTGAAGAAAGAAGGCATCATTGAGGGAGTGCACTTCGTTGGTGATGTCATGTACGAACTGTTTTTGAAGATGAAGCCTTATTTCACATACGAGCTGATAGAACAGCTGGGCTTAAAAGAGAACAACTACATCGTGTGCACGATTCACCGGGACTTCAACACCGATGCGAAAGAGAACCTTGAGGCCATTTTCAAAGAGCTTTCAGAAATTGCCAGAGAAATTCAGATCGTTTTTCCAATCCATCCCAGGACAAGAAAGAAGATAGCCGAGTTTGGACTCGATGATTATGCAAAGAATTTGACTTTGATCGATCCTGTGGATTATTTGAGCATGATGGGATTGGTTGAGAAAAGCCTTTGCGTGATCACGGACTCAGGCGGGCTGCAGAAAGAAGCGTACTGGTGTGAAAAAAGAGCCATAGTTGTGATGCCGGACACAGGCTGGAGAGAACTGATCCAGTGCGGCTGGAACATGCTCGCTGATCCAGGAAAGATACGCGAAACATTGAATGAATTGTTGAAAAGTGATAACATCGACTATCCCAGAAATGTTTACGGTGAAGGTGATTCGAGTCAGAGGATCGTTAGAATACTGCAGACCTGTGGAGCAGGTTGGAACGCGGGTCTGGTGAACCCTGGAGGTAGAATCAGATTATGAGAGTTCTCGTTGTAACCAACCTTGCTCCTTTGAAGACGAATCCGAACGCTGGCATATTCGTTGTTCGAAGATTGCAGCATTATAGCGTGCATGGTGTGAACTTCGATGCTGTCTCACTGGGTTTCGAAAACAGCAAAACGGTGTTGCTGTTGAAAAGATTTCTGCGAAGGTCCACTACAGGAAATCCCTTAGAAGAACATGAAGGTGTGAAGTTCAAGCCAGTCTTGATCCCGAGGAACCTGGGCATAGTTTTGATGAACAAAGTCTCTCGAAATTACTTTGTGAAGATCGCTGAACGCTGTGCCGAGAGGATCGAACGATCGTTCAAGATTGTAGAATACGATCTGATACACGCTCATGGCATGTACGATGTTCCAGCAGGCTTGATAGCGAAGATTCTTGCAGATAAGTACAGAAAACCATTCATTGTCACCGCACATGGAAGTGACGTTAATATTCTTATGCCACGGAGAAGAGAAATATACGTGGACGTTCTTGAAAGCGCATCGGCAACAATATTTGTTAGTAATGCGCTTCTTGAAAGAGCAAAATCTTTAGGATTTTCCGGCAGAAATGCGGTGGTGATACCAAACGGGTATGATGAAACGATATTCAAACCCATGGACAAAGAAATGGTCAGGAAAGAACTTGGAATATACAAAGAAGGGTACAAGTACGTGGGCTTTGTGGGAAATCTCATACCGATAAAGCGGGCGGACAAACTGGGAGAGATATTCAACCTAATTGCAAAGGAAATTCCAGAAACGTTCTTCATCGTGGTCGGGGATGGCTCACTGAGACAAAGGATAGAAAAAGAAACGAAAGGACTGAACATAATCTTCACCGGGAGACTACCACAGACTGAGGTCGCAAAGTACATGAACGCGATGGACGTGATGGTGCTTCCAAGCAGGAATGAAGGATGGCCCTGTGTCGTCCTTGAAGCTCAGGCCTGTGGAACATGTGTGGTGGGGAGCAATAACGGAGGAATTCCAGAAGCAATAGGATTTTCAGAATACGTTGTTGAGGAAGGAGATGACTTTGAAGAGAGATTTGCAAAAAGAGTGGTGGAGGTATTGAAAGAAGGGTACGATGTGAATGAGCATTTAGAAAGAGCAAAAGCGTTTACCTGGAGAGGTGTTACGGAAAAGGAGATACACTTATACAAGAGGTTGATAGGACTGTGCTAAGTTCCTTGAAGAATGACCTTAGATTCGCTCTCAAGACAGGTTTCGCTTACATATTCTCTGCAAACGTAGCGAACAAGATCATTCAGTTTGGTACTTCCATTGTAGTTGTGAGGATCGTTTCCAAGGAGATTTATGGACAGTGGTCGTATGCCAACAATATCTTAAACTTCTTTCTTCTCCTCAGCGGTTTGGGAGTTGCCTCTGGCCTTTTACAGTTTGCGAGTTCTTCAGCTAATGCGATTGATAAGCTATCGTACCTCAAATACAGCCTCAGGGTCGGGGCAAGCTTCAACCTAATCATTGCTGTCACGCTGTTTTGCCTTTCCTGGATTATCAAACTCCCACTGGTCGGAAGCGTCGAAATCCTGAGATGGTTATCGTTTCTTCCGCTATTCACAATTTCATTCGATATCGCCCAGTGTTTTCTGAGAGCAGAACTGAAGAACGCGCAATTTTCGATCGTAACAATGGTGAATACGTTCTCCCTGTTTCTCGGTATCCTGGTCTTTGGTTACTACTACCAGGTGAAAGGGCTCATTCTAAGCAGGTACATCGCTTATTTCATCACACTGATAATTGCTGGTTACATGCTGAAACCTTACTTAAGCATGTATAAAACCGTGGCACTACCTGACGCGGAAAGTAGGAAACATTTTCTGAAGTTCTCCATCACAAACATGCTTTCGAATGTCATGTCTCAGATTCTTTATCTCATAGACGTATTGCTGGTTGGCCTCATTGTGAAATCTGACACCGTCGTGGCAACATACAAAACTTCCACCCTTGTACCATTCGCGTTGAACTTCATTCCGTTATCGGTCATGACCTACGTGTATCCATACTTCGCCCGAAAGAAAATGGAGAAACAATGGATCAAAGAGCGTTATCGCCGATTGGTAGAATATTTATTGCTTTTGAACAGTTGCATCTCGATATTTTTGATCATAACTGCTCCTTTGGTAATTCGAGTACTCTTTGGTTCCAGATATCTCGACGCAGTGACAACCTTCAGGATCCTTGCCTTTGGCTACCTGATCGCAGGAACTTTCAGAATACCGGCTGGTAACATTTTGGCGAGTCTGGGAAAGGTAGAGGTGAATCTCTGGAACGCTATTATTAGTGGAATTGCGAACGTGATACTGGATGTAGTATTGATAAAAGCCTACGGTGCTATTGGAGCAGCCGTGGCTACTGTCCTCGTTTTTCTAATATCCTCCCTCTTTGGATCGCTCTATCTGAAAAGGTATCTGTCTTAACCCGTAGAAAGGGGGAAGCTTTATGCCAGGTTTTCTTGCGGAAATATCTCTGAGGCAGGGTAGGGTAGAGAAAAATTTCAATCCCACACGTGAGAGTAACTTGATAGTCGAGTCTGTGGAAGGAAAGCATTACTATATCGAAAGAAGGACTATAAGGAAGTTTGAGCGAGACAAGGTGTTCGATGAGGATGAAAACTACATCGTTTTGACGGAGGGTGTGATACTCAACTCTTCGGAGATACTGGAAAAATATAGGTCCGGTGATTTAAAAGAAGCCATCGTGAAAATGTACCAGCAAAATGGAGAGACATTCTTTAACGAATTCAGAGGGAGCTTTTCTGGACTGGTGTACGACAAAAAAGCTGACAAGTGGCTCATCTACACAAACCACTTCGGAGATAAACAGATATTCTATCTGTTGCTTGAAGATAGGCTTCTGGTTGCTTCAGAGATGACCTGGATCGTCGATTACATGAAAAACAATCGCATACCTTATTCTCTCAATGAAATCGGAGCATATTTTCTTCTCACCTACGGTTACATGCTGGAAGATTACACCATAATAGAGCCGATAAAGAAGTTGACGGCAGGCAGTTACATAAAAGTGGAAAATGGCATATTCAGCGTTAATCGCTACTTCGTAGTTGACAACGAACCGGACAACACGCAGACGGAAGACGAAATCATTGAGAACATAGATAAGCTGTTTCGTAAGGCAGTTAAGTTAGAGTTCGAGAAGGACAGAGAGTACGGTTTCAAACATATCGCTTCCCTGAGCGGTGGACTCGATTCAAGAATGACAGTGTGGGTCGCTCACGAAATGGGTTACACAGAACAGCTGAATGTCACGTTTTCGCAGACGGATTACATAGATGAAGTTGTGGCGAAAAGCATTGCCCGAGACTTGAGACACGATTGGGTTTTCTTCTCCCTTGATAATGGTCTGTACCTGACTAACATTTACGACATGCTCAGGATCAACTACGGGAACGTTCTTTATTCCGGCGCTGCTCATGTTCATCATGCTGTGAGTAAATTGAATTTTCAGAATTATGGACTGTATCATACAGGCCAGTTGGGGGACGTGATTCTTGGAACCTACTATGGTTCCGAAGATCCCAAACGGCCTTACACACCGGGTGCGGGCGCGTACTCTACAAAATTGATCACGACAGATGAAGGAAAGTTTCTGCAATGGGAGTGCCCAAATGAAGAGATTTTCAAGTTCTACAATCGTGGTTTCAACGGTATCCTGTCTGGTAATTTACCAGTTCAAAGGTACACCGAGGTAGCTTCACCATTTCTGGAAGTGGACTTCTTCACGTATTGTTTGAAGATACCTTTGAGGTATCGCTTCGATCACAGGATATACAAAAAGTGGATCTTGAAGAAACACCCTGATGCCGCGAGATACGTTTGGGAGAAGATACAGGGGAAAATAACGGATCCTTCTATAACAATACGAGGTCGCGCCGTGGCTTTGAAAGCGCTACCGAGGAAGGCTTTCATAAAGCTTTTCAAGAGGAACCCTTTGGCCAGCAAATGGCACATGAACCCCGTGGACTACTGGTACAACACAAACGAGAAACTCAGAGATTTCATAGACTCCTTCTACGCTGAAAACATAAATTCTGTGCAGAATCTCCGTGTGAGAGAGATGTGTGAAAAACTTTTCAAACAAGGAACCGCTCTGGAGAAAACTCAGGTTCTTACAGTACTTGCGGCATGGAAAATGTATTTTGGAGATTAGTATGCGTTGAAACGTAAAACAGAACATACCTGGGACACGTTGTTCGAAAGCCCAGCTTGAGGTGGGATAAACAACCTGGAAAAAACATGATGAACTGAAAGTCATCGGAAGCTTCACAAACAGTCCAGCCGCCGTGAAACCGATCACTCACCGCGAGAGACAGGAGATAGAACTTCAGAAAGTCACAGTAACACAACAGATAGCTGAAAAAACGACCTGTACCAAACTCAATCGCTGCGAGTCTTTCGGTTTGCTCGCAGGCCCAGTTCTTTGCCACGATCGCAAAGAAGGAATTCGTGCCTTGTGGAGTATGTGCAGCAAAAGCCCCCAAGATAATCTGAAAGGTTCTCGGCCGGAGAATGTGAATGGTCGAACAGGAAAGTGTGGGTGGATCGAACGGAGCATCGTGAGTGAAAGTCTTTCTACAGACGAGCGAATCTTGATTTAGAATAGAATAGCACGCGCGATGCAGCGGGGGGATTCGATGGATTCCATGAATTTGTTTTTTGTGGCTCTCGGAACAGTCTTTCTTTTTGGATTTCTGCTCGGGTACGTTGTGGGACGATCGGCCGCAAAGAGCAAAAGCCAGAAGAACGTCGAATCGTTGTTGGCGCTTTTGCTGCAACAGTTCTCTGAATTTGTGAAGCAGCAAGGTGCTTTTTCGTCCCACATGAATTCTCTGAGCAACCTTTCCAGTCTCGTGGCGGAACTCAAAGCGAGGTACGAAGAGATCAAAGACAGCGAGAAGAAGCTGACGCTGGAGCGCGACAAAAGGATGGAGGAGTTCATGCAGAACATGAAACGCACCTTCGAGGAATTCTCCAAGAACATGCTGAAGATCGATGAGGAAAAAGAGAAAAGAATAGCGCAGCTTGTCGAAAACATGAAACGTTTCATCGACGAACAGAGAGCTTCCACCGAGCAGTTCCTGCTGCAGCAGGGCGTCACGAGGGAAGAGATAGAAAAGCGCCGTGACGCGGAACTGAAGGACATGAGAAGGATCATGGAGAACATCATGCACACGATCTCCGGAACCGCGAGCAGGGGAAAGATGGGAGAGATGCTCCTGAGCGAGGCTCTGAGCGAAACGATAAAAACAGGAACGGTTGTCAAGAATCTCTCTGTAGGTTCGATGACCGTGGAGTTCGCGTGGAACCTGGGCGATGGAAAGTACATCCCGATCGATTCCAAGTTCCCGGAGATTTTCTCTCTGGCTGAAGAATACGAAGAAAAAGAAAAGCCTGAGGAGCGAGAGCAGCTGAAGAAGCAGATCGTTCAGAGGGTGATGAAGGAAGTGGAGAACGTCAAAAAATACTGCAACCATGCCAACACGATAGACAGCTGCATCATGGTGCTGCCCTCGCTCGTCCTCGACATCGCCCCTGAGCTCGTCGCGGCAGCGAAACAGCACAACGTTTTTCTGTGTTCTTACAAAGAAATCCTGGCGGTCGCGCACTATCTGGAAGCGAGGTACTTCACCACGAAGCAGAACGAAGCGGGAAAGTACAGACAGATCGTGGAGGCTCTGTTGAAGCTCCTCGAAGACATAGACAGGAGGATCTCGTCCATAGATAGGGCACTGAAATCTATCTCGAACGCGAGCGACGAGATAAAGAAACTCGCTTCGAAAGGTAGATCGATCGCAAGCGGTGACGTTTCGATGGAGATGAACACGGCGGACGAAACGATCAAAGCGGATGAAGATGTTCGCACAGGTAGCTGAAGGGTGAAACGTGTGAGCCTGACATCTTTCTTGAAAGATGAAGAAGTACGCAACGCGTTCAGAAAGTTTTTCAAAATCCCGAAGTTCAACGTTTCTGCCGAGCTTTTGGCACCTACTTTCACGGAGAACTATTCGCTCGCTGGAACAGCCTTCGATTATCTACTGCGTTTCTACGTGAAACGGTTGAATCGTGATGCCATGGAGAGTCCGTGGGCCAGCGAGAAGGCCCTCGATCTGCTGTTTTTGGCACCGCTTTTACAGTCGCGCGACGCGTTGCCTTTCGATACTGGTATCATACGAAAAGCTGAAGAAACGATCGAATTTGCAAAGAAGCTTACGGCGAATACCTCAAAACGGGTGTTGCGAACCATGAGCTGTTCAAAGCGGTGTTGCTGTTGGCACAGCTGGAAAGGGTGTACAGGGAAGGTCTGGAAGTGGCGTACAAGGAAAACTTTTTAGATGAAAGCAGATATGCATCCTGAACCCAACCTTTGGGAGGGCGTCTCGACTGGTCCGTGGGGCAGATTGCGATCTGCTGATAGACGATGCGCTGATCGATATAAAAACTACAAAAAAGCTCGAGCTGAAGCAAAGCTACTTTCACCAGCTGGTGGGTTACTACGTTCTCCACACGATCGGAAAAATCGACGGCGCGCCGCCAGACCACAGAGTGAAAAGGTTGGGGATATATTTTTCCAGGTACGCGTACCTTCACACCTTCGATGTGCTTTACATCGCTGGAAGTGACTTTCTCGACTTTGTGAACTGGTTCGAAAAGAAAGCGAGGGAGAAGTATTTCCGATCATCTTCGTGATGGTATTTCATTCGCTCAGGGAGGAAACGTGGGGGTTCGAGACTTTCCAGTTCGATCGCCTTTTTCACTTCTGTAAGCATCTTCCTGGATCGGGTCTTCCTACACCACCAGAAGTTCGACATCGCCTGAAGGTGATGAAGTTTCCTTCGCGTACGAGCCAAGGAGCACCACGAGTGTCAGGCGATCTTTTCAGCACGGCTCAATAGGCTCATTGTAGAAACTGTGTCGTATTGACTTGACCAGGCTTCTTCTGAAATCGTTATTCCTGGTGGAGGCTGATCGACATTCATGAAAGCACTGTGGCTCGTGGAGCTCACCTTTCGAACTGATGAAAGCTTCCTCGTGTGCTGAGAGCAGAGATTTCTTCGAACAGCATGAACACAGAGGTTGCTATTCGTTGCCTTCAAACACCGCAAGGAAGAGCCACGCGGGGATCGCCACGATGTTCTCGTCCCTGAAAGCTGCATCCTGGGTGATGAGGATTCCCTTCTTGAAGACTTTCTTCATTCCAAGATAATCGGATCTGTTTATCTTGTTCTGGTATATGATTTCAACCGGTATGAAAGAACCTCTGTGTTCGAAAACGAAATCTATCTCGTTTCCACGATCCGAATACCAGAAAAATGGTCCCTCGTAAAGGTTAGTGCCGTTCAGCAGGGTCTTTCCGCTCCCTATAAGGTGTCTCAGAATCAGCATCTCCACGATCTGGCGAAGCTTGATCTGTTTTCCGCTGATGTCTTCAACAATGTCAGCCACGATCTTGTCGATAGGGTACGTTTTCTTTTGTTTCTTCAACCTGATGGTCTTTCTGGAAATATCAACGAAGAACACGTTCACGAGAATGAAGCTGTAACCGAGATAATCGAAGTATTTCTGAATCGTGTCGACACTTTCTATAGCACCGCTGAACACATTGACGAGAGAGTTCCAGGAGAAGCGCTGTCCAGCTATGTCTGGAAGTTTTTTGAAGAATTCCACGATCCTGATCCTCGATCCCAAATATCTTTCCGCGTCGCCCAGGATGAAATCGCGGAAAGTTCCTTTCGTGATCTCGTCGATCCTGCCTTCTTTCAAGAAAGCGTCTATCACTTTTGGGAATCCACCCGTGTTCAGATATTTCAAGAAGTACTCCTTCAAAAAGGCGTTCTTGAGACACAGAGTTCGAAGTTCCTCATCGCTCCGTGCGAAGACATCATCCACTGACATTCTTTCCACCGAAACTCCCATACTTTCCAGAAATTCTCTGAAGGTGAGAGGAAGATACACCAGATCTTCACCGTGGTCTTTTCTTCCCGGAAGCCTTTCACTCGATTTCTTCAGGTCGAAAGCGGAAGAACCGGTGAGTACGACGAGGCAGTTTTCAAGCAAACCGATGTCCACCAGATATTTGATGGACTTCTGCCAGTCCTCCAGCGATGTTATCTCGTCTATGAAAAGATACCTCGTCTCGTTCGCCTTTCTTTCGAAAATCTGAAAGTAGATCTTCAGCGTTTCTATCAGCTCGAACCTATCTTTCACCGCGTCGCAGGTGAAAAAGAAAATGTTTGAGGGCTTCACGCCGTCGTTCAAAAGCTTTCTTATGTAGAGCTTCAGGAAAGTTGTTTTCCCTATCTGGCGGGGACCCCTTATCGTGTATATCCCGGGTTTGCTCGATGGGATTTTCTTGAAAAGACTCTCTGGAAAGTACTTGAATCTGCAGCTTTCGAACGTCGATACGTGCCGATCAAAGTTTATACCCTCTGGATCCCGCCACCAGGGGTTCATTATGTAGAGCTCGTCCATTCTCACCGCGAACCACTCCCTGGAGGAATACTATCCTGTTCTATCATATTCGTTCGAATTTCTCTATTTCGTTCGATAAAATCGTACGAATTTATCGAATGCGGTCGATAAATACCGACACGATTTTCAAATTATAAAACCCTGCCAGCGAAAAAACTGTCGAGCCTGTCCATCATCCATCGAGTATGTCGACGATGCCAGGATTATGAATGCCGTTGCCCTGGAATTTAAATCGAATGGTCTCGTTTTGAGGAAAAAAGATTGAACAGGCACGCATTCGGTGTGTGCGAACTGGCAGACAAAATAAGGAAATCGTCTATAGGGCACAGAAAGCTCAAGGGGCGTCTAAGTGAACTTTCAAAAAAGTAGAGTATTTCAGGTATGAAGAAACGTTCTATTTATATCTTCGTCAAATTCGTGCGAAAACTCCTGTATGGGCAGGGAACAGTGATTCAAAGAGCGACACTGTTCAGGCAACTGGAATAATGCGTTCCCTGCGATGGTGGACAGAAGCTCTTCTCAGAGGTATGAGTGATTTTGCGTATGATCCCATTGGGAAAACAAGACGCCCTGACGATGCATAAGAAAGAGCATTTCAAAGAGTGCGTCCAATGAACTTCTCAATGAACTCAGAGGGAGTGTACATCTCTGTTCCTTTCATGTTTCCAGGATGCTTTTTATTTCCTGTCACGATAGGGGCTTTTGCTGAAAAGGCAACTTCTAAAAAGGGAAGATCCGACTCGTCGAGTGGATCTATTCCGAGAAGTGATGGTACCACGAAAACAGACTTTCTTTTTATGAAATCCAGGAGTATTCTCACAGGCTCGCCAGGAAAAGAAAACTTTGGACTTAGAAGAACTCTTTCATACTCACTGTATATTCTCGAATCAATACAGAGTATGAGCCTTCCATCAAGGACAAGATTGAGGATATGGGCAGGCCTGCCGTGTGGATTTATGATTCCAGACACCAAAACGTTTGTGTCAACAACGACTTTCATTTCTGTTTCCTTGCCTCTCTTATTATCTCTTCGATTTCATCCTCTGAGAGCCTGTTCAGTCCTTTTTCCAGTGAGAACATCCGTAACTTCTCAACGGCCATCTGGACCCTCATTCTTTCTATGAAATCCAGAATCTCTTTTGGATCTCCTTCGATTCTCACAACAACAGCCTTTGGCTTTCCATTCACCGTGATGACCGTTTCGCTGTCCTTCCAGAGCACGGCCGGATTGTTCCTGATATCCCTGCTTGAAACAAAGCGCATACCATCACCTCCAGTAATATCATACGATATGTCCTACAATATGTCAAACAAAACATCACAATACTTCTGAGACTGCGGGTTCTTCAGGTGCGCTGAATCCTTCGCCACCTTTTAGTGTGATTTTATCCATTCGGTGAACTACCCGCCTTATAGAAGGCTTTCTGCTTGGACCTGTGATGGCTCGTGAAACTCTTTTGAGTTCCGCCGCCTCTGAACCTGCAGGTTCGAAGCGTCTTTGTCACGTCATCAAGATTTGATGTATTTTTGTAATCCATTCCGCAGAAAACTGCGCTAAGTTATAAAACCCTGTCAGCGAAAGCTGTGAGTCTGCCAGCGATGCCAAGGCGGTAATGAAAATCGAATGACACGAAGGTGATTTTGTGAAACGAACAGCAGCCGATCTTTTGAGTGTTCTGGTGGACAGAAGATCTTAATTCAATATCGGGCACTTCAACGCAAGGATTCCCATCTATGGAATTTCTTCCTTGTAAACAACCACTCCGTTTTCGATCATCTTCGCGATGGTCTTTTCCATCTGTCTGTACTCGCTCAGGGAATAGACGTGGGGTTCGAGGCCTTTCAACCTGATGGTCTTTTTCACTATTCTGTAGGCATCTTCTCTGATTGGGTCATCATAAACTACGAGGAGATCGACGTCGCTGAAGGCGGTGAAGTTTCCTTTCGCGTAAGAGCCAAAGAGCACAACAAGCCTCACGGGAAGTACCTTCAGAAGCTGTGGAAGGGAGTTTCTGATTATCTCCAGGACCTTTTCTTTGTCATATTCTGGATAGAAGATCCTCACAGAACCTGACGATCTTTTCGGCATAGTTCACCAGCCTTTCAGCTTCGATTCTGGTATATCTGTTTCTGGGAGATCCAGAGGGGAGGGCATCCGGGTACCTGGTGGGGATATAGGCTTTGTCCAGTTCGAGAGCAAAATCCAGGAGTTCTTCAGGGATTTCAAAGTGGCTGGAGAGTTCCTCGAGCAAATCTGCTACGGAGTGTCCCCATGCCTGTGCACCCATTCTTTGGAACACAGCTTTCACAGCTTTTCCTGCCGCCTGCTGGGAAGAAAAGCATGCCCAGTTGTAGAAACCGTGCTCCAGATCGTGTTTGGCGTGCTCCAGATCATCTTTTGCCGCATCCAGCCAATCTTTGCTCTTCTCCAAATCAATACCACCTTTCATTTTATTATACTCTGCCGGTTTGAAAAACTACGGTCCCTTTCAACACCTGTCGTGTCTCTCGATGATACTTGGCTTTCCATTCACCGTGATGACCGCTTCGTCCTCTTCCCAGAACACGGCCGGATTGTTGCTGATGTCTCTAATTGAAACAAAGCGCGAAATGTCCTGCTTTATAGAACGCTTCCCGCTTGGACCTGTGATGGCTCGTGAAATTCTTTTGAGTTCCACCGCTTCTGAACTGTTACGCCACAAACATGCTAAATCCGTAGATCCATCTCAATTCCACAGAAAACTGCGCCTTCTTTGCGATGTTCGATAAGATCGTACGAATCTATCGAATGCGGTCGATGAATACCGACACCTTCAATCTTCTGGGCAGGAAAGCCAGTTCCGAAGGGGGCAGGTTTGTCAACGATGTTGAGACGAAAATTTCAGTCATCGAAGAGGTTCTCCGTATTTTTGTAAAGCCCGACAGGATTCCCTGTTGCCTACAGGGGCTCGGGAAGAAATAGATGGTGATGAAAATCTCCAGCAGGAGCCTTCGGCGAAGCCACTGTGTGAATGTGACCTGCTGGAAGGTCAACGTGTTTCAACAAGTGCCTCATGCGGCAGGTTGTCGAGATCGTTGAAGGTTTCACCACAGCATGCCGAGCATCCACAAAGGGATCACATTTCTCAACGGAAGGTCGATATCGTCTCTGAGCACAAAATCGCTCGATTTGGAAGATTTCTTCTTGCCTCCGATTTCAAGTTTCAGACCTTCAAAGATGAAATCTGCCTCGCGTTCATCCTCCGCAGCGTAGATCTTTCCTTTCTCTTTCAATGCGAACACGGTGAAAGCTTCTCGAAAGTTTCCAACCTCTCCTTCAAAAACGTAGTACAGGGTCGGATCGGCGAAGAACATCTTTGAACCTTTTGAGTACGGTCTTTCAACCTTTCCCTTAGGCACGATGTTGATCAAACCGACCTGTTCCATGGCCATGAGCAGCTGATAAAGTTTCGGTTTTCCTATCGACCATTCCTTGCACATGGATTCAACGTTGATGGTTGGAATCTCTGAATACAAGAGATGACTGATTATGGCCTTCATGACTCCGAAGTGGTTATCGCTCACAGCACCAACGAAGTGGGTGATATCGTAATATATTGTTTTTTCAAGGATGTTCATCATCTTTTCTCTGAAATTTCCCTCAGTGTAGAACGGTCTTGTTCCTTTCTCACGGTAGTCTTTGAAGTAGTTCATCACATCAACCTGTCTCATCACCTCAGTCGCGTAGCCCAAAAGATCTTCTGAAGGAAAACGCAGTCTGTCTATGACCTTGCCCGTTTCAAGGTAGATATATTCTCTCAGGGACATCAGGGGGAGTTTGATCAGCACGAACCTTCTTGAAAGGTCCACCACGGTTTGCCTCAGTATCACCGAGCTACTGTCGCTGGCCCATACGATCCTGTTGGGAAACGAATCGTAGATGTTTTTGAGAATGAGGCTCCAGTTTGGTAGAGAATGGACTTCGTCTATGATGATGCCGTGATAATTCATGAGGATCTGTTCGATCAAACTGTGTAGAGGACAACTCAAAAGTAGCGGATCGTCGCCGGAGATGTAGAGTAAGTTCTGCTTTTTTGCCATGAAGAGCAAGAAAGTAGTTTTGCCGACACCCCTTGGACCATACAGCAGGATCGCCCTGTTTTGAAATTGTTCTTCTAAATCGTCGAAGTAAAGCCTTTTTCTTTCCGGCAAGAAGCTGATCAGCCTGTTCATACGCAGTTCGAGTTTTTCAATCATCCGATCCAGCTCCATGTCGCATTCCCCCGCATGTTCATACTTCAAAACTGATTACATCATAGACCGTTTTTGTGTGAAACGGATTGTGGCAATTTTTCCAAATATCGTTTCGATACGAAACGATTCAGGCTTAAAAACGTTTCACAGTGAAACGGATTTAGTCGTTGCTGGACGCAGGTGATTCATCGGCATGGAAAGATATAATAAAACTGAAATCGTCGGGTCTCAAAAACCGTCATCGTGTTTCATCTTCATGAAGGGGGGAACTTCTGTGAAGAAGGGCTTGCTGGTGGCGGTACTGCTCTTTGCGGTGTTCATCTTCGCATCGTTCGAGAAAGAAATGAACCAGCTGTTTTACGAGGCGAGAAGGGACAGAGACGTGGCAAAGATGGAATGGATAATCAAAACGATCGAAGCCAGAAGTGATTTGAAGAGTAACTCACTTTTGCTCACGATACTGGCGGACTGTTATCTGGAGTACGGAGACTGGGGCGTTTCGAAAGAACTGAAGGAAAAGACCCTCGAGCAGGCGAGAAAATACGCGGAAGAAGCTCTGAAGCTGGACGGCAACAACGGTAGGGCGAGCTACGTAGCCGGTGCGGCGATCGGAAGACTGGCTCAGTACAAAGGAATCGTCCAGAGCCTGTTCATGCTCGGTGATTTCGACAAATACATAAACAGGGCGATCTCTCTCTTGAACGAAAACGATGAAGAACAGAGACTGTACAAAACCTTCGCCCTGATCGCTTCAGGAATGAGGTACAGAGACGTTCCCTGGCCACTGAACGATTTCAAAAAATCTGAAGAACTGCTTCTCGCCGCGGCACAGCTCACACCGAACTATCCGAACGTATATCTGGAACTCGGTTTTCTCTATCTGAAGACGAACAAGAAAGACAGGGCGAGAGAGATGTTCCAGAAAGTCGTGGTGGGTGAGCCACACCCACTGTTGGTAGGAACACACAGAGAAGCTGTGAAAACGGCTCAAGAAGAGCTCGAGAAGTTGAAATAGCGGCCGGACCTTTTAAAGGTTCATCCTTCTTTGAATGTATTTTTCGAACAGAGGATCGGTTATCAGATACTTGCCCCTGGCTATCTTTTCGACGATGCCGTACTCGCTCAGAACCCTGATCGTTTTGTTCACGATCGCGGGGTTTGGAATCTCGTACTTTCTCAAGGCGTCCTGGCTGAATATGTCCTGACCTTCCATGGAGAGGAGTGCGAGGACGTTCTTCGCGTAGCGATAGCCGAGCTGGTCGATGAGCGCATCGTAGCTGTAAGCTTCACGGTCTAAAAGAGCTTCGAAGGATTCACGGACGATCTCAACCGTTGCAGTGTTTTCGGTTCTGTTCCAGACTTCGAAGCAGAGGAGCTGGAAGAAGTAGGGATGACCCCGGGTGAGCTCGTAGATGAGATCGGCGGCGTCGTCGCTCAGGTTCTTGTGAGAGTTTTTGAACTTACCCTTCGCGTACGCGATGCATTCGTCTTTTGGAAGGTAGGTCTCTATGTCCAGTCTGAGCGCGGAGCGGAACAGCGTGCCGGAGTTGTGGAAGAAGAGTTTTTCGAGCATGTGCCGCCTCGAACCGGCGAAGATGAAAGACACTCTGTTTTCGGATTGAAAGAAGCTTCGGAGACTTTCTGGAAGGTTCGCGTGGATCCTCTCGTACTCCTGAAATTCGTCGATTATCACGATCACTCTCTTCTTCAACGTTGAAGCCAGGCTGGAAAGGAGATTGTAAGATTCGTTCAGCAGCGTTTCGTCGTCCACCTCCGGTGAGAGGCTGAAGGTGACGTTTTTGAGCGCGACCGTGAACGAAACGTACCTCGCGAGGTTTTTGAGATATCTGCTCACGAATGCCACGGGATCTTTCGCCTTCAGAATCTTGAAGGACCTGTCTATGATCTGCATCGCGAAACCTTTGAGCGAGATCACTCCGAAAAGGTCCACGTACACGACCGTGTGGGGCGTCTCTTCAGCGAACCTGTGAAGAAGCCAGGTCTTGCCGAACCTTCTCGGAGCCAGAAGGACCAGATTGTTCCCGCTCTCGCTCACCTGCTTCATGTACGCGAGCTCTTTGTCTCTGTCTATGAAATGTTCCCTGCTGTACTCTTTGCCCACCTTGAACGGGTTCATAACGTTCGCCCCTTCGTTAGAAGCTTTGTCACGCTGTGATTCTACCACGGATGGATTGTTTTAAACCATACGGTTTAAAAGATTTTGTACTTATCGGTTAGTAACCAGAGCGGCAAAATGTTCAAAAGGGAAAATAAAAGGGCGGCAAAAGCCGCCCTTCAGAGAGAATGTCTTCAAGATTTCAGGATCGCTTTGATGTCTTCTTCTGGATCGCTGATCAATCTGAGATCGTAGCTGGTTTTCAGGATGTTCAGTATCTCCTCGTTGATCCAGGCAGGTAGCACCGGACCGATGTATATACCCTTGATACCCAGCGCGAGCAGCGTCCAGAGAATGGCCACCGCCTTCTGTTCCATCCACGTGAGAACGAGCGTCAGCGGCAATTCGTTGATTGGCCTGTTGAAAAGCTGTGACAGAGCCTGGGCTATCTCGATGGCGACGATCGTGTCGTTGCACTGTCCGACGTCTATCAGTCTCGGAACACCGTCTATTTCACCGAAGTCGATGTCGTTCAGCCTGTATTTTCCGCAGGCAAGGGTGATGATGACGGTGTCCTTCGGCAGCTTCTGAGCGAACTCTCTGTAATAGCTGCTTTTGCGCATGGGCGTATCGCAACCGCCTATCACGAAGAAGTGCCTGATCTTTCCAGATTCGACCAGATGCTTTATTTTGTCCGCCAGGCCCAGCACTGATGTCACCGAGAAACCGGTTGTGATTTTGTAGTTACTCGGCCTTTCTTCGAGCTCGGGCAGAGAGAGCGCCTTCTCTATGACGGGAGAATAATCGTAACCGTCTATGTGTCTCACGTTTGGCAGCCTCGCGATGCTCGTCGTGAACATCCTGTCCCTGTAAGCCTCTGTGGGTATGAGGACACAGTTCGAAGTTCCCAGGATGGCCGCCGGAACCTTCGCGAACAGGACTCTCTGGTCGTGCCACGCACCTCCAAGGTTTCCTGCGAGGTTTTTGAACCTCCTCAATCGTGGATAACCGTGCGCGGGCAACATCTCCGAATGGGTGTAGACGTACACGTTGGTTCCTTCCACCTGCTTCAAAAGCTCCTCGAGCGCCTTCAGATTGTGACCGGTGACGATGATGGCATGACCCTTCTTCGTTCCGGTTTCCACCTGTGTCGGTGTTGGTTCACCGTAGGTTTCTATGTGGGCCTTCTTCAAAAGCTTCATTACCTTGTAGTTCATCATGCCAGCCTCGAGGGAGAGCTGAACATAACTTTGGGCGTCGAAATTCACGTTTGTGAGAGTTGAGTAGAGAGATCTTGCGAAGAACGCGTCGATCTCTTCGTCCTTGTAACCGAGTTCTCTGGCGTGGTAGTAGTAGGCCGAAATACCATCCAGAATGTACAGGAGGTTGTCCTGAAGCCTTGTCACCGTCGGGCTCTTACCGCAGACGCCAACCTTCGTGCATCCTTCGTTGTTCAGAGCCTGCGAGCACATGTAGCAGAACATGTCCATCCGAAAACACCTCCCTTGGGAATTTCTTCACAAAAATGATAGCACAAAATTTCGACCATTTCAATATGTATTTCTATGCTCAACAGCACCGTCTCTGCATTCTTACAGGGTTTTCAGAGCTCATAGATGACCATAACTGTGGTAGGATTCTTTGTCAGCCTGGCTAACAAGCTTGCCGTAGAGATTCAGCCTACCAGCTGAGCGATCTCTCGCACGCCGAGTACGCAATGAGAAACTTCATGGAACAATGAGTTGCTCACAGTTCACTTTTAGAAAACTGATCGGCATGGGACTGGACATTTTTGATCGAACCGCCGGTGGAAGAAGAATTCATAAAAACAAAAGCCCCCTTGCGGGGGCTTTCTTGCGTTTGAACCGTCTTTCAGCAGTGAAGGATCGAGCTGTCGTAGAGGTCCAGAGCTTCGTCTTCCATGAGATAGACAGTAGCCTGTTTTCTTTCCTTCGCGCAGGTGAACGGATGGTTGTTGTGATTCGGGGCGTATTCGCCGTTGAAGAGCATCGCCTTCAGTTTGAGAGTGACGTAGTGGTAGATGTATTTGTCTTTGTCCATCTTTCCTTCTTTGTAGGTTCTCAGCGCCATGAGCAGGAGGTAGTGACACGTCTGGAGCAGATCCTCGTAAGAGATTATGAAGTAATGGTACTTTTTCCAGAACTGGTTGCAGACCATCCTGACCGTCCCCTCGTATTCTTGCCAATCAGCGTAACGTTCGCTCATCAAGCGGCATTCTCCTTCCACAGCGTCTTGTTCAGGACCTTCACGATGTTGTCGATCATGAAGTCGAGCACGAAGTCGAACACGGGCTGTGGCATCGGCACTTTGATGTTGAAATCGTTCAGGAACTGATAGACCATCTTCTTCACTTCCTGTTTCTTGTTCGCACCGTCCTTCGGCCTCTCCACGAGACAGACTCCCAGCATGACGATGCGGCCGATGAGGTTGAACAGTTCGAGCACGTTCATACAGCTCACCTCCTTCGGGTGGGTTTGACGATCCCTGGCGGGAGCTCCCACTTTATATATACGAAAGTATACATGAAGAGTCCGCAACGACTTCTTTCCTAAAAGGTTTCGTTGCGCTCAGCGTGGAGGATCGAAACAACGATCCTTCGCTTCTGAACAGAAAAAGAAGCTGTCAGAAAGGATGAAGCGGTTCAGGGAAGATCGAACGGAGTCCTTCGGGGTGATTGTTCACCATGGGAGTATACTTATGTATACACATGGCTTCGAACGCCACGTTAACTTCGTGCTTGCTCTTTTCGCCTTGGGTCTGAGATGAACTTCAAAAGGAAGAAGAAGTTGAACACACCGATCGCACCCGTCAGGGCCATGGGGAGTGTGTAACCGAAGCTGTCTGCGAGCTTGCCACAGATCAGCGGTGCGAGGAAAGAGAACGGGGCGGTCAGAAAGTACAGCGAACCCATGTAGAGTTCCTTGCGCTTGCCGGAAGTGAGATCCAGCGTGATCGCCATGCCACCCACGTTGCCCGTCGTGTTCACGATGCCCATCAACCCGTAGACCACGTAGGCTTGGCTCAAGCGTGTGCAGCTGATCGTCAACGCGAGCGCCACCACGTAGACGATCTTGTTCACGAGCAGGTTGACCTTGTGACCCTTTCGATCGCCGAGCGGACCGAAGAAGAACGAAGAGATGCCCTGTGAAGCCATGACGATCGCGGTGAAGTTCGCCGCCGTGTCGTCCGGTAAGGACAGTTTCTTCAAAAGGTACACCGTTACGAAACCGCTCGCACCGAAGGTGAAGCTACTGATGATCCTCTCGAACAGAAAGTTTCTGAAGTTCCTGTCCGTGAAAACGTTCTTCATGTTCCTGAAGTAGTTGATCACGGGTTCGTCTTCGTGGAGCTTCGGATCGGGCACTTCCCTCGTGAGTGCGAGGAAGAAGAAGGAAGCCATGAAGAAAAAGAAGGCCGTGAGGAAGACGTAACCGAAGTTCTGCGGGAACGGGTTGCTGGCGAGCAGATTCTTCGCGATCATCGAACCTCCTATGCCCAGGATCGCACCCATACCACTACCCATGGCGAAGTACGTTCCGCGCCTTCTGGCATCGATCACCTTCTCTATCATGCTCATCCAGGGTGGACCGAGGAAGCCCATCGTATACACTGTGAGTGCCATCATCAACGTGGCCAGATACAGCGAGAGCCTCGCAAAACGAGAGGCCAGGAAGAAGCTGATCAGCGCGAGGAACAGATAGGGTAGTCTCTCTCCCATCGTGTATTTGAGAACGAGGTTCAGCTTCTTCGCGGAGCGTTCGGCCATCTTCGCGCCCCAGATGGCGGGAATGCCCCAGCCGAGGTTGATGATCGCCAGGATCAAACCCAGTTCCACGTTCGACGCCCCCAGGTTCTTCGCGAAGACGGGAAACAGCGTGAACATGGAACCCATCGCCATGCCAACATTGAAGAGCGCGTTGTCGGTGCAGTTGACGATGAAGTTCCAGCGATAGTCTTTTTCAGTGAGCCTTTCTGGTGTGTGGCGGTCCAACAGCGATTTCACCAGACTCAACGCACACGATCTGTTCGCCTTCAAAACTGAACACCTCGAGGAAGATTATAACGTTTCAGGCTCGAACTTTCCAGAGCAACACGTTTTCTTTGAACACCGTTTCGACCATGTTTTCGCTCAGGAGATAGCTCAGATACGCGTGAACGGTGGACCTGTAGAGGACGAACTGCACGAGGTTTTCGATTTTCACACCGAACGCATCGAGCAGCTCTTTCAAAAGACCTTCCGCGGTGAGCGGGGTCTTCAAAAGCTTCAGGATGCGTTCGACAACGTCTTCGACCGTTTTTCTGTTGATTTCGAGCAGATCTTTTATGTCGCTCGTTGCCTCTCCGTGGGACGGGACGTAGAGATCGTAGTTTGAACGGCTCAGAAGATCGAGCGTTTCGAGGAACTTTTTCACATCGTACACGACGAAGATTCTGTGCTTCTCGATCGCCGATTCAGAGAAAAACGCGTCTCCACAGAAAAGGACGTTGTCCACAGCGACGCCGATCTGGTTCACCGAATGCCCCGCGAGCGGAACGATGTTCAGAGTGACGTCTTCAAGCTGCAGCGGTCCTTCTTCGAGCGTCCCGTCGACGGTGCAGGGTTTCGCCATGAGGAACTTGGTGCGCAACTGCTCTGGGGGTGACGCAGTGAAGAGATAGAAAGGCTCCAGGATCGGATCTTCGATGATGTGCGATTCTATCCCCGGTGCGAGGATCTTCGCGGAAAACTGCTTTCGAAGATAAGAGTTGCCGCCACAGTGATCGGCGTGGGAATGGGTGTTTATGACGAACCTTACAGGCTTTTCCAGTTCGCGGCACAGCTTCTTCGCCACAGATTCGTCTATGCCGCTGTCGATCAGCAGGCTGGAGTGCGACGTGTAGACGACACCGATGTTCACAGGATTCGGCGCGTAGAACACGCGTTCCTTCAACCGCTTCAAGCCCATAGTTCACCTCGACAGTTCAGGATCATTATACAACTCGAACCGTTCGAAGAATGCACGATCGCGTTATCATCTCTCTGGAGGGTGTCTCTTGAGCGGTGTTCTCGCCTTCAGTCCGGTGGTCGTGGTGTTCTTGCTGCTGCTTTTGACGAAGGCGTCGGTGTTCACAGCGGGGCTCGCCGGTTATCTTGCAGCCGTTGTGCTCGCGCTCAGCTATTTTTCAACATCGCTGGAAGTGGTGCTCCGCTCGACGATCGCAGGATTTCTGGCTTCGCTTCCGGTGTCGATCATCGTGGTCGCATCTCTATTCCAGCTCACGCTGATGGAAACTGCCGGGGCGATGGGTACGATCGTCGAGTTTTCGAAAAAACTCTGCGAAAAAGACAAAGTGTTTCAGATCCTGATCATCGTCATCGGGGTGGGTACGTTGCTCTCTTCCGCCGGTGCGGTGCCCGTGACCGTGATCACACCGATCCTGGTGGCGCTGGGTTATTCACCCGCGGCGAGCATCGCGCTCTCCGCTCTGGGATACGACGCGCTCTGCACCTACACGATCTTGGGCGTTCCGCTGGTTGTGTACGCGGAGATGGTGGAGACGGACCTGATCACGGCCGCGAGATACTTTCTGCCGTTCGTGGGGATCGTGTCGGTCGCGATCTCGCTGGCGGTGCTTTATCTGGCTGGGGGGATGAACTTTCTCAGGCGCGGTTTTCTCTTGACAATCCTGGTCGGTGTCGTGTCACTCCTCGGTGCGATGGCTGGAATATGGATCGGGGCACCGGTGCTGACAGGTTTGATCACCGGGTTCCTGATCGTTGCGAGTCTGTCCATCGTCTACAGGTTCAGGAATCGCACACGCATCGTCGCTGAGGGACTGGATGTGAAGCGTCTGCTGGTCGCTTCGTCACCATGGCTTTTGCTCATATTCTTCATCGTCTTCGTGAATCTCGTAAAGCCCGTGCACGAACTCTTCTACCAGAAGTGGTCGATGCCGATCGATGTGTTGAAAGGAAAAGCGGTACACCTGAGAGTTCTGTGGCAGGCGTACACGTGGATCTTCGTGAGCGCCCTCCTGGCGGTCTTCATCTACCGGGTGGATACAAGACAGCTGAGGGAGATCTTCACCAAGACGAAGAAGAGGGTCGTTCAGCCTTTCTGGTCAGCGACGATCTTCTTTCTCATCGCCTACGTGATGCTGCATTCTGGTTATGAAATGACACCGCACGGACTGAAACTGGTCCAGATCGAGAAAAACATGATACACGCGATGGCGGTCTCTTCCGCGAAGCTGTTTGGAAGTTTCTATGCGTTCTTCACACCCTTTCTGGGCGTGCTCGGAGGCTTCGTGACGGGTACGCAGACTTCTGCGACGGCGATGTTCGCGCGCTACACTTTGGAGACTTCGAAACTTCTGGATCTCTCAGGCTTCTACATGGCGGCGGCCGTAGCGTTCGGCAGTGGGCTCGCGTCGGCGATATCGCCTTCGAAGCTTCAGAACGCGGCAGCATCGATCGATAAGATAGGTGAAGAGAAGAAGGTCCTGCCACGGAACGTCCTGATCGTTCTTTCGATGGCGCTTTTGACAGCCATCGTCGCGTACACGCTGAGAAGACAGTTCGTGTGAGGTGTGAAGGTTGAAAAAATTGCTGTGGCTCTTTTCTCTCCTGTGTCTGAACCTTGTTCTGGCGAATCCCTTAGTGCTTCTGAACGAACCTGCAAAGGGTGTCTCTGTCACGTACCAGCCCGAACAGTTCAGGCTCACGGTGCTTTTGCCGGTGGTTCACCCCGTCGCACCGATCGACTGGTTTTTGCCCAAAGACAGCGCGAAAATTCTCAAAGGCCTGATCGGCGTGGAATCGAATTTCTTCGTCCACGCGGTTTCCGAAAAGGGTGCGATGGGTCTGACCCAGCTGATGCCAGCGACGGCGAAAGAGCTCGGCGTTCCGAACGCCTTCAACGTGTTCTCTTCGATCGATGCCGCGAACAGATATTTGAACCAGCTGTTTGCAAGATTCAGCAGCGTTCAGCTCGCGCTCGCCGCCTATCACGAAGGACCGGGCAGGGTTGAAAGGCAGGGACCGAGCACGGAGGGGATCGGCTACGCTCAAAAAGTTCTGACACGTTCGCGGCAGCTTGAAGGTAAAACCATCTTTTTGAGAGACGTGACCTATTTTGAACCGTACGTCGAACTGGGGAAAGACGTTTCAGGCGGGCTGAACGTTTATCTGTCACTGCTCGGTGCAGGCTACGTGGTGGGTGGGTTTGAGGTTTCGAACAGTATTTCGCACCAGGTACTGTTCTATCCAGCCATCACGCACGATTTCAGCTTGATCATCGGAGAGAAAGATCTCAAACTGGTTGGGGGATTTCTCTACAGGAAGGTTCCGAACTTCGGATTTCAGGTTCTTTTCGGCGAGAAGGATTTCGATGCGAGTGGGATCGTGCGCGTGTGGAAGTTCTATGTGACGGCGGGCTTTTCCAGCGGAAAGCTACGCGTGGGAATGATCTTCAAATGAAGAAGGCCCCCTCGCGGGGGCCTTCGTTCAGAGCAGGTTGAAGAACTCGTTCGTGGTCGTTTCGACTATCGCCGCTCTGTCTTTGACGTAACCAGACGGGATCGCTCCGAGACTTATCAACGCGTCCATCGCTTGAGACACCTGTTCGCTCGTGAGATCCAGCTTCGGGTTGGGTATGGTGATCCTGCGTCTTTTTCCATCGCTCTGGTTCACGAAATCGAGGAAGAGTCTCTTCATACATCACACCTCCTTTTAGACGACCTGGACGGTGGTGATCAGATAGGCTTCCTGGACCGTGTAGTTCGTGAGCGAGTCGATGACGTTGGTGATCTGTTCAGCCTGAACCATCGTGACGGAATCTTCCACGGCGAAGCTGGCGCGTCTGAGGATGGGCCTGCCCGATTCGTTCACCTCGCCCGTGTTGTAAACGAGCCTGAGCTGTTTCATAACAGCACCTCCCTTCGGTTTTGGGAGCGCTCCCACTTAATAGATACGGAGGTGAGCTGTTACCAGAAGGAAACGGTTCTTTGAAGATCGCCCCTTGACACGCTCGAAGTCCCGTGGTATCTTATAGCCAAACAGGTGAGTGCGCATGGGCGTGGTTGAAGGGTTCTATAACAACGTTTTGAATCTCGTTCACCATCACGTGTTCGACCCGGTAGCTTCTCCACCGGGCGTTGCGTGATGGTGGAACGTTGAGAGGCTACCGGGTCACATCCGAAAGGGTGTGACCCTTTTTCTTTTAAGGAGGGACTTCGTTGAGAAAGCTCGACAGATTGATCCAGAACTTCATGCAGACGTGCGTGCGGAACGAATTCGAACTGTTTCTCAGTCCGGAGACGGAGCCGATGAAGGATCTGTCCCGGATCGGGAACGATGTCGTCTTCTTTCAGGCGAGGAACGGGCAGCTGTTCAAGCTCAGAAACGACTACACCGCTTCGATCGTTGAGTTCTTCAACAGGAACGTGCCTGATTCCCTCAGGGTCTGGTACTCGGGCTTCGTGTACCGTTACGATCCACTGGGACAGATTCAATCTGTCTACCAGCTCGGAATCGAGAAGATCCCGTACGTTTCGTTCGAGGACAACCTCGTGGTTCTGAAGATGCTGGTCGAATCGATTCTCTCTTCTCTGACGGACGAGGTGCTCGTCGAGATAGGCGATTCCAGGGTGATAGAAAGATGCGTTCGGCACGTGCCAAGGAGTTTCAGAAAAAAGCTCTTCGAACTCATAGACAGAAAGGACATCTCCGAGCTGGAGCTGTTCGCTTCCCTGAACGGTCTGGATCTGTCCGAGGTGCTGAAACTCGTCGAAGCGAGCTTCACGAAAAGGAGTGTGGACCAGCTGAAATACTTCGAACTCGAACCCTCGATCGGGGAAGAGATCGTGGAGGTGGTGGATTTCCTCTCGAACTTTCCCGGGGTGCGCGTCGAGGTTGACTTTTCCATAGCGAGAACCGTGGAAGAGTACGACGGGCTCACGTTCACGATCTTCGATCTGAGAGAACCCGCGTTGATCGCCGCCGGTGGCAGGTACAGCGTGAACGAGAAGGTGCTCGGTGTGGGCGGAACGATCTTTCTGGAGGAGAGAGCATGGTCAAGGTAGCGCTGGCGAAAGGGAGGCTGGAAGAGGAGGCGTTCCCCTTTCTCGAAAGGTGTGGCTTCCGGTTCGAAGAAAAGGGCGAGAGGTCGCTGATCGTCACGGACATCGAGGAAAGCTTGAAGATCTTCATCGTGAAACCTGCGGACGTTCCAACGTACGTGTCCAGCGGTGTGGTGGACGTGGGCATCTGCGGCACAGATTCGATCGTCGAATCGCAGCTCAAACTGATCCAGCCGATGAAACTCCCCTTCGGGAAGGCGAAGATGGTCGTGTCTGGCTTCGAAGGTTTCAAAATGAAGAACGGCAGCGTGACCGTGGCGACGAAGTTTCCCGTGAGCGCGAAGCTGTACTTCGATTCAAAAGGTGTGGATGTGAAGATCGTCAAGTTGAACGGTTCCGTTGAACTCGCACCGCTCGTGGGTCTGGCACCCCTGATAGTGGACATCGTTCAAACCGGAAGGACGCTGAGGGAGAACGGGCTCTCGATTCTGGACGAGATCTATCCCATCAGTGCTGTCGTGACGCTGAACGACGTTTCTTACAGGATCAAGCGTGGAGAGATCCTGAGATTTTTAGAACGGCTCGAAAGGGGGTGCGGGCGTGAGGATCTTGATAGAACCCGCTGAACGGCAGCTGCTCGAGATACTCGAAGCGAGAAGGCTGGACTTCGCGAACATCGAAAAGACGGTGAGAGAAATAGTGGAAGACGTGAAGCACAACGGACAGGCCGCGCTGGAAAAGTACATCGCGCTGTACGAGAAATGCGCCTTGAAGGATGAACAGATCCTGGTCAGTGAGGAAGAACTTGAGGCCGTAAAGGTCGAGGAAGAGTTCAGAGATCTGTGCGAAAAGCTCATCGAAAGACTCGAAAGGTTCCACTCGATGCAGCTGCAGGCTTCTCTGTGGAGTCTGACTTCTCACGGCTCTTTCGTGGGGTGTCTGATGAAGCCGATCGAGAGCGTCGCGATCTACGTGCCCGCCGGCAGGAAGGTGTACTTCACGACGCTACTCATGTGCGCGGTGCCGGCGAAGATAGCGGGGGTCGAAAGGATCGTCGTGGCATGCCCACCGAACGAGGATGGAAAGGTTCCAGATCGAATACTGTATCTGTGCAGAAGATTGAACATTCGAGAGATCTACAAGGTCGGTGGGGCACACGCGATCGCGGCCCTGGCCTACGGCACGGGCATCGTGAAGAGGGTCGACAAGATCGTCGGACCGGGGAACGCGTACGTATCGTGTGCGAAGAAGCTCGTGTTTGGAGATTGCGGGATCGATTCCGTGGCGGGACCGACAGAGCTTCTCATCGTCGCCGACTCCACCGCGAAGCCTGCGTTCGTGGCGGCGGACATGCTCGCACAGGCGGAACACGACGAGATGGCCATGAGCGCGCTGATCACGGACGACGAGAACCTGATGGACGGAGTGCTCGAAGAACTCGCAAGCCAGCTCAACTCTCTGAGCGAGCCGAACAGGTCCGTGGCGAAGGTTTCGCTCGAGAAGAACGGTCTCGCGATACTGCTGAAAGATCTGAAAGACGCGATCGAGGTGGTGAACCTGCTGGCGCCGGAACATCTCGAACTGTTCGTGGAAGATCCCTTCTCCTGGCTGGGCAGGGTGAGGAACGCGGGTTCCGTCTTCGTTGGCAACAGCTCCGCCGAGGCGTTCGGTGATTACGGTATCGGACCGAACCACGTGCTCCCCACACTGCAGAACGCCAGGTTCGCTTCCGGTTTGAGCGTTCAGGACTTTTTGAAGAAGATCTTCGTGACCGTGGTGAGCGAAGAAGAGGTGCGAGAACAGGGCGAATTCTACGCGCGGCTGGCGAGGCTCGAAGGTTTCGAAGCCCACGCACGCTCGATCGAAGCGAGAATGGGGGGAGCAAGGTGAGTTTCAGTTCGGTCGTTGAAGAGATCAGAAAGAACGTAGAGGCGTACCGGTCTGAGCCGAGGACTCTCACGTACCTTGCGCTGAACGAAAATCCCTATCCTTTTCCGGAAGAACTGGTGCGGGAGTGTTTCGAACGGATCGACGCGAGCAGGTTGCCGACCTACGTCGATTCGCCGTCGGAAGAATTTTTGAACGAACTGGTCGACTACGTTTCGATCGGAGGATGGAAGGCGCAGAAAGAACAGATCAGCGTCGGAAACGGTGCCGATGAGATCATCTACGTGCTTTTGAGCATGTTCAAAGATCTTTCAATCTACGTCTTTCCACCGACCTACAGCTGTTACGAGATCTTCGCCAGCGCCGTTGGCGTGAAGCTGAACAGGGTGCCGCTCGCTGGTGAGAGGATCGATCTCGAGAGGTTGAAAGACCTCAACGAGGACTGCGTAGTTTTCCTGCCGAACCCGAACAATCCGACGGGACATCTCTTCACGGACGAAGAGATCTTTCGGCTTTTGAACAGCGGTGCGCTCCTCGTTCTCGACGAGGCTTACTACGAATTCTCTGGCAGGACCTACGCACCTTTGATAGAGGATTATTCCAACCTGATCGTCGTTCGAACCTTTTCCAAGGCCTTCGGTCTGGCGTCGCAGAGGATAGGCTATCTCATCGCGAACACCGCACTGATCGACGCCTACAACAGGATCCGACTACCTTACAACGTGAGCTATACAGGACAGCTCTTCGCGACGGTCGCGCTGAAGAACAGACGCATCTTCGAAGAGAGAATAGAAAGGATCGTCGAAGAGAGAGAAAGGCTCAAGAGTGCACTGCGAAGGCTCGGTTTCAACGTGAGCGATTCGAAGGCGAACTTCGTCTTCGTCTATCTGGATCAGAAAGAGGCCGAGAGGATCCATCGGGCGTTGCTGGAACGCGGAATAACCGTGAGGAAAACAGGTTGGGGGCTTCGAATCAGTGTGGGACAGACGCAGCAGAACGACCTTGTGATCGAAACGCTGGAGGGATTAATGTGAGGCTGGAAAAGAAGGAAAATTCCTGTTCTATCGGGCGTGAAACTCAAGAGACCGCCATCGAGCTAAAGCTCGTCGAGGATGGAAAAGGAACTTTCTCTGGCTCGAGCAAGATCGGATTTTTGGACCACATGCTGAAGACCTTCTGCAAATTCTCGACGCTGTCTTTGAACGTGGAACGTTTCGAGGCGGATCTGCACGTGGACATGCACCACGCGGTTGAGGATCTTGCGATCGTGCTGGGCATCGCTTTCAGAGAGCTCTTCGATTATTCAAAGATCGCGCGTTTCGGTCACGCGATCGTCCCGATGGACGAAGCTCTCACTCTGTGTTCCATCGATTTTTCAGGAAGGGGTTTTCTGAACTTTCAGGTGTTCTTCGAAACGGAAAGGATCGGAGAGTTCCCCACCGAGCTCATCGAAGAGTTCTTCAGAGCCTTCGCGATGAACGCGAGGGTCACGCTCCACATCGTGAAAATGTTCGGGAAAAACTCGCACCACGTGGCAGAGTCCATCTTCAAAGCGTTCGGCATGAGTGTCAAAGAAGCGATCAGGAAAGTTGAATCCGTTCAGAGCACGAAGAACGTCATAGATTGACCGTGAAGGAAGGTGGGGCGATGCTCGTCATTCCCGCGATCGATCTTTACGAAGGGCGCGTCGTGAGGTTCGAGAAGGGCAGGAAAGAGAACTGCCGTTTTTACGAGCTCGATCCGATTGAGCTTCTGGAAACCTTCGTGTGGGAGGGTTTCAAACTCGTGCACGTCGTCGATCTTTCTGCGGCGATCGATGGTTCGAGGTCGAACGAAGCCGTTTTGAAAAAGATCGCGAGCAAGGATCTGGCGCGCTTCGTTCAGCTGGGAGGTGGGATAAGGGACGTTGAGCGTGCGCTGAAACTCAAAGAGATGGGTTTTGAAAGACAGATCCTCAGTTCCGCCCTGGTCGAAAACCCATCGCTGGTTCGTGAACTGCTCGCGCGCGGTGTGGACGTGATCTTCTCTCTCGACACGTCGCAGGGTAAGGTACGCGTCAAAGGGTGGAACGGTCAGAGCGATGTGGACGCGATCGAGCTGCTCGAAAGGCTGAAAAATTTCGGTTTGAGGCGGGTGGTACACACCGACGTGGACGCAGACGGCACCATGAAGGGTAGAGATCTGCGGTTCACACGGAAGCTCGCGATCGAAACACAGCTCGAGTTCATCGTGGCTGGAGGTGCAGGTTCAGTGGAAGATCTGAAGCGTGTGAGAGAGCTTTCTTTCGAGGTTCCAAACGTGGTCGGACTGATCGTTGGAAGGGCGTTTTACGAGGGAAAAATCTCTCTGGAGGTGATGAGAAGCTATGTTTAAGAGAATCGTGGCGTGTCTGGACGTGAAGGACGGTAAGGTCGTTAAAGGAAGACAGTTCGTGGACTTCGTCTATGCGGGTGATCCATTACAGCTCGCCGAGAAGTACTGCGAAGCTGGCGTGGACGAACTGGTGTTTCTGGACATCACCGCATCTCTCGAATCGAGAAGAACGATGATCGAGCTGGCGAAGAAGGTCGCTGAAAGGGTGAAGGTACCCTTCATTGTCGGTGGGGGAATCAGGGACGTTGAGACCGCAGCGGAGTTGATCTATGCGGGTGTGGACAAAGTGAGCGTCAACACCGCGGCCATAGAGAATCCGAAGCTGATCGAACAGCTCGCATCCAGGTTCGGACCTGAAGCCGTCGTGGTCGCTGTGGACGCCAGGAAGGCCGAGACAGGTTACGAAGTGGTCGTGCTCTCGGGCACGAAGGCTACGGGGATGAGGCTGGAAGAATGGCTGAGGATCGTTCAGGACCTGGGAGCGGGTGAGGTGCTCTTGACGAGCATAGACAGAGACGGGACGAGAGAGGGCTTCGATCTGGAGATGATCTCGAAGGCGAAAGAAGTTTTGAAGATCCCACTCGTGGCTTCGGGCGGTGCGGGAAGGAAGGAACATTTCCTTGAAGCGTTCAGAGCCGGTGCGGACGCGGCGCTCGGCGCTTCGGTGTTCCACTTCGGATTGATCGACATCGCCGAGCTGAAGAGGTATCTTCTTGAGAACGGTGTGAAGGTGAGGCTCAGCGCGGGGGTCGGATGATATGCTGCGGCCCGTCGTGGTCCAGGAGATACACACGAAGGAAGTTTTGATGCTCGCCTACGCCGACGAAGAGGCGTTGAGGTTGACGAAGGAAACGAATTTTGCACATTTTTATTCCAGATCGAGGCAGAGGATATGGAAAAAAGGAGAAGAGTCGGGGAACACGATGAAGGTGGTGAAAATCGTAGAAGACTGCGATGGGGACGCCTTGCTGTATCTTGTGGATTTCCCCCACGGAAAGGTGGCGTGCCACACGGGAAGGAGGAGCTGTTTCTTCAACGTTGTGCACGGAGACGATGCCGGGGAGAACGGCCTTTGGTTTCTCGAAAAACTGTATGGCATCGTCGAGGACAGGAAGAAGAACCCGGTTCAGGGTTCCTACACGGCGAAGCTGTTCGAAGAGGGACTGGATAAGATTTTGAAGAAATTCGGAGAGGAAGCGATAGAGGTGATCGTAGCGGCGAAGCATCAAACGAAGGAGAGATTGATCGAAGAGCTGGCGGATTTGATGTACCACCTCACTGTGCTTTTGAGCGCCGAAGAAATCCGCTGGAGCGACGTGGTGAGAGAGCTAAAGAGAAGATCCAGGTGAGTTTCAGCTTCCTTTGTAATAGCTCTGGTTCTCCAGAAGTTGTTCCGGCGGAACATCCCGGACGACCCTTGCCGGCACTCCCATGACGATCTTTCTGGCTGGAACGTCCTTCGTGACGACGGATCCTGCGGCAACGAGCGCGTCCTCACCGATGACCACGCCCGGAAGGATGGTGGCGTTCGCGCCTATCCTGGCGCCCTTTTTCACGGTGGGACCTTTGAAGTACTTTCTTCTCTCTTCGGTTCTTCCCAGGAAATTGTCGTTGGTGAAGGTGACCTCGGGGGCTATGAAACAGTAATCTTCTATGGTGGAGAGCGCTGTTATGTACGCGTTCGTTTCTATCTTGACATACTCGCCGATGGTCGCTTTGTTCTCCACAGTCGCACCCTTGCCAATGATGGTGAACTGGCCTATCTTTACCTCTTCCCTTATCACGACCAAATCTCCAACAAAAACGTTGTCTTCCAGAACGCTCCCCCTGTATACAACGCTTCCGGCTCCTATCACAACGTTTTTACCGAGGATCAGAGGTGGTAGCTGTTTTTCTTCCGTCACAGCGGACATGGCCGACCTGAAGGGTTTCTTTCCCAGCACGGCGTTGTCGAAGATCACGCAACCATCGTTGATCACAGTGTCTTCCCTTATCACAACGTTGTGACCAATGATCACGTTGTCACCGATTGACACGTTCCGTTCGATGACCACGCCGTGACCAATGCTAACGTTCTTCCCGATCTGAGCACACGGATCGATGTAGCCCATGAACTTCCCTCCAATTCAATTATACGTTTCACATGCTAATATTTTGATGAAAGACGAGCGCGGTGCGGGGTGATGAACTATGAAAAGAGAAATCTTTTCGCTGATTGTAATTTTGATCACGGCATTGTCTTTCGCTTACTCGATCCGCGTGGGTGATGTTCTTGCCGTCGAAGTGCTCGGCTATCAGGAGCTAACGAGAGAATGCTCCGTCGACGTGGAAGGTTGCATCACCTTCCCGCTCGTTGGCAGGGTCAAGGTCGAAGGCATGACGGTGGATCAGCTGACGGAACGTCTGACGGAACTGCTTGGAAAGCACATACCTGAACCAGAGGTTTACATAAGTTTGGTGAAGATTGCTCCGAGGAATGTCTACGTCAGTGGTGTTGTGAACACCGTTGTGGACCTCGGCATGCTGGATCTGACTCTCTCGAAGCTCGTGGCGCTCGTCGGGGCAGATCTTTCCATGGTCGATCTGAGCAAAGTGAAACTGATCCGGGATGGGAAGATTCAGCAGATAGATCTTTCCGGTCTTATCTTCGGAGAGGTGCCCAGCCAGGACGTGTTGTTGAAAGAGAACGATCAGATCGTTCTACCTGAAAAGACTTACGCGGAGATGGTGAAGATCGTTGGAGCTGTGAAAGACCCTGGTGTCTATCCTTTCAAAAAGAACATGACCCTGCTCGATCTGGTATCCGCTGCTGGCGGTATCACGAACGAGGGTTCCGGGAGGATCGTTCTGATCTCAGACAGAGTGGAGGTCTTCAATGAGAAGGACGTTTTCGAAAAGACGATTCTTTTGAAACCCGGCGATACGGTGCACGTTGAAAAGTACACCGAGAGGTTCGCCTACGTGGTCGGCGCTGTTCAAACGCCTGGAATGTACCAGTTTTCACGCGAAGAAACGCTCACACTGAAGAATCTGCTGGCGAAGGCCGGCGGACTTTCACTGGAAAAGAAATTCATCGAGAAAGTGCGGATAGTAAGGCAGGGCGAGATCGTGGGAGAGTACGGGGCGGACATCGTCGATCAGAACGTGCCGATCGAGGTTGGCGATCTGGTTGAGATAAAAGCCTTCGAAGATACAGAAGTTTACGTGCTGGGGTATGTGAGAAATCCGGGTTCTTACAGGATCTCACCGGCCGAGCGCATGACGCTGCAGAAACTCATCTCGCTGGCTGGAGGTCTGAGAGGCAATGCCGAAGAAGTTGAGAAGATCTCGATAAAGCGCGGTGAACAGCGACTCAACCTGGGTGTGGACCAGCTCGATTTCGAGGTCAAACCCGGCGACGTGGTCCACGTGGAAGAGTACGTGCCCAGGAGGGCGTACGTGCTGGGATACGTGAGGAACCCGGGACTGTACACGTTTGCCAAGAAGGAAACGTTCAGTCTGCGCAACTTGATAGCCAAAGCCGGAGGATTCGTTGACGAAAACGATGTGGAATCCATCAGAATAGGCGATCGTTCATTCGCATTCGATGAGGTAATCAACCAGGACGTTCCGCTCGAAGATGGGGCGTTCGTTTACGTCGAAAGGTTCTCGGGAAGGTTCGTCTACATGGCCGGGGACAACGCGAGCAGAAACGGTCGCATGGCGTTCGAACGCGACGAACCTTTCACGCTGCTCACCGCGGTGAAGAAGTACGGTGTGGAAGATCTTTCTTCGATAAAGAAACTCGCACTGTTGAGGGACAGTAAGGAGATTCTGTTCGAACCTTCGACGCTGATCCAGAACGATGTAACTCTTGAAGCCGGCGACACGGTGATAGTCCGCTTCGTGGGATCGAGAAGGGTCTACTTCACAGGTGACGTGTACGGCTACGTCGAGTTCTCGAAGGAGGAGCAGATGGATCTGGAACGGGCGATGGCGAAGTTCGGCAAGGTAGAAAACAGATACATCGAACGGCTCAGGGTGTTCTCCCCGAACGGCCCGATCGAACTCGAGGCGGTCAAACCGCTGGCACTGAACGATGGTGACGTAGTGGAAGTGAAGCTCAGAAAATCCGTGCGCGTTTATGTGGACGGATTCGTCAACGTTCCAGGGAGGGTTGTGTTCGAACCGGACGAGAAGGCAACGGTGGAACTGGCGATCGTCAAAGCGGGAAGTTTCGTAAAAAGTGAGGTTTTCGAACCGAAGGATGTCCTGCTGTTCAGAGACGGCTCACAACAAGAGATCGGGCTGAACGAGTGGGGAACGTTCGCGCTGCAGGACGGAGATTACGTGTTTGTGCGCCGGAAAGAGAAGGTGCACGTGTACGTCTTTGGAGAAGGTGCGAACAACGCACTGGTCAGCTTCGAAAAAGAGCAAGCGCCTACGCTCAGGAACGTGCTCAGCAGAGTGGGAGGTCTGAAGCCTTCCGCGTCGAGGAGGCTGGTCCTGATCTCTCCGGAAGGCACGGTTAGAGAGGTCGAGTATGAAGAAGTGGTGAAAGGCACTGACCTGGTTCTCGAAAGTGGGACGGTCGTGCTGGTTCCCATCGAGACGGAGAACTTCGCGTACGTGGTTGGGGAAGTCGCGAGGCCCGGCGCGTACGAGCTGATCGGGGACGTGGATCTGGTCAAGCTGATCGCGCAGGCCGGTGGACTGAGCAACTGGGCGATGAAAACGAGGATCGTCCTGAAGCGCGGAAATCAGGAATTCACATACGATTTCACTGACCTGTCCATCGTGCAGCAGGTGAAGGTGCTGCCGGGAGACGTCGTGTACGTGCCATCGATTGAAACGAATGTGGCCTACGTTCTTGGAAACGTGAGGAACCCCGGGGTGGTCAGGATCGACAGGTTCAGCACGCTGTTCGATGCAATCATGAGGGCCGGCGGGTTCACGCAGTCTGCTGCGGTGAACAGGGTCTTTCTCTTCAAAGGAGGACTCGAAGGAGAGGTACAGATCTGCGATCTCTCCGGAATAATCATGGGCAAGGGTTCGAGCGTGAACCCGAACGTTTCGCCAGGCGATGTGATCTATGTGCCGAGCAGTCCAGCGGCACAGCTGAGCGACGTGCTCCCGATCGTGAGAGATGTTCTGAGCATAATCGTAACATCGAAGAATCTGTTTGGATGGTGAGGCACAGCCTGTTATGCGACCGAAGCGGAATTTTTCGATGTCAGACCGTTGAGCAAGAAGCCGTGGACCTTTTCCAGGTTGGGAATAAGTTTGAGTTTTTCGCGCGGTGTGTGCTCGAGTCGCACGACCATGTAGACTGTGTCAGATAGATCCATCAGTTCGGCAATGTGCGGTGTTTCCACCGTCGGACCGTCAATGACGATGTGCTGGTAGTGGTCTTTAAGGTCGGTGAGGAGCGCCGGGTTAGACATGAGTTCCAGCAACTTTCTGACATCGTACGTCGAGCCGCTGTGCTCCTCGTCTGTGAACAGGAGTGTTCTACCCTTCTGCGCGAGCAACGAGGCCAGTCGCTGAGAAACGAAAGATTTACCTGCCCCAGCCTCGAGGCTCGTCACGAGGATGGTCTTCCCCGCTCTGACTGCCGCGATAGCTAAAGATTTCTCCACGGCGCGTCGATCTCTGGATATGGGAACTCTTGCGATGATTCTGTCTGCACCCAGCAAGTATTCGGCTTCGCTCTCGAGCTTCACAGTTTTATCGAGGGCTTCCAGCAGGAAGACGAACAGAACTCCCAGAAACAGTCCAAGCACTCCCCCGATCGCGAGCGTGAGCTTCTTGTTCGGTTTCGAAGGTGAAAGAGGAACAACGGCGCGGTCCACAACGCTGAACGTGCCAGCCATAGAAACTTCGGTGATCAGGTTCTGATATTTTCCCTGCAGGAGAGTCGTGTATATGGTCTCTTTCACTCTGTAGTCTCTTTCAAGGTTGATGAGCTCCTGTTCGAGGGCGGGCAGTTTCGAAAGCTCAGCCTGCGCTTGTTCGTATAGCTTCCTGTACGCCTCGTACTGAACCTGATGGACCAGCAGATCGGCCTGAGTTTGAACGTAACTGGAAATCACCTGCTGATACACCGGGCTCAGCGACTTTCTGAGGCGGGAGTTCAAAAGATTTTTGATCTCCTGCTCCAGCTGTTTTTTGACTTCTTCCAGTTCCGCCTTCCTCTGCCTGAGCTCGGCGCTCCCGGCAGGGTACTTCTCTGAAACTCCCGCCATCTCTATCTGGAGTGAAACGAGCTTGCTTTTCAGCTGAGTAACTACAGGATCGAAAGTCACGCTCTCGCCGATGCGCTGAATCTCTGCATCGTACTGCTCGAGTTGCTTTGAAAGAAAAGAAAGCTGTGACGAGAGTTCTTCCAGTGCTATTCTTTCTTCTTCGATGCGCTTCGCCAGCTCAAAAAATCTTTGAACCATTACTTCGCTCTGGGCACTCAGCTGGTAAATCTTGTTCTGCTCCTTGAAAGCTCTGAGCCTCATCTGGGCTTCCTGAAGCTCTTTCTCGAGCCTTGGAATCTGTTCCTCTATGTACGCCCGTTTGACGGCGGTTTGATCCTTGATGACCTGCTCCCTCACTTCTGCGTAGTGATCGATGAGCGCGTTCACGACGTCCGCTGCGAGCTTCGGATCCGTCCAGCTGAACTTCACTTCCAGTATGTTCGTGTTCTTGACCGGATTGATGGAGATGAGATTCTTGCCGACCAGATAGCTGTACAGTGAGAGCTTCAACTGATCGATAGTAAGGCCCTTCTTCAACGCCTTTTCTATGTCTTCCTTTTTCATCATTCTGTTCACCAGGTCGAGCTTTTCTATGACGGGCAGGAGGTTGGTCTTCGACAGCATGACCTCGATCTCTTCCTGAACGCTACCCGAAGTGCCGGTGCCGAGTAAGAGACCTATAGCGGAGGAACCGGAGGCGCTCACACCCGTGGCAGATTGAATCCTCACCTTCGCGACCGCTTCGTACTGTGGTTTCGCGACGAGCAGATAAATCCCGGTGACGAGCAACGTTACAACGAGGACGAGCCAGAAAATCTGCTGCCTTCGTTTGAACATCAAAAGCAGATCGCTCAGAGTCAGTGTCCTTTCTTCCACGCACGTTCCCTCCCGGTGTCTGAGTGACCATCAACGTATTCTACAACAGAAAACTCTTCGGAATCCTCGCCTTCGCTGTCAGGTTCGGATCGACGAGCTGGCTGATGCCCACATCGACGATCAGGCTCGCGAGCATGTAAGCATCTTCGAAGGAAAGTTTCTTCGCCTCGCTGAGCATCTTCACCGCCACACGCGTGGCTTCCTCGCACGCTTCTTCCAGACTCGGTAGAGAAACGAGCACGTAGAGATCTTGGTCTGTCTCCACCATGGGCCATTCGATGGTTCTATCCAGAACGTCAACTCTCACCGTTACGGTCGCTGGAACTTCGCACGCGGACACGCACACCTCACCATCACCCATGACGGCGTGCACATCCCCGAGCGCGAGCAGGGCGCCTTCCTGAAAGATCGGAAGATAGACCTTGCTTCCAGCAGTGATCTGCTTTGTGTCCATGTTGCCGCCGTGTCTGTGTGCGGTGCCGGTGGGAAACTCCTGCCCCTGAGGTGCGACACCGATCACACCGATCATGGGCCTGATCGGGATCGAGAGATCGTTGAAAAGAACGTTTCCACCCCGAATCGGGAGAATCTTCGCCCTGAAGCCTTTCACGACGTCCCTGAGCACTCCGAAGCCCTCTTCGACGACGATCACCCCACGGTCCGAAGAGATCTCTATATCGATGATCTCCACAACGAGCGTCTTTCCAACCTCTGCACCTTGAACGAAGACGGGACCCGTGGCAGGGTTGACCTTGGAAAAATCCAGATTCATCACGTCTTCTTCGTTGCGAATCTGACCACCGAGCGCGTCGAGCGTTTGGAACTGAACAGTTTCACCGGCCTGAACGCTCAGGGCTGGTTTCATGTGCGGGCTGAAGGCGTAGATCACTTCACTCTTCGGCACGATCTTCATTCTGATCTTCCCCCCTGTTTCCCCAGAGCTGTTCCAGTTTCTTCTTTATCAGAGACTCTCTGCCGACGTCCTTCGGTACGTACAGCTTCACGTGCTCGAGGCCTTCGGGCATGTAGCTTCTTCGCACGAAGCCTCCGACATCGTGCGGATACACGTAACCCTTCCCGTAACCCATGTCTTTCATCAACCTGGTCACGGGGTTTCTCAAAAAGAGTGGCACCTGAACGTCTTTCGTCTTCTCCACCAGCTCTTTCGCTCTGCTGAGAGCTTCGTATGCGGAGTTGCTCTTCGGCGCTGTGGCGAGGTAGATCGCCGCCTCGGCGAGGTTCAAGGCGCACTCCGGCATACCGACGTACTCCACCGCCTGCGCGGCGCTGACCGCCATCACGAGCGCGAACGGATCTGCCAAACCCACATCTTCGCTCGCGAGGATGATCATCCTCCTCGCGATGAACATGGGATCTTCTCCCGATTCGAGCATCCTGACCATGTAGTAGAGCGCGGCGTCCGGGTCGCTTCCCCTCAGGCTCTTGATGAAGGCGGACGCCAGATCGTAGTGACTCTCTTCGGTGTAGGCGAGACTTTTCGGCGAAAGCATCGTCAGATCTTCCAGACGTATCTTCCTCACACCCTTGGACAGGGCTGATTCTACGAGCGTTTCGAGCGTGTTCAGCGCGTACCTCGCATCGCCGTTCGCCTCCTTGGCGATGTGAACGAGCACGTCCTCCTCGATCTCGACGTTGTTCTCCGTGAACAGACTGTCCTTCTCGATCGCGCGCTTCATGATCTTCAAAAGGTCCTCCGGCGCGAGGGGTTTGAGCTGTATCACCCTGCACCTTGAAAGCAACGGTGCGATGATCTCGAAGGAGGGATTTTCGGTGGTGGCACCGACGAGCACGATGGTCCCATCCTCCACACGTGAAAGGAGGATGTCCTGCTGCGCCCTGTTGAGCCTGTGGATCTCGTCTATGAACAGGACCGTTCGTCTGCCGTATTTCTTCAGTTCCTGGGCCCTGCTCAGGACCTGTTTTATCTCGGCCGCACCGTGCAGTGAGCCGCTCAGGGAATGGAACTCCGCATCGACGTACTTTCTGATCAGCTCGGCGATGGAGCTCTTACCGCATCCGGGAGGACCGTAGAGGATGCACGAGAAGATGGAACCGGACTCGAGGGCGCGCCGGAGAACACCGTTTCGACCGAGGACGTGGTCCTGACCCACGAGTTCGTCCAGATCTGTAGGTCTCATTCTCTCCGCGAGGGGTTTCGCTCTCTGCGTGGGGATCACCCTCCGGATTTGAAGAACTCCACCGTGAGGGCCAGGCCGGTTCTGAGATCGATCTTCGGTTTCCAGCCGAGTATCTTTTCAGCCTTCGAACAATCGAGGACGCTCTTTCTCAGATCCCCTTTCCTCGGCTCGGTGTACACGGGCTGTTTTGGATAATTCGTAAGCTCGGCGAGCATCCTGAAAAGCTGGTTCACCGTTGTGCCGACGCCCGTGGCGATGTTGAACACTCCGCTCACATCAGGTTTCAAGCACAGAAGGTTCGCTTCCACCACGTCACCGACGTACACGTAATCCCGCACGTGTTCACCGTCACCGAAGATGTAGACGTCTTCGCCCTTCAGCATCCTCGAGGTGAATATGGCAACCACGCCGGCCTCACCGTTGGGATCCTGCCTCGGACCGTACACGTTGCCGTAGCGCAGGGCCACGTAATCTAAACCCTTTTCCTTCTTGTAGAACTCCAGGTACATCTCCACGCTCCTCTTCGCGATTCCGTAAGGAGAGATGGGCCTCGGGAAGACGTCTTCGCTCGTTGGAGTGGGCACATCGTCCCCGTAGATCGCGCCGCCCGTGGAGGAGAAGATGAACTTCTTGACGTTGTACTTGACGCTCTTTTCGAGCAACACCAGACTGCCCATGATGTTGCTCCTGGCATCCCTGACGGGGTCTTTCACCGACACGCTCACGCTCGCCTGCGCGGCGAGGTGGAAGACGTAATCGAAACGATGGAGCATGAAAACGCGTTCCATCATCTCTTCGTCCTCTACACTCTGCTGGTAGAAGAGTGCCTGCCTGTTCAGGTTGTCTATCTTTCCACTGCTGAGATTGTCGACGACAACCACCCTGTGACCGGCACGCAACAACGCGTCGACGAGGTGCGAACCTATGAATCCGGCTCCTCCAGTTACAAGGACGTTCGCCACACTCAGTCACCCTCTTCTTCTTCCTCGGGTTCCCTCTCAAGTGCCTTGAGGTCTTCGAGCACGTCCTCCGGCAGCTCGG